>DASWQM010000155.1:0-6901 GCA_036403675.1 Solirubrobacteraceae bacterium | reverse complement strand
TCCTTCGACTTCTCGCCGGGCCAGGTCCTGCACCTCGGCGGGATCACCGTCGACTCCAGCGGCCTCTACTACTTCCTGGGGCTGATCCTGCTGGCGGCCGCCACGGCCTTCGCCTGGAACCTGCGGCGCACGCGTGCGGGCCGCGCGATGGTCGCGCTGCGCGCGGCGCAGCGGTCGACCGCGCCGTTCGTCGTCATCGCGGCGATCGGCGCGCCGGGCCTGAACATCCTGACCGGCTACGCCGGCCAGATCTCGCTCGGCCACGCGGCCTTCCTCGGCGTCGGTGCCTACACCGGCGCGGTGCTGGGCGCCGATCACGGCGTCAGCGCGTTCGTGTGGATCCCCGCCGCGGGCGTCATGGCCGCCCTGCTGGGCGCGATCGTCGGCCCCGTCGCCCTGCGCCTGCGCGGCCTGTACCTCGCGATCGTGACGCTCGGCCTCGTCTTCATCGCCCAGCACGTGTTCTTCAACGCCGACGGGCTCACCGGCGGGCCGCAGGGCCGCGCCTTCCCGGCCGTGCAGCTGGGGTCCTTCGACTTCTCGCCGGGCCAGGTCCTGCACCTCGGCGGGATCACCGTCGACTCCAGCGGCCTCTACTACTTCCTCGCCCTGATCCTGCTCGCCGCGGCGACCGCGTTCGCGTGGAACCTGCGGCGCACCCGCGCCGGCCGCGCGATGGTCGCGTTGCGCGAGCGCGAAGCCGCGGCCGGCGTGATGGGCATCGACGTCGGGCGCCTGAAGGTCACGGCGTTCGTCGTGTCGGCGGCGATGGCCGGCGTCAGTGGCGCTCTGTACGCCTCGTACCTGTCGTTCGCGCAGCCGGGCCAGTGGAGCCTGCTGATGTCGATCCAGTTCATCGCCGCCGTGATCGTCGGTGGGCTCGGGACGACGGCCGGGCCGCTGCTCGGGTGCGCGGTCGTCTTCGCGCTGCCGTCGCTGCTGAAAGAGCTGCCGTTCCTGCCGGCGGAGGGGTCGGGAGGGCTCTCCGCAAGCGACCTGACCTCGATCACCTACGGGCTGTTGATCGTCGCGTTCCTGAGCTTCGAACCGCGCGGGCTCCTCGGGATCGCCAGTCGCCTGCGGCGCTCCGGCAACGGCAGCGGCGCGGGATCCAGAGCTTCGAAGCTCACCGTCACAACGCCTGAGGAGGCACATCCGTGAGACGTCCACTGTCCCTGACGACACCGCTCGCGGTGATCGCCACGAGCCTCGTCGTGGCGGCCTGCGGCACCGGCGACTCGGGCTCGAACAGCAACGGCTCGGCCGGCGGGAAGGGCGCCTCGGGCTCCGTCAGAGGTGGTCCGGGCGTCGACGTCGCCGCCAAGACGATCCGCGTCGGCGACATCAACGCGCTGACCGGTCCGGCCAGCGCGCTGGGCAAACCGGTCGCCGCCGGGCACCGCGCGTTCTTCAAGGCGCTGAACGCCGACGGCGGGATCGACGGCTGGAAGGTCCGCCTCACGATCAAGGACTCCGGCTACCAGCCCCAGCAGCACGTCCAGATCTACCGCGCGATCCGCGACGACGTCGCGCTGCTGAACTCGTTCGGCAGCCCGCCGACGAAGGCCATCCAGGCGCTCGTCGACAAGGACAAGCTCGTGACGACGCCGGCGTCGTTCGACTCGATCTGGGGCGCCGACCCGGTCATCGCGCCGGTCGGCACGCCCTACAGCTACGACATCGCCAACGCGCTCGACTACTACACGAAGCACGGCGACCAGAAGCCGAAGATCGGGATCATCTACCAGAACGACGAGTACGGCCAGGACGGCCTGCGCGGCTACACGGCGGCGGCGAGCAAGCTCGGGTTCGACGACGTCGGCCGGCAGACCTTCAAGGCCGGCGACACCGAGTTCACGGCGCAGATCCAGAAGCTCAAGGCCGCCAAGGCGAAGGCCGTCGTGGTCGTCGCGCTGCCGAGCAGCACGGGCCCGATCATCGGCACCGCCGCGACGCTCGGCTTCGCGCCGCAGTGGATCCTGCAGGGGCCGGCGTTCCTCGAGCAGCTCATCACGAAGGACGGCTCGCTGAAGGCCAAGCCGACGCCGATCGCGCCCGCGCTGAAGGGGGCGCTCGTGACGTCGTTCTCGGCGGCGTGGGGCGACCCGAACGCACCGGGGATGAAGGACGTCGTCGCCCACCACGACGAGTACGAGGCCGGCGCGCCGCCGAGCATCTACTTCGCGCTGGCCTACGCGGCCGGCAAGGTGCAGGCGGCGATCCTCAGGAAGGCGATCGGCGACGGCGACCTCTCGCGCGCCGGGATCCTCAAGGCCAAGCAGAGCCTCGGCACGGTCGACCTCGGCGGCATCACGCCGGACGTCACCTACACCGACAAGGGCGCACCGCCCTCCACGAAGAGCCTCATCACGCGGATCGACCCGTCCGTCGACGGCTTCCTGAAGCCCGTCGAGGCGAACTACGGCAGCGACGTCGCCGACGGCCTCGGCACCGGCGGGTGAGTGACGGATGTCGTCAAGAACAGGAGACAGAGATGACTGACCTCGAGTTCCGTGGGGACGCCGCGACCGACCCGGTCGCCGGTGACCGGATCTCGGCCCGGGAGTCCGCCGGCGGGATCACCCGCCGGCGGATGATGGGCTACCTCATCGCGGCGCCGACGCTCGTCGCCGCGGCGCGGTGGGCCGAGCCGGCGGAGGCGGCGATCCCGACGATCCAGGCGTCTGACGCCTTCGACCTCAGCGACCTGCTCAACCTGGCCGCGGCCGCGACCGCGAACCTCGTGTCGGTCCGCGTCAACAGCGACGGCACGGCCTCGTTCGACCTGCACCGCGCCGAGGTCGGCCAGGGCATCACGACGGCGACCGCGATGATCATCGCCGACGAGATGGACATCCCGATCGACCGCGTGAAGATCACGCTGGCCGACGCCCGCCCGGAGCTGCTCTTCAACCAGCTCACCGGCGGGTCGAACTCGATGCACTCGATCTTCACGCCGGTGCGCGCGGCGGCCGCCACGGCGCGCGGTCAGCTCATGCAGGCGGCGGCGGCCGAGCTCGGTGCTTCGGTCTCGGACCTCACCGCCCGCGCCGGTGTGATCAGCGCGCGCGACGGGCGCTCGGCGACGTACGGCGCGCTCGCGAAGAAGGCCGCCGTGACGCGCTCGGCGGTCGTGACGCCGCAGCTCAAGACGCGCGCGGCGCTGCAGCTCATCGGCACCGATCAGCGGCGCATCGATGGCCCGGCGATCGTGCGCGGCGAGAAGCAGTTCGCGATGGACCTCGACGTCCCCGACGCGCTGCCGACGATGGTCTGCCGCGCGCCGACGATCAACGGCACGGCGCTCGGCATCGGCAACGCCGCCGACGTCAAGGCGATGCCGGGCATCACCGACGTCGCGATCATCCCGCACTCCACGTACGTCCCCGGCGGCGTGGCCGTGCGCGGCAAGACGTTCGGGCAGTGCATCGACGCGATCCGCGCGCTGAAGGTCTCCTGGAGCGCGGGCACGGCCCCGGGCAAGTCCGACGCTTCGGTGCTCGCGGACCTCAGGAAGGCCGAGCTCCCGCTGACGCCGGCGCTGCCGGGCAAGACCGTGGAGGAGGTCTTCACGTTCCACTTCCGTCCCGGCGATCCGCTGGAGACCAACTGCGCCATCGCCGACGTGCGGTCCAACAGCGCCGAGATCTGGTCGTGCTGCAAGTCGCCGATCCATGTGCAGGGGCTGATCGCGACGACGATCCTCAAGATGCCGCTCGCGAAGGTCAAGCTCCACGTCACGGAGGGCGGCGGCTCGTTCGGGCGTCACCTCTTCGCCGACGCGGCGTACGAGGCGGCCGCGATATCCAAGGTGCTCCGCAAACCCGTCAGGCTCATGTGGCACCGCACGGACAACTTCCGCCAGGGACGCGTGCACCCGATGGCCACGTCGCGCGTGCGGATGACGTACCTCGGCAACAACGTCATCTCCCACGACCAGCGCCACACGAGCGTGGCGACGGACTTCTCGCACGGCTTCGGCGATGCCATCACGGCCGTGGACGCGCAACTGCCGCTGCAGAACTTCGTCCAGTTCTCGACGACGATCTTCACGCTGACACAGAACATCCCGTACGACTTCGGGGTCGTCACGCAGCTGCTCAACGAGGTCTACGACATCCAGACGTTCAACACGAGCAGCGTGCGCAACATCTACAGCCCCGACGTCCGCACGGCGTCCGAGCTCGTGATCGACCGCGTCGCCGAGCAGATGGGCAAGGACCGCCTCGCGTTCCGGCGCGAGTTCGCCAAGGACGACCGCATGCGCGCCGTGCTCGACAAGCTCGCGCAGGAAGGCGGGTGGGGCAGGTCGCTGCCGGCGGGGGTGGCGCAGGGCGTCGCCGTCCACCACGAGTACACGGGCCGCGCGGCATGCCTCGTCGAGCTCGACACACGGCCGGAGACCGTCAACCGCAAGATCGAGAAGGGGTACTCCGGTCCGCGCGTCACGAAGGTCGTCTACGTCGTGGACGTGGGCCTGCCGATCAACCCGCTGGGCCTGCGCGCGCAGATGATGGGCGGCGTCATGGACGGCATCGCCAACGCGCTGAGCTACAGCCTGCACCTCAAGGACGGCTACTTCCTCGAGGGCAGCTGGGACGACGCGCACTACACGCGCCAGTGGAACATGCCGCTCGAGCTGCGGGTGATCGTCATGCCGCAGACGACGAACGAGCCCGGCGGGGCCGGCGAGTTCGGTGTCGCGGCCACAATGGCGGCGGTGGCCTGCGCGTACCGCAAGGCGACCGGGACGATGCCGACCGAGTTCCCGATCAACCACGCCGCGGCGCTGGACTTCGAGGTGTCGCCGAACATCCCGTCGATCCCGCAGTCGCCGACGGACGGGCTGAAGAAGGCCGGCCTCAAACGGCCCAGGAGGAAGCGGAAGGCCACGAAGAAGCGCACGAAGACGACGACCGCCAAGACGAGGAGCTGACGGATGCCCGTCCACACCTTCATCCTCAACGGCAAGCGGGTGAGCGTCGACGTCGAGGACGACGTGCGCCTGCTGTGGGTGCTGCGCGACATGCTCGGCGTCAACGGGCCGAAGTACGGCTGCGGCCTGGGCGTCTGCCAGGCCTGCACGAGCCACATCAACGGCAAGGCCTTCAACCCCTGCTCGGTGCCGATCTCGCTCATCCGCTCATCGGACAGGATCACGACGATCGAGGGCCTGCCCGCGACCGTCGGCAAGGAACTGCACCCGATGCAGGAGGCGTGGCTGGACGTCGACGTCGCGCAATGCGGCTACTGCCAGCCGGGCCAGATCATGACCGCGGTCGCGCTCGTCGAGGAGGCCCAGGCCAAGGGCCGCAAGGTCTCGGACGCCGACCTCGAGCAGATGCACAACGTCTGTCGCTGCGGCACCTACCCGCGCATCCGCGAGGCGGTCCGCGCGGGCGAGGCGCACATGCCGCGGCCCAAGCGCAGGCGCAAGAAGAAGCGGCGCACGTGAGCTATACCCGCGCGTCCGCCGCGAGCGCCGGCTCGTCCTCGGGCGGGCCGTCGCGCGGGTCGTGGTCGCGCTTCTGCGTCGCGTCGCGGTCCGAGCCGGCGATGACGTCGTCGGCCACCTTCTCCTTCGGCAGGAAGCCGGACTTCATGCCGAAGTAGACCGCCTGCGGGTGGTGCGCGACGATCGCCAGCGTCGACTGCTCGGGCTCGACGGCGTAGCCGCCGGTGAGCGACAGGCCGATGGCGGGCGCGTCGAGCAGCCGGTAGACCTTCTCGTGCTCGGACTGCTCCGGGCAGGCCGGGTAGCCCCAGGAGTAGCGCCGGCCGTCGGTCGGGCCGATCCCGAGGTCCGCGCGCACGCGCGAGTGCAGCCACTCGGCGGTGCCCTCGGCGGCCTGCACGCCCAGTCCG
This sequence comes from Solirubrobacteraceae bacterium, assembly GCA_036403675.1. Taxonomy (GTDB): domain Bacteria; phylum Actinomycetota; class Thermoleophilia; order Solirubrobacterales; family Solirubrobacteraceae; genus CADCVQ01. Next base: position 1,036 of record DASWQM010000155.1, on the reverse strand, counting down.
TGAGTGAAGAGCTGCTCGGCGAACTCGCCCTCGGCCTCCAGCCGGGTGACGACCTCGGTCACCTCCGGGCCGACCGTCACGGCCTGCAGCGCGACGACGTCGAGCTGGGTGGGTGCGGATCCGTTCTCAGACGGGCGGAAGAAGTCGGCCAGGCAGATCCGGTGGTGCCCGGGCTGGCGCGGGAAGACGAGGCGCTCGAGCACCGTCTCGCGGTCGTCGGGATCGAGCACGACGACCTCGTTGCCCGCGCTGTAGCACGGGAAGTAGCCCAGGCGCGCGCGCGGGTGCAGGTAGTCCTGCTCGTCCCACATCCGCTCCAGGCGCGGCTGGAAGTCGTCGTCGACGAGCCGGCGCCAGGCGTCGCCCTTCACGCCGCGCCCGCCCCAGTGCAGCTTGAAGAGCACGTGCGTGTCGAGGTGCGGGAAGATCTCGTCGAGCGGGACCTCGATCTCGCGCGCACCCCAGAACGGCGGCTCCGGGACGGGCACGTCGGTCCGCGCGGCCGAGCGCACGGATGCGTCGTCGGTGACGAGCGGAGGCGGGTCCTTGCCGTACCTGCGGAAGTGCTCGGCCGCCTCGCGCGTCTTCGTGACGAGCGCCGCGCGCGCCTCCTCGTCGATGAGCTGGTCCATCTTGTGCAGCCCCTCGAAGGCGTCCTTGCAGTAGAAGACGCCCGGCTCGTAGATCTCGTCGGACTCGCGGCCCTTCGGGTACAGCGCGCGCAGCCCGAAGTCCCGGTTGATCGCGGCGCCGCCGATGAGGACCGGGAACTCGAGCCCGCGCGCGTGCAGCTCCTCGATGCACAGCGGCATCTGCTTGGACGTCGAGACGAGCAGCGCGCTGAGGCCGATCGCCGTCGCGTCATGCTCCTGCGCCGCCTCGAGGATCGACGAGATCGGCACCTGCTTGCCGAGGTCGACGACGGTGTAGCCGTTGTTCGTGAGGATCGTGTTGACGAGCGACTTGCCGATGTCGTGCACGTCGCCGAACACCGTCGCCAGGACGACGGTGCCCTTCGTGTAGCCCTCGATCTTGT
>DASWQM010000154.1:0-4067 GCA_036403675.1 Solirubrobacteraceae bacterium | reverse complement strand
CGGAAGTTGCGCCCGGCAGCGTCGGCGAACAGCGTGTTCGGATCGGCGGCCTGGATCGTGCGAGTGGCGTTGATGACGGCCTCGTTCGGCGCGAGGACCGCGTAGCGCTTGGTCTTGTTGTTCAGTGCGATCGAGTCGGCGACGTCGGCGATGATGTTGCCCACCGGGCCGGCCAGGAGCGATTGCGCGGTGCTCGAGTCCAGCGAGATGCCGTTCGTCGAGCCCGCCGCGGTGAGGTGGTGCGCCGTGATCGCGATGTCGCCGGCCCCGGCCTGGACCGCGTTGTTGACGGTGTTGGCGCTGAGCCCTGCGCCGCCGCCGGTGAGCATCGAGGACTCCAGCAGCAGCCCCTTGGGCGGCGTGCCGGCGGTCGACGTCACGCGCACGGCGCTCGTCACCTGGCCGCCGGTGCCCACGAGCGTGCGGATGATGGTGTTGCCCGTCCCGCCGGTGATGATGATCCCGTCGCCGTTCGCGCTCACGACCGCGGCGTCGAGGAGCTGGAGGCCCGCCGTGCCGCTGACGTAGATGCCCGGCGCGTTGCCGACCGGCTGGCTGATCGCGACCTTCTCGAGCTTCGAGGGAAGGCCGGGCGCGTTGCCGCTGAAGGTCATCGTGCCGTTGATCGCGACGCCCGGCGCGCCGGTGATCGTCACGGCCGGGGCTGCGAACGTCGCCGCGTCGTAGGTGCCCGGCGCGACGTTGAAGACGTCGCCCGCCGTCGCGGCCGCCGCGGCCTCGGCGAGCGAGCCGCAGGCGATATCAGCCGGAGCGGCGCACGGCCCGTTGCCCGTCGCCACGGTGTAGGTCGCAGCCTGCGCCGCGGCCGGTGCGGCCAGCACCGCCACCGCCGCAGCGGCGGCTGTCGACCAGTGACGGCGTCCCAGGTGTGGCATTCACTCCTCCAGCGATCGGCGCAACAGCTTCCCTGAGACCGTCTTCGGCAGCTCGGGGGCAAAACGAATGGCTCGGGGCACCTTGTACCCGGCGAGCCGGACACGACAATAACCCCGAAGGTCATCCTCTGTTGCGGTCCGGTCGTCCCGCAGGACGACCGTGGCGACGACGCGCTGGCCCCACTCTGGATCCGGCGCGCCGTGGACCGCGGCCTCGGCGACGGCCGGATGTCCGGCCAGGACCGCCTCGACCTCCGTCGGCGCGACGTTCTCGCCGCCGGTGATGATCGTGTCGCCCGCGCGGCCGGTGACGGTGAGGTTGCCGTCCTCGTCGAGCGCGCCCTCGTCGCCCGTGTGCAGCCATCCGTCGGCGGCGAGCGCGGCCGGCGCGACGGTCGGGCCGGCGACGAGGATCTCGCGCCCGGGGCCGATCCGAACGCGCGTGCAGAAGAGCGGCGGGCCGCCGGTCGTGACCTGCGAGCAGGCCTCCGTCAGGCCGTACGTGCCGACCGTGCGCACGCCGGCGGCGGTCGCGCGCTCGATCAGCGCGGGCGGGATCGGCGCGCCGCCGACGAGCGCCGCCCGCAGCGCCGGCGGATGGCGCAGGCCCGCGTCGAGCAGCCGCGCGAGCGTCGTCGGCACGACGGAGACGAGCGTCGCGCGGGTGGCGAGCTCGTCGGCGGCCGCCTCGGCGTCGAAGCGCTCGTGGAGGATCACCGTCGTCGCGCAGATCGCGCTGCGCAGGAGGATCGACAGGCCGCCGACGTGGGCCAGCGGCAGCGTGCACAGCCAGCGGTCCGCGGGATCGACGCCGAGCGCCACGGCGGACCCGAGCGCGCTCCACAGCCAGTTGCCGTACGTCAGCTCGACGGCACGCGGGCCGGCCGTCGTCCCGGAGGTGTGCACGACGATCGCGGGCGCGTCGAGGTCGTGCGTGTCCGTCAGCGGCGCGCCCTCGTCGGCGAGCCCGTCGAGCGGCTCGGTGACGACGGCGGCGCAACCGGCAGTCCGCAGCCGCCGCTCGTCGGGACGCAGCCGCGGGTCGATCGGGACGGCCACTGCGCCGAGGCGCATGCAGCCGTGCAGCGTCTCCACGAACGCCCGCCGGGCGGGCAGCGCGATACCGACGCGGTCGCCGGGGCCCGCCCCGAGCGCGCCGAGGCGCCGGGCGGCGAGCGTCGCGGCGGCATCGAGCTGCGCGTACGTCAGCGCGCCGTCGTCGGCGCGCAGCGCGACGTGGCCGGGGCGCGAGGAGGCGGCGCGGCGAAGCCAGGAGTCCACGAGCATGCCGTGAAAGTAGCCTGCACGCCATGGCAGTCGACTGGACGTCCGCCGGCGAGTACACCGACATCCGCTACGAGCTCAGCGGTGACGGCATCGCCAAGATCACGATCGACCGGCCCGAGGTCCGCAACGCGTTTCGCCCGCAGACGATCGTCGAGATCTCCGACGCGCTCACCCGCGCGCGCGAGGACACGTCCGTCGGCGTCATCGTGCTGACCGGCGAGGGCCGGCTCGCCTTCTGCTCGGGCGGCGACCAGAACGTGCGCGGCGACACCGGCTACCTCAGCGAGCCCGGTAAGCCCGGCGCCGTCGGCCGCTTCCACGTCACCGACCTGCACGTCCAGATCCGCAGGCTGCCCAAGCCGGTCGTCGCGATGATCGCGGGCTACGCGATCGGCGGCGGGCACGTCCTGCACCTCGTCTGCGACCTCTCGATCGCGGCCGACAACGCGCGCTTCGGCCAGGTCGGGCCGCGCGTCGGCTCCTTCGACGGCGGCTTCGGTGCCGGGCTGCTCGCGTCGCTCGTCGGGCCGAAGAAGGCGAAGGAGATGTGGTTTCTCTGCCGCCGGTACGACGCCCGGCAGGCGCTCGAGATGGGCCTCGTCAACACCGTCGTGCCGCTCGACGAGCTCGAGGACGAGACCGTCGCATGGTGTCGCGAGATGCTCGCGATGTCGCCCTTCGCGCTGCGGCTCGTGAAGGCGAGCTTCAACGCGGCCGAGGACGGCTTCAGCGGCATCCAGCAGCTCGCCCACGACGCCAACCTCCTCTTCTACGAGAACGCGGAGGCGCAGGAGGGCCGCGACGCCTACCGCGAGAAGCGCACGCCGGACTTCTCGCGCTTCCCGAAGAGGCCCTAGGCGGGCATGGCGACGGCGGTGCGCGGCGACGCGTTGCGGATCTGGCTCATGGCGGCGCGGGTGCGGACGCTGCCGGCGGCCGTCGCGCCCGTGCTCGTCGGCACGTCGATCGCCGTGCAGCAGGGCGTCTTCCGGCCGGGCGCGTTCGCCGCGGCGCTGCTGGGGGCACTGCTCATCCAGGTCGGGACGAACCTCGCCAACGACTACTCCGACGCCCGGCGCGGCGCCGACGCCGAGGATCGCGTCGGGCCCGTGCGCGTGACCGCGGGCGGCCTCGTGCCGCCGCGCCAGGTGCTCGTCGCGACGTACGTGACGTTCGGCCTGGCGGTCCTCTGCGGGCTCTATCTCGTCGCGGTCGCGGGCATCGAGCTGCTGTTCGTCGGCATCGCGTCGATCGCCGCCGGCGTGCTCTACACGGGTGGCCCGCGGCCCTACGGCTACGAGGGGCTCGGCGAGCTCTTCGTCTTCCTCTTCTTCGGCATCGTCGCCGTGAGTGGCTCGGCCTTCGCGCAGCTGCGGGCGTGGCCGTGGGAGGCGTTCGTGCTCGCGGTCCCGGTCGGGCTGCTCGCGGCCGCGATCCTCGTCGTCAACAACATCCGCGACATCGACTCCGACCGCCGCGCGGGCAAGCGCACGCTCGCGGTGCGGCTCGGGCGCGACCGCGCGCGGACGCTCTACGCGCTCATGGTCTACGGCGCCTACGTCGTCGCGCCGCTGCCGTGGCTGTTGGGCGCGCTGGGGCCGTGGCTGCTGCTGCCGTGGCTGACGCTCCCGCTCGCGGTGCGGCTCGTGCGCAGCGTGCGCCGGCACGCCGACGGGCCGACGCTCAACGAGGCGCTCGCGCAGACGGGGATGCTCGAGGTCGCGTTCGCGGTGTTGTTGAGCGCGGGTGTGCTGGCGAGCTGATGGGCGGGCTTGGGCGCCGGCGCCGGCGAACGGCGGCATTGAGGGGGAGGCGGGCCGGGCGGGGGCGGCGTTCCCGCGAGACGTCGATCGGTCGTGTCGAATCGACCGCGGTATGCGGGGT
>DASWQM010000153.1:0-6553 GCA_036403675.1 Solirubrobacteraceae bacterium | reverse complement strand
TCAACGGCCAGCCGGGCCTCGCCTGCCACACGCATCTCGACAAGGCCAAGCGCGGCGCCGCCGACGGCGTCATCGAGGTCGAGCCGATGGGCAACATGCCGGTCATCAAGGACCTGATCGTCGACATGGACGCGGTCCACTGGAAGAAGATCCGGCGCGTCACCCCGTGGCTCATCGCCAAGCAGCCGGTGCCCGAGCGCGAGTACATCGTCCCGCGCGAGACGATGGTCGACGTCACGCAGTCGATGGCCTGCATCCAGTGCGGCGCCTGCGTGTCGGACTGCCTCTCGATGGAGGTCGACCCAGAGTTCGTCGGCCCGGCCGCGCTCGCGAAGGCCTACCGCTTCGTCGGCGACCCGCGCGACGACCAGCACTTCGAGCGCCTGAAGGACCTCGCCGAGGACCCGCACGGCATCTATGACTGCACCCACTGCTTCATGTGCATCGACGCGTGCCCGAAGGACGTCGCGCCAATGAGCCAGATCATGCGCCTGCGCCGCCGTGCGATCCACGACTACGACATCGAGGACCGCAACAACGGTGAGCGCCACGAGGAGGCGTTCGTGTCGCTCGTGCGCCAGTACGGCCTGCTCAACGAGGTCGAGATCATCCCGCGCTCCCACGCCGGCAACTCGCCGCTGGCGAAGTTCAAGCCGGCCGCGGCGAAGGAGCTCGCGAGCTCGCTGCCGTCGATCGCCAAGGCGCTCCTGCGCCGCAAGGTCACGCCCGCCGCGGCGCTGCGGCCGCACAAGCTGCCCAAGCAGGACCTCAAGCAGGTCAAGCGCATCTACGAGGAGGTCGAGAGTCACCCCGAGCGTGTCGAGCTGAACCTCTACATCAGCGGCTACGACGAGGATTGAGGTAGTCACCGTATGAAGGTCGCCTACTGGCCCGGCTGCGTCTCGCGCGGCTTCACCCCGGAGCTGCACGGCTCGATGGCGCGCATCGCGCCGCTGCTGGACATCGAGCTCGTGCCGCTGGACCGCGCCGCCTGCTGCGGCGCAGGCGTCATCGCCGAGCACAACCAGGAGCTCGCCGACACGCTCAACGCGCGGACGTTCGCCCTTGCCCAGCAGGCCGAGGGCGCGGCGATGATGATGAACATCTGCTCGACCTGCCAGGGCTCGCAGTCCGAGTGCCAGGAGCGCCTGGACGCCAGCGCCGACTACCGCGCGCACATCAACGCGACGCTCGCCGAGGAGGGCCTGACGTACGAGAAGGGCCTGGCGAACAAGAACCTCCTCTGGCTGCTCGTCGAGGAGCTCGGCCTCGACGAGCTGCGCGCGCGCGTGCAACGGCCGCTGACCGACCTGCGTGTCGGGCCGTTCTACGGCTGCTACATCGTGCGCCCGGCCGAGCGCCTGCACATCGACGACGAGCGCCCGCGCGACACGTACCTCGACCTCGTCATCGACGCGCTCGGCGGGACCGTCATCGACTACGCCGGCTCGCACAAGTGCTGCGGCTTTCCGATCGTCACGATGAACAAGGAGGCCTCGCTCGCGCAGGCGGGCCGCCACCTCGGAGACGCGGTCGATGCCGACGCCGACTGCCTCGTGACGCCGTGCCCGCTGTGTCACCTCAACCTCGACTTCCAGCAGCCTGCCGCCGAGCGCATCGTGGGCCGCGACCTGGACATGCCGGTCCTGCACCTCCCCCAGCTCGTCGGCCTGGCGCTCGGCCTGCCGCCCGGCCAGCTCGGCCTCGGACGCCATGTCGTCAAGCCCACGTCCGTGATCGACTGGACGACCGCGGTCGTCGCGGGGGTCGGTGAGCCCGGCGCTGGGGGGTAAGGGCGACGCCGCCCGCCGGCTCGCCGGCGGCGTCTGGCGGTGGTTCGGCCTGTCCGGCGCCGCGGCTGCGCCCGGACCTCCGCCGTCGCCGGGCAGCGACGAGGCCGCGGCCCGCATCGACGCCGCTCGTGAGCGACTGCGCTCGACGATCGCGGCGCCGGACGACGAGCGCGGCGGGTAGCGGACGAAAAAGAGGGCCCGAAGGCCCTCTTTCCGACGTACCCCTGGTCCGTGCCCCGATCGATCCCGCTGGTCCGCCGGTCTCCCCCGAGCCCGCGCGCCTTCCGGAATGACGCTTGCCATGGTGGCGCAGCGGCGGCCGGTCGTCGTACCCCGCAGCGGGTGATCTTCGGGGGAGGCGCCGTTCACCCCCGCGGGCGAACATGCCGATAACCCGGGGGTGGACGCCCGCGGCCCCGTCACGATCCTGCTCTCGCGCTTCGAGGACCTCGTCAGCGCCGGCCTGCGCACCCTCATCGCCGGCGACCCCAACCTTCGCATCGTCGCCGCGGACGTCGAAGCGGATCAGCTGGATGCGTTCGTCGCCGAGCACGCGCCGCGCGTGACGATCCTGAACTTCGGCGCGCTGCGCGCGCCCGCCGAGCTGCGCCGCCTGCACGCCGCCCATCCCGACACGCACGTCATCGTGCTCGCCAACCACCCGACGCCGGGCGAGTGCAGCCAGCTCATCGCGCTCGGCGCGACAGCCTGCCTCGGCAAGGACGTCCAGGGCCGCGACGTGCTCAACGCCATCCACCTCGCCTCACGCGGCCTGCACGTACTGCCGCACGCCAAGCCGGCCTCCGCCGTCGCCGGCCTGCTGCCCGACGTCCTGACGCCGCGCGAGGCCGACGTCCTGGACCAGCTCCAGCTCGGCCGCTCCAACGGCGAGATCGCCGCGGCGCTCTGCGTCAGCATCGAGACGGTGCGCACCCACACGCGCGCGGTCTTCCGCAAGCTCGGCGTGCACAGCCGGCGCGAGCTGTCGGGCCTGACGCGCAGCCGCTAGCCCCAGCTTGCGTTTCGATGCGCCGCTAGCCGCGATCGGCGCGGGCACGGGCTCCGCGACCGCGATCTCCCCCAGCGCTACGACACCCGCGCCCCCACGAGCCCGCGCTCGTACAGCGCCTCGGCGAGCTGGACGGTGTTCAGCGCCGCGCCCTTGAGCAGGTTGTCGCCGACGACGAAGAAGTTCAGTGAATAGGGGTCGGCGAGGTCGCGGCGGACGCGGCCGACGGCGACCTCGTCGCGTCCGGCGTACTCCAGCGGCGTCGGCACGTCGTCGACGACGAGGTTCGGGAACGACCGCAGGAGCTCGAGCGCGCGATCGAGGTCGACCGGGAGGGCGAACGTCGCCCGCACCTCGACGCCGTGGCCCACCATGACCGGCACGCGGACGCATGTCGGCGACACCGCGAGGTCCCGGATGCCGAGGATCTTGCGCGACTCGTTGCGCAGCTTGAGCTCCTCGTCGGTGTAGCCCTCTTCACCGACTGCCCCGAGCAGGGGGACGACGTTGAACGCGAGCGTCGCGGCGTGCACCGTGTGGGGCACCTTGGCGGCGGCCGCAGCGCCGTCGTCACAGAGCTGCGCCACGTCGGCGTGCAGCGGCGCGATCTGGTCGGCGAGCTCGTCGATCCCCTTCTGGCCGGCGCCGCCTGCGGCCTGGAAGCTCGTCGGCACGATCGCGCGCAGGTCGAACTCGTCGTGCAGCGCCTTGAGCGGGAGCATCGCGACCATCGTCGTGCAGTTGGGGTTGGCCACGATCCCGTTGTGGGCGTCGAGCGCCTCCGGGTTGACCTCCGACACGACGAGCGGCACGGCGTCATCCATCCGGAAGGCACTGGAGTTGTCGACGACGACGGCGCCCGCCTGGACGAAGCGCGGCGCCCACTCCCGCGAGCGCGTCGCGCCCGCCGAGAACAGCGCGACGTCGAAGCCCTGGATCGTCTCCTCGCTGAGCGGCGCGACGACGAGCCCGCCGTCGAGCTCGCGCCCGACCGAGCGCTGTGAGGCGAACGCGACGATCTCCGACGCCCGCGCGCCGACCCAGCCGCGCTCGCGCAGCAGCCGCAGCATGACGCTGCCCACGGCACCGGTGGCGCCCACGACCGCGACGCGCAGGCTCACACGAACTCCCCGAACGGCCGCTCGGGGCGGATCGTGTCCGTCCCCGACAGCTCGAAGGCGGCGTGCAGTGCGCGCACCGCCCCGGGCACCTGCTCGCCGGCGATGACGCAGGAGATCTTGATCGGCGACGTCGAGATCATCTCGATGTTGACGCCCTCGTCACCGAGCGTCGTGAAGACCTTCGCGGCGACGCCGGGGTGCGACTTCATCCCGGCGCCGATGACCGACACCTTGCCCATCGCCTCGTCGGTCTGGATCGCGAGGCCGAAGTCGTCGGCGAGCGGCCCGAGCGCGATGCGGGCGTCGGGCAGATCGGCGCGCGGCACGGTGAAGGACATGTCGGCGACCGCACCCTCGGAGACGGGCTCGTTCTGGATGATCATGTCGATGTTGACGTTCGCATCGGCGAGCGCGGTGGCGATCCGGCCGGCGATGCCGGGGACGTCCGGGATGCCCTTGAGCGTGACCCGCGCCTCCTCGGTGGAGTGCGTGACGGCGGTGATGAGCGGTTGTTCCACGGTCTCCTCTTCTCCGACCACCACGGTACCGGGCTCATCGGTGAAGCTCGACCGGCAGTGGATCCGCACGCCGTGGTTGCGGGCGTACTCGACCGAGCGCAGCTGGAGCACGCCGGCCCCCGACGACGACATCTCGAGCATCTCCTCGAAGGACACGACGGGCAGCTTCCGCGCGTCGGGAACGATCCGCGGGTCGGCGCTGAAGACGCCCGCGACGTCGGTGTAGATCTCGCACACGTCGGCGCCGATCGCGGCCGCGAGCGCGACCGCGGTCGTGTCCGATCCGCCGCGCCCGAGCGTCGTGACGTCCTTCGCCGTCGACACGCCCTGGAAGCCCGCGACGAGCACGATCGAGTCGGCGTCGAGGGCGTCACGGATCCGATCGGCGCGCACGTCTAGGATGCGCGCCTTCGTATGCGACGTGTCTGTCACGATGCCCGCCTGTGACCCGGTCAGCGATATCGCGCGATGGCCGAGGTCGTTGATCGCCATGGCGCACAGCGCGCAGGACTGGCGCTCACCCGTCGACAGCAGCATGTCCATCTCGCGCGGGTCCGGGTGCGGTGAGATCTCCTGTGCCTCCGCGATGAGGAAGTCGGTCGTCTTGCCGCGCGCGCTGAGCACCGCGACGACGCGGTTGCCGGCCTCACGCTTGGCGACGATGCGATGCGCCGCACGCTTGAGGCGCTCGGCGTCGGCGACCGAGGTCCCCCCGAACTTCATGACGACGGTGCCGGACATGACGGCTTGGGAGGGTAGCGAGTGAGCGCGCTGCCGCCGCGGGCACGGCTGGCCGCGCTGGCCGCCGCCGTCGCGCTCGTGCTCGGGGGGGCGATCTACCTCCTCTTCATCCGCGGCGGCGACAGCGGGCCGGTCGTGGAGGCCGGCTCGCGCTTCGGCAACGAGGACCGGCGCGGAGGCGGCGGCGCGCTGCTCGAGGCGCTGGCGCCGGTGCTCGTCGCGAGCCGGCCGGCCCGCGACGGCGGCTCGGACCCGTCGGCGCCGAGTGCCGACGCGGTGACCAGCGCGCCGGCCGATGCGGTGGCGGGCCTCTTCATGGTCGGCTTCGCAGGGACACAGCCCAGCGGCTCGTTCTTCGAGCGCCTCAGCGTCCGTCCCTACGGCGCGGTGCTGCTCGCGCGCCAGAACTACCGCGAGCCCTCGCAGCTCGCGGCGCTGACGGCGCAGATCCAGAAGGTCGCGCGGGCAGCGGGCCACCCGGCCCCGATCGTGGCGGCCCAGCAGGAGGGCGATCAGTTCAGCGCCTTCCGCAACCTCGCGCCCGACGCCCAGGCCGCCGTCGGAGCGCGCCGCGCCGACGATATCCGCGGCAGCGCCCGAGCGGCCGGCGAGCAGCTGCGCGCGCTCGGCGTCGGGATGACCCTCGCCCCCAACGCCGACGTCGCGGTCGCCGGCGGCCCCGCCCATGGCCGCGCCTTCGCGGACACCGCGGACGCCGTCACGCGCGCCGTGCGCGCCTCGATCGACGGCTACGACCGCACGGGCGTCGCGGCCGCCGTCGGTCCCTTCCCGGGCGACGGTGCCGCCTCGCAGGATCCCGCCGCCGGACCGGCGCCGGTCGGCCTCGGCCTCGAGCAGCTGCGCGACAGCGACATGACGCCGTTCGCGGCCGTCGCGAGCGGGCGCGGCGCGGCGCCGGCGATGCAGATGTCCAACGCGATCTACGTCGCCTTCGACAGCGTCACGCCGGCGACACTGCTGCCCGACGCCGTCAAGGAGCTGCGCGACCGCCTCGGCTTCCAGGGCACGATCGTCTCCGCCGACCTCGTCTCGACGACGGCGACGACCGGCGGCAGCGTCGGCGAGGCGGCCGTGGCGGCGCTGAAGGCCGGTGTCGACATGCTGCTCGTGCCCGGCGGTGGCGCGGCCCAGGACGAGGCCTATCGCGCCGTGGTGGCGGCGGTCGCGAGCCACGCCATCCCGGCCGACCGCGTCGTCTCGGCGCTGCGTCGCGTCGCCGCCCTGCGCCGCGTCACGCGCGGCGCCCGCGAGCCGATCCAGATCGGCTGAGGGCCACGGCGCGATCTACAGGCGGCGGCGCCCGGCGAACGCCTTGCCGAGCGTGACCTCGTCGGCGTACTCGAGGTCGCC
>DASWQM010000152.1:0-4878 GCA_036403675.1 Solirubrobacteraceae bacterium | reverse complement strand
ATCAGCGCTGCCCGCGGCGGCGGCCACCGAGCAGTCGCTGCTGGTCCGGGCGCTGCGCGGTGAGCCGGTCGAGCGCGTGCCGGTCTGGTTCATGCGCCAGGCCGGCCGCTCGCTGCCCGAGTACCGCGAGCTGCGCCGCGGGCGGACGCTGATGGAGCTGGCCAGGACCCCCGAGCTGGCCGCGGAGGTGACGCTGCAGCCGGTTCGCCGCCACGGCGTCGACGCCGCGATCCTGTTCTCCGACATCGTCGTGCCGCTGGCCGCGATCGGCGTCGACGTCGAGATCCGGCCGGGCGTCGGGCCGGTCGTCGCGCAGCCGGTGCGCAGCGCCGCGGACGTGCGGCGCCTGCGGCCGCTGCAGCCCGGCGAGGACCTGCCCGAGCTCGCCGAGACGGTGCGGCTGCTGTGCTCACAGCTCGACGTGCCGCTGATCGGCTTCGCGGGCGGGCCGTTCACGCTCGCCAGCTACCTCATCGAGGGCGGTCCCTCCAAGGCGCAGGCGCGCACGAAGGCGCTCATGCTCTCCGACCCGGCACTCTTCCACGAGCTCCTCAGCCGCCTCGCGGGCATCGCCGCGGCGGCGCTGCGCGCGCAGGTGGAGGCCGGCGCCGCGGTGATCCAGGTGTTCGACTCCTGGATCGGCTCGCTCTCGCGCGCGCAGTACGAGCGTCACGTCGCCCCGGTGACCCAGCGGCTGTTCGCCGAGCTCGCGGATCTCGGCGTTCCCCGGGTCGCGTTCGGCCTCGGCACCGACCATCTGCTCGAGGCGATCGCGGCGACCGGGCCGGACGCGATGGGGCTCGACTGGCGCACGCCCCTGGGCGAGGCGCGCCGCCGCCTCGGTCCGGCGATGCCGCTGCAGGGCAACCTCGACCCCACCGCGCTGCTGGCCCCGTGGAGCGTCCTGCAGGCCGAGGCCTCGAAGGTCCTCGCGCAGGCACCCGCGCGCGGCTACGTCTTCAACCTGGGACACGGCGTCCCGGCCGAGACGCCGGCCGAGGTGCCGGGCCGGATCGTCGAGCTCGTGCACAGCCACGCGCTGCTGAGAGCGGCATGAGCGCGACCACGGCGGTGCTCGTGATGGCGTACGGGACGCCGTCGCGTCCCGCGGAGCTCGAGGCGTACTACACGCACATCCGCCGCGGCCGGCGTCCGCCGCCGGAGCTGCTCGCCGAGCTGCGCGGGCGCTACGAGGCGATCGGCGGCCGCTCCCCGCTGCTGGAGATCACCCGCGCGCAGGCGTCCGGCCTGCGTGACGCGCTCCGTGCCGCCGGTCACGGCGACGTGCGGGTCGAGGTCGGGATGAAGCACTCGCCGCCGTTCCTCGAGGACGCGGCACGACAGCTCGTCGCCGCCGGGGTCGACCACGTCGTCGGCCTCGTGCTCGCTCCGCACTACTCGCGCATGAGCGTGCAGGCCTACGGCGACCGCGTCCAGGCCGCGCTCGCGGCCGAAGGCGGCGGGCAGCCGCGATTCACGCTCGTGCACTCGTGGGCGACAGAGCCCGGCTACGTGAGCTACCTCGAGACGGCCGTCGGCGACGCGCTGGCCCGGCTCGGCTCGGCGGCGGCAGGCGCCGAGGTGGTCTTCACCGCCCACAGCCTTCCCGAACGGATCCTCGCAGCGGGCGACCCCTACCCCGACGAGCTGCGTGCGACGGCCGAGGCGGTCGCACGCGCGGCGGGCCTCGAACGCTGGAGCATCGCCTGGCAGAGCGCCGGTCGCACGAACGAGCCGTGGATCGGCCCCGACGTGCTCGAGGTGCTCCCGCGGCTCGTCGCGGCGGGGGCGACCGGCGCCGTCGTCTGCCCCGCCGGCTTCGTCGCCGACCATCTCGAGGTGCTCTACGACCTCGACGTCGAGGCCGCCGCCGCGGCGCGCACGCTCGGGCTGCCGTTCGCGCGGACCGCGGCGCCGAACGCGGACCCGGCGTTGGCCGCGACGCTCGCGGGCGTCGTCGCCGCCCATCTGCCCGCGGAGCTCTCGCTGCGATGAGCGTCGTGGTCGTCGGCGGCGGGATCACCGGCCTCGCGGCGGCGGCGCGCGTGGCGGCGGCCGGCGTCGAGGTCACGCTGCTGGAGCGCTCGAACCGCCTCGGCGGAAACGTGCGCACGATCCCGTTCGCGGGGCGCACGCTCGACGTCGGAGCCGAGATGGTCATCACCGGCCAGCCAGCCGCCGTCGACCTCTGCACGCAGCTCGGCCTCGGCGACGACCTGGTCGCGCCCGTCGAGGCGCCCGCCCATGTCCTGGTGGGCGGGCGGCTGCGCCCGCTGCCGGCGGGCGTCATGGGCGGGCTCCCCGGAGGTGTGGGCGGCCTGCTGCGGTCACGCATCCTCACGCCCGCCGCGCTGCTTCGCGCGGGCGCCGACCTCGTGCACCGGTCGCATGCGCCCGAGGGCGACGTCGCGATCGGCGCGATCGTCCGCGACCGGCTCGGGCAGCAGGTGCTCGACCGCCTCGTCGACCCGATCGTCGGCGGGATCCACGCCGGGCGCTGCGACGACCTCAGCGCGCAGGCGCTGATGCCCCAGGCGATCAGCGCGCTGGCCGGCGGCAGGGGGCTCGTGCGCGGGCTGCGCGCCGCTGCGCGCAGCACGCCGGGCCCGGCGTTCGTGACGCTCCGCCACGGCCTCGGCACGCTCACCGGGGCGCTCGCTCACACGCTGCTCGACGGCGGCGCCGACGTGCAGGTGGGCGTCGCGGCGACCGCCGTGTGGCCGGCCCCCGGCGGCGGCGTGGCAGTGGTCGCCGACGACGGCGCCGAGCTGCGCGCCGACGCCTGCATCGTCGCCACCCCGGCGCGGCCGGCCGCCGGCATCCTGGCGCCCTCGTCCCCGGTCGCGGCCGCCGAGCTCGCGCGCCTCGGCAGCGCTGCCTCGGCCGCGGTCGTCGCCCTCGCCTACCCGGCCGCGGCGCTCGACGGCCTGCCGCAGGGCACCGGCTTCCTGACCGCGGCCGGCGAAGGCCGGCTCGTCAGGGCCTGCACCTGGACGTCGGCGAAATGGAGCCACCTCGCCGGCGATCCCGTGCTGCTGAAGGCGTTCGTCGGCCGGGCCGGCGAGCCCCCGCCGGCCGTCGTCGACGGTCAGCTCGCGGACATGGTCCACGCGGAGCTCGCGCAGGCGCTCCCGCTGCGGGGGCGGCCGCTCGAGACGCACGTCGAGCGCTTCTTCGCTGCGATCCCGCAGTACGCCGTCGGCCACCTCGCGCGCGTCGCGCGCATCGAGGACGCGCTGCCCGAGCGCATCGAGCTCGCCGGCGCCGCCTATCGCGGCGTCGGCATCCCGGCGTGCGTGCGCTCCGGCCAGGCCGCCGCGGATCGGCTGCTCGAGCGTCTCGGGCTGACGGCACCGGTACCGACCTCGAGGAGCAGCCCATGACCGGTTCCCGCCCCATCTACGCGCTCTACGCGGGCTTCCGCGCCGCCGAGGCCGCTGACCGGCTGCCCGACGAGCAGCGCGCGTCCGCCGCCGCGGAGGCGCAGGCCGCGCTGGAGTCGACCGGCGCGACGGTTCGCGGCGTCTACACGACCACGGGCTACCGCGCGGAGGCGGACCTGCTCGTCTGGCTCGTCGGCCCGACCGCCGACGGCCTGCAGGACGCGCTGTCGGCCTTCCGCCGCACGCAGCTCGGCCGCACGCTGCAGGTGTTCTGGTCGGCGATCGGCGTGCACCGAGAGGCGGAGTTCTCCAAGGACCACATCCCGGCCTTCATGCGCGGAGCGCCGCCGCGCGGCTATGTCTGCGTCTATCCGTTCGCGCGCTCGTACGACTGGTACCTGCTGCCCGCGCACGCGCGGGCGCAGATGCTCGCCGAGCACGGGCGGATGGGCAGCGAGTATCCGGAGGTGCTGGCGAACACCGTCAGCGCGTTCGCGCTCGGCGACTACGAGTGGCTGCTCGCGTTCGAGGCCGACGACCTCGTGCCGATCGTCGACCTCATGCGCCACCTGCGCGCCGCCGAGGCACGCCGCTACACGCGCGAGGAGCTGCCGTTCCTCACCGGTCGGCGGCGGGCGCTCGCCGACGCGGTGGCCGACCTGCCCTGAGGACCGCTGAAGCTAGCCGGGCAGGGGGATCGCGGCCGCGACGAGGGTGCCGCCGCCGGCCGGGCTCTCGATCCGGAGCTTGCCGTCGAGGGCGGCCAGCCGGTCGGCCAGCCCGACGAGGCCGCTGCCGCCCCGCGTGGCGCCTCCCACGCCGTCGTCGCGCACGTGAACGGCGAGCGTGCCGTCCTCGACCCGCGCCATCACCTCGGCGCGTTCCGCGCGAGCGTGCTTGGCGACGTTCGTCAGCGCCTCGGAGACGACGAAGTACGCGGTCGCCTCGACTGCGGTCGGCAGCCGCCCCACGGCGACGTCGACGTCGACCGGCACCGGCGTCCGCGACGCCAGCGCGGCCACTGCCCCGCGCAGCCCGCCGTGGGCGAGAACGCCGGGGAGGATGCCGTGGGCGAGCTCGCGCAGCTCGTCGTTCGCGCGCTCCGCGTGGTCGAGCGCCTGGCTGACGAGCGCGGAGGAGTCCTGCTGCTCGTGCTCGAGCGCCCGGCACGCCAGCTTGAGCGTAATGATCGTGTGGACCAGGCGCTGCTGCGCTCCGTCGTGCAGATCGCGCACGACGCGCCGCCGCTCCTCGTCGGTGGCGGCGACGATCCGCGCGCGCGACGCCGCCACCTCGGTCCGCGCTTCGGCGTTCGCGATCGCCGTCGCCACCAGCTCCGTGAAGGACGCAAGGCGCGCCTCGGTGTCCGCCGGCAGCGGCTGCTCCAGGGTCGAGCCTGCGCCCATCACACCCCACAGGCGGCCCTCGACGACGATCGGTGTCCCGACCGCCGAGCGTGTGCCCGTCCAGCGCGCGGTGACACCGAGCGGGCCGG
>DASWQM010000151.1:0-9365 GCA_036403675.1 Solirubrobacteraceae bacterium | reverse complement strand
GCGCATGGCACCCGCGCCAGGGCTCCCGCTCCTCGTCTGGATCGGGCTTGCCGCGTTCGGGCTCGGGCTGCCGCTGGGCGGTCTGGTCAGAGTGCGCCGCCGCCGGCGCAGCATGGGCGATCCGCCAACGCGGGTACGGAGGTGGGCGTGGGCGCACAGGTAGCCTCCGCGGCCGATGAGCATCTCCATCGCGACCGCACCGCCGCTGTTCCCCAAGCCGCAGGCATAGTCCGTGATCGACAGCCACACGCACCTGCACGTGTGCAAGCCCGACGATGCCGAGCTCGTCGCCGCGGCTGCGACCGCCGGGGTCGACCGGATGCTCACGGTCGGCACGAACGGCGCGACGTGCCGCGAGGCGCTGCTCGCGGCCGAGCGCTTTCCGCAGGTCTTTGCCGCGATCGGTCGCCACCCCAACGAGGCCACCGGGTTCGACGATGCGGACGCCGCCGAGCTGCATGCCCTCGCCGGCCATCCGCGCTGTGCGGCGATCGGCGAGACGGGCCTGGACTACTACCGCGACTACGCCCCGCGGGCGGATCAGCAGCGCGCCTTCGATGCGCAGATCGAGCTCGCCCGGACGGTCGGCAAGCCACTGGTGATCCACACCCGCTCCGCGGAGGACGACACGATCGACACCCTGCGGGCGCAGGCGGCCGGTCTGGCGGTCGTCATGCACTGCTTCTCGATGCCCGACCGGCTGGAGGAGTGCGTGGAGGCGGGCTGGTGGATCTCGTTTGCCGGCAACGTCACATATCCGAACGCGCAGGATCTCGCCGCCGCGGCCGAGCGGGTCCCCGACGAGCGGTTGCTCGTCGAGACCGACGCGCCGTACCTCGCGCCGCAGGCCGTCCGCAAGGAGCGCAACCAGCCGGCGTACGTCGTCCACACGGCGCGCTTCGTCGCCGAGCGCCGCGGGATGGACTACGAGCAGCTCGAGGCGCTCGTGGAGCGCAATGCCGCCGGCCTCTTCGGATGGTGAGCGATGAGGCGCCGGCGCCGAGCCAGCCGAGTCTGCGGCGCATGCGTGAGTTCGGGGTGCGGCCCAAGCGCGATCTCGGCCAGAACTTCCTCATCGACTCGAACATCCTCGGTGTCATCGCGCGGGCCGCGGAGCTCGAGCCCGACGACGTCGTGCTGGAGATCGGCGGCGGGCTCGGCGTCCTCACCGAGCACCTCGCGCCGCGCGCCGCGCACGTCCACGTCGTCGAGCTTGACCGCGCGCTGGAGCCGGCGCTGCGCGACGCGATCACGCCGTTCTCCAACGTCACGCTGCATCTCGCCGACGCGATGCGGCTGGACCTGCGGGCGCTTGACCCGGCGCCGACGAAGGTCGTCGCCAACCTCCCCTACGGCATCGCCGCTGGCGCGATCCTGCGCACGATCGAGGAGCTCGACGGCGTCCAGCGCTGGGTTGGAATGGTCCAGAAGGAGGTGGGTGAGCGCTTCGCCGCCGCGCCCGGCAGCGACGCCTATGGCGTCCCGTCCGTGCTCGCCCAGCTCGCGTGCGAGGTGCGCGTCCTGCGGCCGGTGTCGCGCAACGTCTTCACGCCCGTGCCGAACGTCGACTCCGTTCTCGTGAGCCTGCGGCGCACAGGCCCCGCGCCCGCGCCCGCCCTGCGCGAGCTCGTCCACGCGGCGTTCGCCCACCGGCGCAAGGCGCTCGCGGGGTCGCTCGCGCTGGCGGCCGGCGCACCGCCGGGGATCCGCGAACGCGCCCGCAGGGCGCTCGAGCAACTCGGCCATCCGCCCGACGTCCGCGCCGAGCGCCTCTCGCCGCAGGACTTCCGCGCACTGCACGAAACCCTGAGCGCATGACCGAGTTGCGAACACAGGCGCGGGCGAAGATCAATCTCTGCCTGTTCGTGGGCCCGGTCGGGGGCGGGCGACACCAGATCGTGACGCTCATGGACTCGCTGGACGTCTGCGACGACGTCTGCCTCCAGCTCTCGCCCGGCGCGCTCCGCACGGACGAGGTGGTCTGCCCGGGCGTCGAGGGACCGAACCTCGCGGCGGACGCGCTCGCGGCCTTCCGTCAGCGGACCGGCTGGGACGCGCCTCCCGTGCGCCTGCAGATCACCAAGCGCGTCCCGGTGGCCGGCGGCATGGCCGGGGGATCGGCGGACGCGGCGGCGGCACTCCGTCTCGCCGCCGAGGCGGCCGACATCGACGACCTCCGGCTGCTCGAGAACATCGCGGGGGAACTCGGCGCCGACGTCCCCAGCCAGATCCGCGGCGGCCTCGTGCTGGCCACCGGCGAGGGCACCCGGCTGCGTCCGATCCCGCTGTCGCTGGACTACTCGGTCGTGGTGCTGCCCGTGGACGCCGAGCTCGCGGCGCGCGACGTCTACGCCGAAGCCGACCGCCTCGGCGTGCCGCGCGACGCGCTCGGCCTGGCGCGCGCGCTGACCCGCGTGCAGGCGGCGATCTCCGCCGAAACGGTCCTCGACCACGTCCACAACGACCTCCAGGACCCCGCCCGCTCGCTGTGCCCGGCGATCGACGAGGCGCTCGAGGCGGCGATCAACGCGGGCGCCGACAGCACGCTCGTGTCGGGCTCGGGGCCGACCGTGCTCGCCCTCTTCTTCGAGGTCGGCCACCGCGAGCGGGCGGCGACTGCGCACGCGACGCTCCTCGCCGAGGGGCGGACGCCGGCGCCGCTCCTGGCCGCCCCGTCCGGGCCGATCGACTAGTCCTCTGTGCGGCGTCCCCCATCTGCGGCACAATTGCAAGACATGACGAACAATGAGATCACGTATCTCGTGGGCGGCCTATGTGGCGCGGCGGCGCTCGCGGCATTCGTCTGGTTCATCGCGTGGCCGGCGTGGACGGCGTACAGCCGTGCGTGGGAGCGTGTCGCGGCGGGGTTCCTCACGCTGTACGTGCTCGCAGCGCTGCTGTTGCTCGGCGGCGCCGGCGGTGTGGCGATCGCCTATTACTGGGATCGAATCGCGGCGTAGCCTTAGGCGATGGCCAGCCCCGCCGAACGGACGTTGGGGCTCGATCTCGCTGCGCTCGATGCAATCACGGAGGCGGTCGAGTCGGGTGCCGGGCTACCGGATGTAGTCCGGGCCGCGGCGCGTGCGCTCGAGGCCAGCCTCGTGCTGCTCGACCGGACGGGAGCCGTGCTCGCCGTCGCCGCCCGCTCGCCGGCCGACGAGCGCTCGCTGCTCGACGGCGCCGCGGGCGTGGAGACGATCGAGCTGCGCGTGGCGGACGTGCCCGTGGGCCAGCTGCGGATGCGCGTGCGCGCGCAGCCCGGGCCCGCGCTGGTGCGCCTCGTGACGACGCTCGTCGCGTCGGAGGTCGAGCGCGTACGCGCTCCCGCCCGCGCGTCGCAGGAGGCCAGCAGCGGCTTCCTCCACGCGCTCCTCGGCCGCGAGCTCACCGAGCACGACGAGATCGTCTCGCGCGCCAGCGCGCTCGGCATGGACCTGCTGCCCGGGGCGAGCGTGCTCGTCGCCCGGGCGCACCCGCACGTGCCGACCGAGGAAGGCTGGCGCGCGCGCGTGCTGGCGACCGCCGAGCGCGGGGTGCGCGCCGTCGTCACCACCGCGATCGCCGCGCTGGCGGAGCGGGACTCCAGCGCGGCGGAGGTCGTGGTGCTCGTGCCCAATGGCGACGACGCCGTCGCCAAGCGCGCCGCCGAGGGCGTGTTGCGCGAGCTGCAGGCGGGCCTGCCGGGTTACTCCTTCGCCGTCGGCCGCAGTCGCGTCGCGGGCGATCCGGTCGATCTGCACCGCGCCGGCAACGAGGCGTTGCTGGCGGTCAACGTCGCCGAGGGCGATGACGAGCATCCGCTCCTGGCCTTCGAGCAGACGGGCGCCTACCGGCTGCTGTTGTCGGCGATGAGCGAGGATCCGGCCGAGCTGCAGCGCTTCTACGCCGAGACGGTGCAGCCGCTCGTCGCCTACGACGAGCAGTACGACACCGAGCTCGTGCGCACGGTGGAGGCCTTCCTCGACAACGACGGCAACGTCGCCGGCACGGCGCAGAAGCTCTTCACGCATCGCCACACGATCCGCTACCGGCTCGAGCGCGTGCGCGAGCTGTCCGGCCTCGACGTCGGCTCCACCGACGGACGCGAGAAGCTGTCGCTCGGCCTGAAGGCGATGCGCGTGCTCGGAGTCGCCGCGCCCGGTGGCCCGGCGACCGAGCCGGGCGCAGGCGGCGGACGCGTGCCCAGGCGCTGAACGAACTACGATCCCGCGCCAATGCGAATCGGGATCCTCACCGGGTCGGGCACCTACGCGCTGCCGGGCATCGAGACCGAGGGCGATCCCGAGCTCGTCGAGACGCGCTTCGGATCGGCGCCCGTCACGAGGGGGCGCTTCGCCGATGCGGACGTCCTGCACATCTCGCGCCACCGACCCGGCCACGAGCTGCTCTCGAGCGCCGTCACCCACCGGGCGAACATCGCGGCGCTGAAGGAGCTCGGCGCCGACGCCATCCTCTCGGTCACCGTCTGCGGCGCGCTGGACTCGAACCTCTCGCTCGGCACCCTCGTCGTCTTCGACGACCTGCACTTCCTCGCCAACCGGCTTCCCGACGGCGCGCTGTGCACCCTCTGGACGGAGCCCGGCGAGCCCGGCCGCGGCCACTGGATCTACGACCGCCCGTTCTCCGAGCCGCTGCGCCAGGCCCTGCTGGAGGGCGCGGGCGAGGCCGGGTTCCACGTGCGCGACGGCGGCTGCTACGGCCACGTCGACGGCCCCCGCTTCAACACGCGTACCGAGATCCGCATGCTCCAGAACTGCGGCGTGACGGTCGTCAGCCAGACGGCCGGTCCCGAGACGGTGCTCGCCGGGGAAGCGGAGATCCCGTACGCGCTGCTCGGCTACGCGACCGACTACGCCAACGGCGTCGTCAGCCAGCCGACGCCGGTCGCCGAGCTCATCCGCCTGATCGGCGCCAGTGGCGAGACGTTTGCGAAGACGCTCGCCGAGGCCGTCCCGAAGATCGACGCCGGCACGCTCGAGCCGGTCGGCACGCACTTCCGCTTCGACTGAGGCGCGGGCGTCGGTCGCCTCGCCGCCGCCTCGTCATGGCGCCCGGTCCTCGGCCTCGCGCTCGCGCTCGTACTGGCGCACCCACTTGCGGATCGCGTTGTCTGACACGCCGTAGCGGCGGCCGACCGCCGACCAGCCGCTCTCCGCGACCTCGCGCAAGAGCTCCTCGTAGGGCGGGCGCTCCACGCGGCGCAGCGCCGGCCTGGGGACGCCGCGGGCTGGGCGCGGGGCTCGCATCGCGCAGGCGCGCGAGCAGTAGCGCTGGCGCGGGTACTTCGGCTGGAACAGCGCGCCGCAGTGCAGGCACTCGCGATCGGTGGACGCAAGGCCCTTCCTGCGTCCGTAATGCGAATCGAGCGTGGCCGCGCAGTTCGGACAGACGATGCGCAGGTTCTCCAGGCGGTTGTCGTCCCGGACGCCGTTGACGTGGTCGAGGATCAAGGCCATCCGCCGGTCACGCCACAGCTCTCCCTGTCCGCAGAGCTCGCAGACGGGCTGCTTGAGGCCAGCCGCATAGAGCCGGTCCTTCAGATGATTGCGACTGTAGGTCGAGCGCTCGACGAGGATCTCCTCGATCGGGCGCGGTGCCTGACCGAGCGCCCGACGGCGTGCGACGTCGGGGTCGAAGTGATCGGTCGGGATGCCCCACCGCGCCACCCACGCGCGCAGCGTCCGCCAGTTGCCGCCGGTCGCGCGCAGCCCGAGGTGACGCAGCGCCTCGGCGTAGCTGAACGACGCCGCGACCGCCTGACGGGCCTCCTGCTCCGTGTACTTTGGCACGAACATATGTTCGCACAAATCGTGGGTCGGAACGGCGACTGGGGAGCCAGGATTCGAACCTGGGCTAGAGCTTCCAAAGAGCCCTGTGCTGCCGTTACACCACTCCCCAGTAAATTGAGCGAATGGCTCACGGCAAGAGTAGTGGTCGCTGGTCATTCGTCCATCATCGACGGGAGCAGGCGGTCGGCCGTGGGCGGCGGCCCTAGGATCCCCGCATGACAGCCCTCACCGCCGTCATCCTCGCCGCCGGGCAGGGCACGCGCATGCGATCGCGCGTGCCGAAGATGCTCCACGACGTCTGCGGCCGCCCGCTCGTGGCGTGGCCGATCGCGGCTGCGCTCGAGGCCGGGGCCACCAGCGTCGTCGTGGTGGACTCGGCCGATCACAGCCTCGACGGCCACCTTCCCGACGGCGTGACCACGGTCGTGCAGCCCGAGCCCGACGGCACCGGCGGGGCGGTGCGCGCGGCGCTGCCGGCGATCGAGCCGGGCGCCACGGTCGTCGTCCTGCCGGGCGACGCGCCGCTCGTGACCGCCGACGCGATCGCCGGGCTTGTCCACAGCCACGCCCGCCACGGCGCGGCCGCGACGATGGCGACGATGCTCCTCGACGACCCCGCCGGCTACGGCCGCGTCGTGCGCGATGCCGGCGGCGGCGTCGAGCGGGTGGTCGAGACCAAGGCGCCCGGCGACGCGACCGCCGAGGAGCTCGAGATCAACGAGGTCAACAGCTCGGTCTTCGCGTTCGACGGCGACGCGCTGCGCGCCGCGCTCGACGAGATCACCACCGACAACGCGCAGGGCGAGCTCTACTTGCCCGACGTCCTGCCCGTCCTACGGGCGAGGGGCAAGACCGTCGCCGCGCACGTTCTCGACGACCCGACGCTCGCGCTCGGCGTCAACGACCGCGTCCAGCTTGCCCAGGTGCGCCAGATCGCCCAGCGCCGCATCCATGACGCCCACGGCCGTGCCGGCGTGACGATCGTCGACCCCGGCTCGACACTCATCGACGTCGGCGTCACGATCGGCGAGGACACGGTGGTCGAGCCCAGCTCGTTCCTGCGCGGCCGGACGCGGATCGGGCGCGGAAGCACGGTCGGCCCGCTCACGACGCTGATCGACGCCACCCTCGGCGACGGCGTCCAGGTGCCGCACTCCTACCTCGTCTCCTGCGCGGTCCGCGACGAGGCGACGGTGGGCCCGTTCGCCTACCTCCGGCCGGGCACGCTCCTGCGCGAGCGTGCCAAGGCGGGCACGTTCGTCGAGATCAAGAACTCCGACGTCGGCGCCGGCAGCAAGGTGCCGCATCTGTCCTACATCGGCGACGCCGACATCGGCGAGGACACGAACCTGGGCGCCGCGACGATCACCGCCAACTACGACGGCGTCAACAAGCACCGCACGACGATCGGCGACCGCGTACACACCGGTGTCGACACGACGCTCGTCGCGCCCGTCACCGTCGAGGACGACGCCTACACGGGCGCGAACTCCGCGATCACGAACAACGTGCCGGCCGGAGCGCTCGCGATCGCCCGCGAGCGGCAGGTCAACCACGAGGGCTACGCGGGCCGCCGGCGCCGGGACGGCGATTAGACTCGACGTCAGATGACCACGGTCCAGAGAACGCCCGTGCCGTCGACCCGCCTCGAGCTCGGCTACGACAAGAAGCTCATGCTCTTCTCCGGGCGCGCCAACCCGGAGCTGGCCGCGAAGATCGCCGACAAGCTGGGCATCGTGCCCGGGCCGGTCGCGCTGAAGACCTTCTCCAACGGCGAGGTCTACTGCCGTTACGGCGAGTCGATCCGCGGCGCCGACGTGTTCCTCGTCCAGCCCACGTGCGCGAACGCCGCCACCGGGATGACGCCCAACGACGCGCTCATGGAGCTCCTGCTCATGATCGACGCGGCGGTCGGCGCCAGCGCACACCGCGTCATCGCCGTCACCCCATGGTTCGGCTACAGCCGCCAGGACAAGAAGTCCGCGCCGCGCGAGCCGATCTCGGCCCGCCTCGTCGCCCGCATGATCGAGGGGGCCGGGGCCGACCGCGTCCTGGCGATGGACCTCCACGCGGGCCAGATCCAGGGCTTCTTCTCCAAGCCGGTCGACCACATGACGGCGCTGTTCATCCTCACGCAGCACTTCCGCGACCTCGGCCTGCAGGACCTCGTCGTCGTCGCGCCGGACGCCGGCCGCGTGAAGCTCAACAAGAAGTTCGCGTCCAAGCTCGGCGCAGAGCTCGCGATTCTCGACAAGGAGCGGCCGGCCCAGCAGGTCGCCGAGATCGGCTACATCATCGGCGACGTCAAGGGCAAGACGGCCGTCATCGTCGACGACATCATCGACACCGCGGGCACACTGAAGGTTGCCGGGCAGAGCGTGCTCGATGCCGGCGCCCGGGCGGTCTACGCCGCCGCCACGCATCCCGTGCTCAGCGGCAACGCGTTCGAGAACCTCGCCGCCGCCGGCTTCGAGCAGATCGTCGTGACCGACACGATCCCACTGCGCGCCGGGGCTCCCGACAACATCCAGGTCCTGTCGTGCGCCGACCTGCTGACCGATTCGATCCGCAGCATCTTCTCGGACCGCTCGGTGAGCGACGTCTTTGGCGGCGAGAACCAGCTGTTCTAGCCGAAGTGTCCGATTTGCAGGGCATCATGGTGCCGATGCTCCCGAGGGGCTAACGCGCGTCGATGGACGCGCACGAGGAGCAACGCGTCGCCGACCACCGGGCAGCCGCGCTGCACGCACTTGGCTGGCGGACCGGCGCTGGGACGGCTATTTGGGCGCGCGTCATCAGCGACGAGCTGGCCCGCCACGACGGTGCTCGGGAGCGCTTCCGAACCAACACCGTCGACCGAGAGGCATGGGAACGGCTCCATGGCAGCGGCTTGGTCATCGTGGTGGCCATCGCGCAGGTGTTGGCCTTCGAGGAACGGGTGCGCAAGCTGACCGGCGACGCCGAGCTGACACCGGCTCGGGCGGCGTTCGATCTCGTCGGCGCGAGGGCCGGCGCGCTGCGCGATGTCGCCGCGCACCTCGACGCCTACGCGGTCGGTGAGGGGGACCGTCAGACCGGACGGGGCCGCCAGCACGAGCCGGCCGTGACTGAGCGCCACGTCGAGCAGTTCATCTCGTGGACAGAGTCCGGCGACACACTGCTGGCCTTGGGCGAGGACCGCCTGAACCTGCATGCGGCAGCGCGAGCCGCCATTGTCTTGGCCCCAGTGGTCGAAGGCGTGCGCGAAAGACATCTGCGGCTCGTCGAGGCACGCGCCAACGCTGCACTACGTCGTCGGCACGGCCTGGATCCCTGACCGGGATAGAGCCGACGCTTGGCATCTCCGGCGCCCGACCTACGTGAATGGCTGCCAGGGCCGCCGCCACGTGCTCAGCCGCCAGCTCATCGGTCCGCGGCAGGAGGTGCGCGTAGGTTGAGAGGACCGTCTCGCGTCGTCGCCCAACCTCGCCGCGACGATGTGGACAGGGACGCCGGTGACATTTGAAGAAACAATGATGTACATCGGTGACCACTTCGGGCAGCGCGTCCACGTCAGCATCGGCAGCACGTCTGAGC
>DASWQM010000150.1:0-11323 GCA_036403675.1 Solirubrobacteraceae bacterium | reverse complement strand
GTTCGTAGCCGGCACGACGGCCTACGCCGCCGTCCGCGCAGTGTCGCCGGCCGAGGGCGAGGTGGTCGCGATCTCCGGCGCCGCCGGCGGCGTCGGCACGCTCGCGGTGCAGCTCGCGCGCAACGCCGGCGCGACGGTCATCGGCCTCGCCGGCGAGCACCACCACGACTGGCTGCGCGAGCACGGCGCGATCCGGTTGCCTACGGCGACGGCCTCGCCCAGCGCATCCGCGACGCCGCCGGCGGCCGCCTCGACGCGTTCATCGACACCTTCGGCTCGGGCTACGTCGACCTCGCGATCGAGCTCGGCGTCGCACCGCAGCGCATCGACACGATCATCGACTGGGACGCGGCCGAACGCCACGCCGGCGTGAAGACGGACGGCACCGCGGCCGCGGCGAGTGCCGACACCCTGGCCGAGCTGGCGCGGCTGATCGCCGAGGGCCGGCTCGAGGTCCCGATCGCGCGCGTCTATCGGCTCACCGAGGTCCGCGCCGCCTACCGCGAGCTGGAGCGCCGCCACACGCTTGGCAAGATCGTCCTCGCACCCGGAGCGTGAGCTCGGCGTGGAGCGTCAGGCGTACGCCGGCGCCGTGGCGACGACCCTGCACCGTTCCCACGCCGCTGGGCGCGCAGTCCCCGCCGCGGCTGGGCCCGACGTCGTTCCACGCGCGCGCGCCGCACGCACGCGTGCTCGTCGTCGGCTATCCGGCGTTCCTGCCGCGCGGCGGCCGCAGCTGCTACCCGCTCGTCCCGTTGTCGAGCGATGGCGTCCTGTACCTCGACGAGATGCTGCGTCGCCCGAACGCGATGCTCGCCGAGCAGGCCGCTGCAAACGACGCCGAGTACGTCGACACGTACGACGAGAGCGTCGGCCACGACGTCTGCACCGCGCCCCGCACACGCTGGTTCGAGGGGATCGTGCCAAGTTTTCGCCCACGCTCCCGATCCACCCCAACGCCCGCGGCGAGGCGGGCATGGCCGGGTAGGTGCTGCGCGTGCTCGCGCGCCGCGGCCCCCGGCCACTCCGGCGCTTCCAGCAGCGCGACGGAGTCGCCGACGCGTAGGCCCCCGCCAACCCGCTCGGGGCGCTCCATCGATCGAGAAGTTGGACGCGTTCACTGCACCAGGACATCGGCAGATCATGCGGCGCATTGCACCGCATGACGTGCCTGATCCTGCGCACACTGACGCAGGTTTCTACTGGTTTCCTGCGATGCGACTACGGTCTCACCACACGGTCATGGCAGAACGCGAAGGCGATACGTGATGTCCTCGGAGACGGGCGTGCCCCCGTACCTGCCCTCGCCGCCGAAGGTGATCGTGTGCATTCCCGGCTTCAGCGGTGCGAGCAACAAGTAGAACCCTTTCGCGACCGCCGGACCATACGTCCCGGCCGGGATCCCGTCGACTCCAAACACGTTGCTGTCGGGAAAAGTGACCGAGAACGACCGCGGGAAGCAGCCGAGGACGGGCCCAACGCAGGCGTGATACGGCGTCGTCGAGGGGTCGAGGAGGTTGGCGACCACGTCTGTGTCAACGGTCGCCCACAGCGACGTGGCTACGAACCCGGTCGCGGGCGCCTCCAGATGAGCCCAGAGCAACTCGGGCGTGTCGCGCGTATCGTTCTCCGGAAAGGGCGCCGGAATGTGAATGTCAATACTGTCGAGCACTGGAAAGAACAGCGCGCGATTCGCCGGCACGGTGCAGTCAGTCCGCCTGACCGAGCCGCCGCCGAGCTTTCCGGCGAGGAAGAACACCGGACCTGCCTGCCCGGCGTTGCAGTCCGCCTCGGGCTTGCCGTCGGCGTCGAGCAACGGGTTGGTCGCGGCCGGCAGTGCCATGGCGTACTTCCACCACGCCGCCGAAAGGACGTCATAGAGCGGACCCACCGGCGGCACGACGCGAGCTTGCGACTCCTTGACTGCGGCTGTGGCGCCGGCCGGAGCTCCGAGCGCCACCACGGCCGCCAGTACGGCGACTGGTGGCAGCCATATAGCAGCGAACCGCGGTCTCACCACGAACCGTCGGGCGCGCATCATCGTTAGAGGCATCGACCATCCTCCTTGTGATCTGGGCGGCGCCCCCAATGCACGGTTCAACAAACCGTGCAGCGTCACGCGATTGACCGCGAGCCCTATTCAGCCGGCGGGTTCATTCGACCGTCCCACACTCGTGCAGACATTGTCAAGGTCCGCTACGAGAAATTTACCTCAGGCGTTACGACGTTTTTCTGTGCGACACTCGTGTGTGAAGAATTACAGTGACGAGTGGTCGTGCTGCTCAGCCCGCCGGGTCGGGCCGCCCGTCAACGGGTAACCCGGCGCGGGGTCACTCCTCGTAGCGGTGGCCCGCAGGACCACATGCGCGACGCCGTTGATCTCCACGACCAGCCCCGCTACGGCACCGGCAGGGGCCGCGTGTGTGGGGCGACGACGATGTCCGGCGCCCGCCTGCTGAGCGCGTTCGCGGTCGGCGGCGGCGGGGGGAAGGCCGGCTGGTCCTGGCGGCACTCCGTGCCCGGCGCGGGCACCGCGAGATCGAACAGGTACGCCTCGATGGCCTTGTCCGCGCATTGGGAGTTGTAGCCGTCGCGGGGGTCGCCGTCGTAGGCCGTGTGACCGTCGCCGGTCATCGTCAGCAGACGGGCGTTGCCGAGCTGCCGGACGAGCCGCTGGGCCTCCTTGTACGGCGTGGCGGCGTCGTAGAGCGTGCCGACGACGAGGGTCGTCGGGTCCTCGCTGGCCGTCCGGAACGGGCCGTCGAACGTGTCGAGCGCGCGGACCGGATACAGACCCCAGCTGAGCTCGGAGTAGCCGTGATTCCAGAAGGCGTGGTCGTAGTCGAAGTACGACTGGCGACCCGCGACGAGGAAGCGCTGCACGTCGCGCGGGTAGTGCTGCTCGCCTGCGCTGAGCAGGAAGTAGCGGTCGCTGCCGGGATCGTAGGTGCCGTCGGCGTTGCGGCCGTAGACCCTCACGTCGTTGATCGCCCGGATCACGGCGCCGTCGCCCTGCGACAGCTTCGCCAGCGCGCCGGCGAGCTCAGGCCAGAGGACCTTCGAGTACACCTCCTGCACGAGCGCGGCGCGAATGTCGTCGCCGTCCACGGGGCGGCCGGGGGCGTTGGAGGCAGGGATCGGCGTCGCGTCGGCCTGCCTGATGAGCGCGTCAGTGGTCCCGATCGGGTCGCCGCCGCCGAAGCCGCAACCGGTCTGGTCGGCCGCGCAGGCGCTCATGAAGCGGCTGATCGCCCGCTCGAAGCCGGCGCTCTGCTCGTCGAGATGGCTGAGCGGGTCGTTGATGTACTCATCCGGATCGACCGCGCCGTCGAGGACCACCGCGCGGGTCTTGCCGGGAAACAGGCTCTGGAGCGTCGCGCCGAGGAACGTCCCGTACGAGAAGCCCAGATAGCTCATCTTGTCGTCGCCGACGGCCTCGCGGAGCGTGTTGAGGTCCCGCGCGACGTTCGCCGTCGACAGATACGGCAGGATGTCGCCGTTGAGCTCGATGCAGCGCGCGATGTATCCGCGGTCCTTGGCCTCGAGCGCCGCGACGTCGAGCGTGAACGGCGTCGTGAACGGCTGGGAGTAGACGCCCTGGGTCTCCTGGTTGGCCTTGCAGTCGACCGGGACGCTGCCGCCGGTGCCCCGCGGGTCGACGCCGACGATGTCGAAGCGGGCATTGAGCACCGGAAACAGCGCGGGGCCGAGCGCCTCGACGACGTCTGCCATGCTCGCGCCCGGCCCGCCGAAGTTCAAGAACAGCGAGCCGATCCGCTTGGACGGATCCGTCGCGGGCGACTTCGCGACCGCGAGGTTCAGCGTGCCGGCGCTTGCGTCGTCGTAGTCCTTGGGAACGGTGGCCGTGGCACATTGCGCGCCGGCGGGGCCGCAGGCCGTCCAGGCCAGCGGATCGGGCGCCGCGGCCGCGGGCCCGGCCAGCGCCAGGCATGCGAGCACCGCGCCGATCGCGGCAGCCGATCCGCGCGCGCGGCGAAGCGATGAACTCATGACCCCCTCCTCCTATGGACGCGCGGAAGTCTATGTGTGAAGCGGGCGCTAGAGGTGGAAGGCGCTGCGCATGCTGGCCGCGCCGGCGGCACCGCCGAGGAAGCCGAGCCCCAGCAGCTGCTCGGTGGTGTGCAGCATCGAGTAATGGGTGAAGCGCGTCGAGGACACCGTCCCGGGCTTGACCGACGGCGCCGCGACGAGCGTCGCGATGCGGTTGGAGGCGCTGTGGTCGTCCTCGTCCCAGGTCAGGAAGACGGCCGTGCCGCCGGCCTTGTACTGCGCGCTCGCGAAGACCCTCGGCAGGAACGTCGACAGCCAGGCGTCGCCGGTCTTGACGCTGCAGTCGTGCATGTCGTTGCAGAGGTTCGGCGTCACGAAGGTGAAGCGGGCCGACAGGTTCGGGGTCGAGCCGAGCGCCACGTCGCGCGTCGGGCAGTTCGCGCGGACGTTCGTGTAGTACGCGGCCGGGTTGTGGCGGACGGCGTACGTCCCGGAGTTCGTCAGCCGGCAGTTGGACGGCATCGACTCCTCGAGCGAGCGCCACTTGCCCGGGAGCTGGGAGAAGATGCTCGCAACGTCGAGCTTGTGCGACGACGGACCGCTGTCGTCGGTGATGCCCTGCGTCGAGCCCGACGTCATGGCGATGTAGTTCGGCAGGCTCGGATGCGCGACGGCGAAGAACTGGCTCGCCGACCCGCACTGCGACGCGAGCTGGTTGACGTACGACGCGTTCGCCGAGCCGATGATCTGCGAGACCGCCTTGTTCTCCATGACGATCCAGACGACGTGGTCGTAGCCGGCCGGCGGCGTGGCGGCGGTGCCACAGGGACTTGGGGCTGCGGCGCAGGCGGTGCCCGCGAGCCCCAGCACGGCCGCGGCAAGCACTGTGATGTGGGGAATTCGACGCATGCCGGGCAGGGAACGACAGGACCGGCAACGACGTGTCAACAGGTGGAGAAAGGTCTGTGAAGGCGCGCGTGGCGCGGCGGGCGGCGGGCATCGGACCGGGCGGCGGTGAAGGTCAGGGCCCGCATCCGCACCAGCCTCGCAGCTCGACGGCGGCGGCTCGACGACGATCCACGGAGCCGTGGTCACGCGCCCGTCCGACGCGACCGGCGAGCGTCCGGTCGGCGATGCGATCCTGCTGCTCGGCGGGTAGGACGCCGAGCGCCGCTGCTACGTTGAGTGTCGCGGTCGCCTGCGGCCTCGCCGCCTCGATCCGCCCCGGCGTGCCATGACCGAGACCGATCAAGCCCTCCAACGCGCGAAGACCGCTACGCGGCTGCGGACCCATTCCTGCGGCGAGCTGCGCGAATCCGACGTCGGGACGAGCGTGGCGCTGACGGGCTGGCTGCACAACCGCCGGGACCTCGGCGGCCTGGTCTTCGTCGACCTCCGCGACCACTACGGCATCACGCAGGTCGTCTTCCGCCCGGGCTTCGAGCCTGACCCCGCGCACCTGCCGAAGGAGACGGTCCTGCGGATCACCGGCGACGTGGTCGCGCGCGAGCCCGAGACGCGCAACCCGGCGCTCGACACCGGCGACATCGAGCTCGTCGCCGACTCGATCGAGGTGCTCGGGCCGAGTGCCCCGCTCCCGATGAGCGTCTTCCCGCAGGACGATGCGCCCGAGGCCACTCGCCTGCGCTACCGCTTCCTGGACCTGCGCAGGCAGCGGATGCACGAGAACATCCAGCTGCGCTCGCGCGTGATCGCAAGCATCCGCCGGCGGATGGAGGCCGAGGGCTTCCTCGACATGCAGACGCCGACGCTGACCGCGTCCAGCCCCGAGGGAGCGCGCGACTACCTCGTGCCCTCCCGCGTGCATCCGGGCCAGTTCTACGCGCTGCCGCAGGCGCCGCAGCAGTTCAAGCAGCTGCTCATGACCTCCGGCTTCGACCGCTACTTCCAGATCGCGGCCTGCTACCGCGACGAGGACGCCCGCGCCGACCGCTCGCCCGGCGAGTTCTACCAACTCGACATGGAGATGAGCTTCGTTGAGCAGGACGACGTCTTCGAGGTCATCGAGCACGTCATGTACGGGCTGTTCCACGAGTTCCGGCCCGAGCGCGACATCACCCCGGCGCCGTTTCCGCGGATTGCCTACGAGGAGGCGCTCGAGCGCTACGGGACCGACAAGCCCGACCTGCGCATCCCGCTCACGATGCGCGACACGACCGACGTCCTGGCGAGCGCCGACGTGCGCGCGCTGTCGGCTGGCCACGTGTCGGCGATGACGGTGCCGGCCGAGTCCGCGCTGTCACGCTCGCAGCTCGACCGCTTCGACGCCTTCGTCCGCGAGCTCGGCGCCGGCGGGCTGGCCTGGTTCTTCGTCGAGGAGTCCGGCTCGACACTGCGCGGCCCGCTCGCCAAGCGCCTGGAGACCGACGTGCAGCGCGACCTCATCGCGCACCTCGACGCGGCGCCGGGCGACGCCCTGCTGCTGATCGCCGACGCCGACAAGACGAAGGCCCGCAAGCTGCTGGGGTCGCTGCGCACGCATCTGGGCACGGAGCTCGACCTCATCGAGCAGGACGCCTACCGCTTCTGCTGGATCGTCGACTTCCCGATGTACGAGCGCGACGAGGAGAGCGGTGCGATCCAGTTCAGCCACAACCCGTTCTCCATGCCGCAGGGCGGGCTGGAGGCGCTCAACACGCGCGACCCCCTGGACATCCTGGCGTGGCAGTACGACATCGTGTGCAACGGCTACGAGCTGTCGTCGGGGGCGATCAGAAACCACCACCCCGACATCATGTATCGCGCCTTCGAGATCGCCGGCTACTCGCGCGACGAGGTCGACGAGCGGTTCGGCGCGCTGGCTCGTGCATTCAAGCTCGGGGCACCTCCGCACGGCGGCATCGCGCCCGGCATCGACCGCATCGTCATGCTCCTCGCCGACGAGCCGAACATCCGCGAGGTCATCGCGTTCCCGATGAACCAGCGCGCGCAGGACCTGCTCATGGGCGCTCCCGCTCCGGCGTCGCCCGAGCAGCTGCGCGAGCTGCACCTGCGCGTCGTCGACGTGCCGAGCGACGATGCGTCGCGTGACCCCACGCCGGTCGACGGACAGCGCCAGTCGCTCGGCTCCACGTAGCTGAGTAGGGTCGGCTTCCTGCGATGGAAGCCGCCGACGAGCACCTGTCGAAGGATCCGGTCCTCGCGCGCCTCATCGCCGAGCAGGGCGGGCCGCTGCCGGTCGAGGCCGACTCGGGCGCGCCGCCGCCGGACGTCTACGGCGCGCTGCTGCGCGCGATCACCGGCCAGCAGCTCTCGGTCGCCGCCGCCCGGGCGATCTACGGCCGCCTGACCGCGCGCTTCGGTGGCCGCCCGCCCATGCCCGCGGAGCTGCTCGCCGACGATCCCGGCGAGCTGCGGTCAGCGGTCGGGCTCTCGCGCGCCAAGGTCGTGGCGCTGCGGTCGCTCGCCGAGCACGTGCTCGCCGGCGAGCTCGAGCTCGACCGGCTGACGCAGCTCGACGACGCCGAGGTCGTCCGCGCGCTCGTCGCGGTCAAGGGGATCGGCGAGTGGACCGCGCACATGTTCCTCATGTTCACGCTGCACCGCCCCGACGTGGTGGCGGTCGGCGACCAGGGCATCCGCAACGCGGTCATGCGAGCCTACGGCCTCGCCGCCCCGCCCGACGCGGCCACGATCACGGAGCTCGCCGAGCCGTGGCGCCCGTACCGCACGCGCGCCTGCCGCTACCTCTGGCGGTCGCTCGCCAACGAGCCGCTCCTCGCCGGCGCGACCGGCTGAGACCTCCACGAGCAGGGCCCGCGCCGCCTCCAGCGTCGCCTCGCCCAACGCGGAGGTGCGCGCGCGTCGCAGCTCCGTCATCGATGTGGCGCCACCCCGCTGACGACCTCCTCGTGCCGCCGACGCCATAGACCTCCGCGGCGCCGAAGGCCGCCTTGTAGAACTCGACGGCGGCGCGGCCGCGCTTCACGGAAAGCTCGGGCAGGACGTCTCACACGGGCAGCGTTGCGCGTCGCCGCGGGTGCGCGGCGGTTCGCCGCCGCAGCCGTCCCCCCGGCTTGAAGATCGCGAGGACCACCGCGACGACGGCGAAGACGATGTTGCTCGCCGCGGCGACCGCCGGCTCCCACTGCGAGGCGCCGAGGTCGGGCTTGGCGCCGGGCGCCGACGTCGCGGCGATCACGTGATCCATCGACGGGCGCACGACGAGCGCGCCGGTGAGGATGATCACGACGAGCAGGACGAGCTTCGCCGTCACCCAGCCGTGCCGCAGGATGCCCCATTTCGTGCCGAGGCCGAGCACGATCCCGCTGCCCAGCGCGGTGAAGCTGAACGGGACCGCGACCGCGAACACCGCCGTGCGCATCGCGAGGTACAGCGCGTGGGCCGCGACGGCCTCGTCGGTCGCCGCGGCGCTCAGCGCGAGGATGAGGACGCCGGCGCTGCTGCCGACGAGCGCGACCGACGAGATCACGTGCGTCACGAGGACGGCCTTGCGGGCGCGGGACGAGAGCCGCCGGCGCTGCGGACCTGCCGTCGCCGCGCTCATCGTGCGACCGCGGCGACGGGCGGCTTGGCGGGCTCGGGTGCGGGGGCGGGCGCGCCCGGCCCCTGCAGCGGGACCTCCTTGAGCGCCAGCACGACCAGCAGCGCGACCGCGGCGATCGGGGCGGCGACGGTGAAGACCGTCTGCACGGCGTCGACGACGTCGGCGCGACCGACGGCCGCGGCGGCGCTCGCGTGCCCGCCCGCGCGGGCGGCGAAGATGGCGCCGAGCACGGCGGCCCCGACGGCGCCGCCGAGCGCGCGGAAGAAGTTCGTCGTCGCCATCGCGACGCCGAGCCGCCGCCGGTCGACGCTGTTCTGCACGGCGACGATGAGGACCTGGCCGACCATCCCGAAGCCGAGGCCGAAGACTACGAGTGCCGCGCCGGTCGCCGTCCGCGACGGATCGCCTGCGAACGCGGCCAGCAGCGCGAGGGCGGCCGTCATGAGCGCGAGGCCGGCGACCGGGAAGCGCTTGTAGCGCCCGGTGCGGACGATGCTGCGCCCCGCGAGGTTCGTCGACAGCGTGACGCCGAGCATCATCGGGACGAGCAGCAGCCCGGCCTGCGTCGGGCTGGCGCCGGTCGTCGTCTGGAGGAACAGCGGCACGAACACCGTGATCGCGAACAGCGACGCGGTCGTGAGGAACAGCGCGACGCTCGCGATCGCCACCGCCGGGATGCGCAGGAGGTCGAACGGGACGATCGGATCGTCGACGCGGCGCTCGCGCACGACGAGCGCCCCGCCGAGCAGCACGGTCGCGCCCAGCAGCCCGAGGATCGTCGGCGAGTCCCAGGCGTAGCGGTCGCCGCCCCAGATGCACGCGAGCAGGAATGCGCTCGTCGCGCCGGCGAGCAGCGCGGCCCCGACGGTGTCGAGCCGGGTTGGGGGCCGCTGGACGGCGGGCGCCGGAAGCCGCAGGGTCAGGCCGGCGAGCGCGAGCAGCCCGAGCGGGAGGTTGACATAGAAGACCCAGCGCCAGCTCACGTGCTGCACGAGCACGCCGCCGACGAGCGGCCCGACGACGGTCGCGACCGCGAACGTCGCGGCGATGTAGCCCTGGTAGCGACCGCGCTCGCGCGAGGACACGAGGTCGCCGACGGCCGCCATGGCGAGCGTCATGAGCCCACCGGCGGCCACGCCCTGCACGCTGCGCGAGACGATGAGCATCGTGAGGTCCTGCGCGATGCCGCAGAGCGCCGAGGAGCCGAGGAAGAGCGCGAGCGCGACCTCGAGCAGCCGCTTGCGGCCGTGGCGGTCGCCGAGCTTGCCCCACAGCGGGGTCGTCGCGGCCGCCGCGACGACGTACGCCGTCACGACCCAGGACAGGTCCGAGAGACGGCCGAGGTCGGCGGCGATCGTCGGCAGCGCCGTCGCCAGGATCGTCTGGTCGAGGACGGCGGGCAGCATCGCGAGCACGATCGCCGCGAAGGCCACGCCGACCCGGACGGCATCGGGCGGATCGGAGACACTGCGGTGAGCGGATGAAGGAAAGCCGAGTCGCACGCGGATCATCTCCAGAGCGGATTCGTGTGGTTGCCTAAAACTTAGGGCGACTATAATCTTGGTGGCACCTTGAGTCAAGAGCTCGGATTACGGGAACGCAAGAAGCAGCGCACGCGGCAGCTCATCGCCGACACGGCGAGGGCGCTGTTCGCCGAGCGCGGCTTCGACGCCGTCCCCGTGGCCGAGGTCGCGCGTGCCGCGGAGGTCTCCGAGGCGACGGTCTTCAACTACTTCCCGACGAAGGAGGACCTCTTCTTCAGCGGCTTGGAGGTCTTCGAGCAGAACCTGCTGTCGGCGATCCGGGAGCGTGAGCCGGGCGAGTCGGTCCTCGACGCGTTCGCGCGCTTCGTGCTGCAGCCGCGCGGGCTGCTCGCCGCCGGTGCCGACGACGGCGGCGTGCAGCGGCTCGTCGCGATCACCCGCGTCATCACGGAGAGCCCCGCGCTGCTCGCCCGCGAGCAGCGGATCTTCGCCGGCTACACGGACTCGCTCGCGGCCCTCATCGCGAAGGAGACGCGAGCGCGGGCCGGCGCGATCGAGCCGTGGGTCGCGGCCAACGCCCTCATGGGCGTGCACCGCGCGCTCATCGACTACGCCCGCCGCCAGATCGTCGCCGGCGCGCGCAACCCGCAACTCGCGCGCAACGTCCGGGCGCAGGGCAAGCACGCGCTCGGCCGCCTCGAAGCCGGGCTCGGCGACTACGCCGTCAAGGACGGCTGAGGCGCGCCGGACGGCGTCGACCCAGCTGCATCGCTGAAGGGGTGGTGAGCCGGAGGGTCACGGCGCCTCGGGGGACGGTCGTTGGCGACTTCTTCGTCCGTGCCCGGCGGAAGTCGCCACTCGGTGACGGCGGCGGTGCGCGGTGGCGAGTTCGTGGCGCGTGTGTGGATGAAGTCGCCAATCCGTGTCGGCGAGCGCGGGCCGCGCGTGCCGGATCAGTCGTACGGGGCGTAGCGGTGGTGCAGCATGAGGTCGTTGCCGTCCGGGTCCCTGAAGAAGGCCATGTGGCAGACCCCCGTGTCCAGCGTCTCGCCGGCGAACTCGACGCCCTTGCCCTCGAGCTCGGCGCGGGTCGCGGCGACGTCGTCGACGTGCAGCGCGAGATGGGCGTTGCGCTGCGGCGCGAACTCCATGCCGAAGCGCGCGGGCTCCCAGATGCCGAGGCAGGTCTCCCCCACCCACACCTCGAACCGTCCGTGCTCGTCCGGCCGCAGCCCGAGCGTGTCGACGTAGAAGGTGCGCGATCGCTCCGCGTCCTGCGACGGGATGCCGATGAAGTCGA
>DASWQM010000149.1:0-2523 GCA_036403675.1 Solirubrobacteraceae bacterium | reverse complement strand
CCTTCTTGACGTTCTGGAGCGACTCCAGCTGCTTCTGGTAGCTGTAGTCCAGCGTCTCGCCGGGATCCTCGGCCTTGTCGAGCAGCTTGGAGATCTTCGACTTGATGACGGTGGACATCCGCCCGGCCATTCCGGCCATTGCGCCTCCTCGGGAAGTGGGTCCTCTTGGAGTCTTTCTAGCATGCGGGAGGCGGCGGGTTCTGGGGTTCGCATGAAGCCTTGACCGCTAATGTCCTCGCGATGCCGAGCCCGAGGCTTGTCGCCCTGCTGCTGCTCGCCGCGCTCGTGGCGACCGGCTGCGGTCGCGAGATCCGTACCGACGAACCGCAGCCGCCGGCGCTGATCGGGCCTCCGGCCGAGGCGCGGGCGAACCTCGGCTTCCCCGAGTTCGCGACGAAGAACACCACGCGGGTGCCGGGTTCGAACCCCACCGAGATCGCCGCGGCGGTCGTCCGGGCGGTCTATCCCGACCCGGCTCGCAAGCCGAAGGCGATCACGCTCGTCGACGGCCGCGACT
Source organism: Solirubrobacteraceae bacterium (assembly GCA_036403675.1). GTDB lineage: Bacteria > Actinomycetota > Thermoleophilia > Solirubrobacterales > Solirubrobacteraceae > CADCVQ01. The sequence goes on along the minus strand of DASWQM010000149.1, from coordinate 2,006 downwards.
GGCGCGTGGCGGTGGCCGCGTCGGCGCTCATGGCCGCGCCGATCAACGCCCCCGTCCTCTTCACCGACGGCACGAACATGCCGAGCGCGACGCGCAGCACGCTGGATGGGCTCGCCCCCGAGGGCTCGGCCGCCGCGGGCAACGCCCAGGTCATCCGCATCGGCGACGTCGCCAAGCCGGCGGGGCTGAAGACCTCGGACATCGCGCCGGGCACGCCGCTCGGTCTCACGCGGTCGATCGCCGGTCTCATCCGCGCGGCCAAGCCCGGCAAGACGAGCCGCGTCATCGTCACGAGCGCCGAGGATCCTTCGTTCGCGGAGCCGGCCGCGGCCTATGCCGCGAAGTCCGGTGACCCGGTGCTGTTCGTCAACCACGACGCGGTCCCGCCGGAGACGCGCGCGGCGCTCGCGTCGCTCGCCGGGCTCGCGCGCCCGCGGATCTACGTGCTCGGGCCGTCGAAGGTCGTCACCCCGAAGGTGACGCGCGAGCTGCGCCGGCTCGGCACCGTCAAGCGCATCGGCGGCCAGGACCCGATCTCCAACGCGATCGCGCTGGCGCGCTTCCGCGACGGCGCCTTCGGCTGGGGGATCGTCGATCCCGGCCACGGGCTCGTGTTCGCGCGGGCGGGCAGTCCGCTCCAAGCGGCGGCGGCGGCACCGCTCGCCGGCGCGGGCACGTTTGGGCCGCTCCTGCTGCTCGACGATGCCACGCGCCTGCCGCAGCCGCTGCAGCAGTACCTGCTCGACATCCAGCCGGGCTTCCAGGAGGACCCCGTACGCGGGGTCTACAATCACGGCTGGGTCGTCGGCACGCGGGACGCGATCTCGGTCGCAGCCCAGGCCCGCCTCGACGCCCTGCTGGAGATCGTCCCGGTTCGGACGCCGGACGCCCCGCCGCTGCCCTGACCGACGCGACCGCCGTTCCATGAGCCAAGCCGAGCATCCCGAGCGCCTGCAAGCCGCCCACCAGGTCACCGTGGAGGACGTGCGCCAGCTCATGGGCGCCTCCACCCCCCACTTCGCGCTCCAGCTGCGCAACCGCATCGCCATGCTCATCCGCGACCTGCCGCCGGACCATCCGGCCCGCGTCGAGGGTGAGCGCGAGGTCGCCCGCCTCACGGCCCTCGGCGAGAGCGGCGAGGTGCGCGGCCAGCCGGCGGAGCCGGGCATGCGGCGGCTCGCATCGCTGTCGGCCGCCGACGCCGCCGCGGGCGACGGCAGCGCAGGCGACCACTGACGCACGCGGGTCCGCCGGGTCGATGCGCCAGACTTGGCGCATGACCCCGGGTGCCACCGATGGCTGATCCGCAGCTCCGTCCGGCGGGGATCGCCGGCAGCCCGTGGCCGGGTCCCTACCCCGTCGGGCGCTACACCGCGGGACTGCGCGACTTCCTGCGCGAGCGCCCGCGCGTGCAGCTCTTCGGCGAGGTCTGGAACCTGCGCATCAGCCGCGCGAAGGTCTACCTCGAGCTGCGCGACGCCGACGGGGCGCTGCCGTGCTCGATGTGGCGCACGGACTTCGACGCGTTGCGCCTCGGCGAAGGCGCGCTCGCCGACGGCGCGACGGTCGTGATCGGCGGCGGCCTGGACTACTACGCCGGCAGCCGCACCTCGTCGCCGTCGTTCTCCTTTGCGATCGGCGAGCTGCGCATCGCCGGCGAGGGGGACCTCCTCGCGCAGCTGGACCGGCTGCGCAAGCTGCTCGACGCCGAGGGCGTGTTCACGCCCCAGAAGCTCCTGCGGCGACCGGCGCTGCCGCGGACGATCGGCGTCGTGACGGGCGAGGGCGGCAAGGCGCGCGACGACGTCCTCGCCGGGCTGCGCCGGCGCGGCTGGGAGGGACGGCTGGTGTGGGCCTTCGCACCCGTCCAGGACCGCCATGCCGCGCCGCGGATCACCGCAGCGCTGCAGGATCTCGCGGCGACCGGCGAGGTCGACGTCATCGTCGTCGCGCGCGGCGGCGGCTCGCTTGCCGACCTCTTCTGCTTCTGCGACGAGACGCTCTGC
>DASWQM010000148.1:0-9706 GCA_036403675.1 Solirubrobacteraceae bacterium | reverse complement strand
CGTGACGTGATCCTGCGCGCAGCGCCAGACCGGCAGCGGCGTGCCCCAGTAGCGCTCGCGCGACAGCGCCCAGTCGACGTTGTTCTCCAGCCACTTGCCGAAGCGGCCGTGCTTGATGTGCTCGGGATGCCACGTGACCTGCTCGTTGGCGGCAAGCATCTGGTCGCGGAGCTTCGACGTGGCGATGTACCACGACGGCTTGGCGTAGTAGAGCAGCGGCGTCCCGCAGCGCCAGCAGTGCGGGTAGCTGTGCACCAGCGTCTCGGCGCGCAGCAGCCGCCCGCGCGCACGCAGGTCCTCGACGAGGTCGGCATCGGCGTCCTTGACGAAGCGGCCGGCATAGGAGCCGATGCGCTCGTCGTACGTGCCGTCGGGGCGCACCGGGTTGATGACCTTCAACCCGTACTGCGCGCCGAGGCGGTAGTCGTCCTCGCCGAAGGCGATCGCGGTGTGGACGAGGCCGGTGCCGTCGTCGGCGGTGACGAAGTCGCCGAGTAGGACGGTGTGGCCGCGCTCGCCGTACTCGTCCGCGTCGATGAAGCCGAACGGCGGCTGGTAGCGGACGCCGTCGATCGCCGCGCCGGGGAAGCGCGCGAGGATCCGGACGTTCGCGGGATCGCCGAGCACCTTCTCGATCAGCGCCTCGGCGAGCACGACCGGCGGCTCGAGCGCGCCGGTCTTCGCGCGCACGTACGTCAGCTCGGGGCCGACGGCCACCGCGGCGTTGGAGACGAGCGTCCACGGCGTCGTGGTCCAGACGAGCAGCTCGTCGCCGGCCTGCAGCGGGCCCCCGTCCTCGGCGACCGGCAAGCGCACGTAGACCGACGGGTCCTCCACGTCCTGGTAGCCGAGCGCGACCTCGTGGCTCGACAGCGGCGTGCCGCAGCGCGGGCAGTAGGGCACGACCTTGTGCCCCTCGTAGAGCAGCCCGTCGTCGGCGATCGTCTTCAGCGCCCACCAGACCGACTCGATGTAGTCCGGGTCGAGCGTGCGGTAGGCGTGCTCGAGGTCCAGCCAGAAGGCGATGCGCTCGGTGAGCGCGTTCCACTCCTCTAAGAAGGCGAAGACCGACTCGCGGCAGCGACGGTTGAACTCCGCGATGCCGTACTCCTCGATCTGCTCCTTCGACGTGATCCCGAGCTGCTGCTCGACGGCGATCTCGACGGGCAGGCCGTGGCAGTCCCAGCCGCCGCGGCGCTCGACGTAGAAGCCGCGCATCGTGCGAAACCGCGGGAAGATGTCCTTGAACGCGCGGCTGAGCACGTGGTGGACGCCGGGTGGCCCGTTCGCGGTCGGCGGTCCCTCCCAGAAGACCCACGGCGGCGCGCCCTCACGGCGCCGCAACGACTCCCGGAAGACGTCGCGCTCACGCCAGCGCTCGAGCACCACCTGCTCGAGCGCGGGAAAGGACTGCTGCGGATCGACCGGGCGCTTCGCCATCGGCATGCAGTGTAGGTCGAACCTCTCCGGCATCCGTGGCGAGCCGGCGCCGAACGCCGACGGGGGCCAGTGCGCCGGCAGGGACCCTTTCGGCGGGTGGCGCCAGGCGCGACGCCGGCCGTCAGGTCAGGCCGCGAGCTTGCGGCAGATAAGTGCCAGCGACCGCTTCTCCGCCTCGTCGAGCACCGCGAAGGTCTGCGCCACGCGCTCGCTGTGCTCGGGGAAGAGCCGGTCGACGATCTCCGCGCCGGGCGCCGTGATGGCGACGGCCGCCGCGCGCCGGTCGTTCGGGAGGCGGCGGCGCTCGACGAGGCCGCGGCCCTCGAGCGTCGTGACGACCTCGGTGGCGTTCGCCTTCGACGTGCGCAGCCGCGCCCGCAGGATGCGCAGCTCGAGCTCGCCGCCCGCGGTCGTGAGGATGACGAGCACCGAGAAGCCGGTCGCCGACAGGCCCTCGCGCTCCAGATCGGCGCTGAGCCGGCGGCGGACGGACGCCTCGGCGCGCAGCAAGGACTCAAGGGCGCGATGAGCCAGCGGGTCGCCGGGAACGAGCGTCGTCATCTCGAACCGGCACCGTACCGGCCGGTCCGGACGGCGCTGCGGTGGCAGCTTGCTAGGAGATCTGCGCGAGCGCGGGGCGACCGCGCACGGTGTCGTTGCGCGCGTTGAGCCTGGCGAGCACGAGATCGCGCGCGCCGACGGCGCTCGTCCCGAGCCGCGGCACCGCCGTCGCGTCCGCCTCCGGCAGCGCACCGCGGAAGTCGAGGATCTCGACCTGCCCGGGCGACCGGCGCATCTGGTAGGCGATGCGCCCGAGCGCGTCGAGCCATGCGCGGCGGCCGGTGAGTACGACGAGCCGCGGAGTCAGCGTCTGCAGGACGTGCACGAGGCGCCCGGCGTCCAGCTCGGCGGTGAGCATGAGCGTGCGGATGCCGGCGCGGCGCAGGCACAGCTCGAGCGCCTGGGCGTGCAGTGCGTTGATGTCGCACGGCGCGCTGGCGTCGAAGATGAGGATGCTCTCCGGGCGCGTCGCGTGTGGGGCGACGCGCTTGGCGGCCGCGAGCCAGCCGGTCGCCCAGCGCCAGGCGAAGCCGAGCTCCGCCGTCGGGGGCTCACCGGGCGGGACGCCGAGACCGTCGACGGCCGGCAGCAGCACCTCCTCGACGGTGCGCTCGACCGAACGCACGGCAAGGCTCTCCTCGAGGATCCGGTCGGCCTCGAGCTCCTCGTAGCGGCGCAGCGCCGAGCGCAGCCGGCTCGGCGACGAGGGCCCGCTGCCCCGCTCGCGCGCGATCGAGATCGCCGACGACACGTTGTGGGTCTCCTCGAAGGCCTGGCGCAGGGCCTCGACCTCGGCGAGATCGAACTGCCGGTGCCCACCGGACGTGCGGCGCGGCGTCGGGTAGCCGAACCGCCGCTCCCAGGACCGCAACGTGTTCGGGCTGACGCCCAACATGGCCGCTGCAGCATGAGTGCGTAGAACGCTCATCGTGGGGGTATCGGGGCTCACCCACACGACTGCAGCCGACGCAGTCGTGCCTGCCGCGGGCCAACCGATCGCTACAGGTTAGGGAATCGGGCTCGAAAATTCAGCCGGTAAGCACGAGCAACGCCGCGTGCGGCGGTCCGCACGGGCCGATCCGTGCCCGGAAGCGCACGCCGAACTCTTGGCGCGGACGCACGACCGCCGAGCGCGGCTCACCGGATCCGGACGCCGCCTCGACGAGCAGCACGAGGAGATTCTCGGCGCTCGGCGCGTTGGCGTCGGCGGGCACGAGGAAGTCGGCGACGTGCTGGTTGACGGCCTCCGTCTCGTCGATGCCGAGCAGCTCCTCGGCCTGCGCGGAGACCGCGCACACCGACAGCGTGGAGTCGATGACGAGGAACGGCTCGTGGTTGCGCGGCGCCACGTCGGCGTGCGCCTGCAGCACGAGCCCGAGTCCGCAGTGGCCGCAGACGCGTGACTGCTGCGCGGCGTGCTGCGCCGGTGCGATGCCGCAGTGACCGCAGAATGCGACGTATCCGGGGCGACGCTCGTCGACTTCGGCGGGGCGGACCGCCCGCAGCCGTCTCATGCCCGCGCCTCGCGCACCTCGACGTCCCCCACGAGTGAGACCGCCGGAACGGCGTCGCCGAGGCGGTCGTCGGGCCGGTCGTCGACGAAGACGAGGAGATGACGGTGAGCTCCGAACGGCGTGTCGGGAAGGATCCGCGCGCCGGTCGTCCGCACCCGCGTCGCATGGTTCCCGCGGCGGAACAGCGCCATCGGGAGCGGGCCGGCGGTGGCGCGGACGCGGTAGGCCCACTGGGCGACCTCGTCGTCGGACACGTGGCTGCCGGCGATCACGACGGTGTCGGGGCACAGCGCGTCGACGACGTCCGACAGGCCGGAGACGCCGCCGACCGGCAGCGTCAGCACGCGCGCGCCCGAGCGGCCGCAGAAGAGCTCGAAGGCACGAACTGCGAGGGCGTCGCCGTCGAGCTCGTTGCGCGTGGCGTCGCCGACGAGGATCGCGAGCGGGCGCACCGGCGGCGGCGCGAGCCGCTGGGCGCGGCGCAGCCAGTCGTCGGCCCAGCGGGCGGCGAACGCCCACGGCGCACTGTTGACGCCGTGACGCTGGCCGAGCTCGTCGAGCGACGGCAGGAGCACCTCCTCGACGGAGCGCTCGACCGACCGCAGGGCCAGGGCGGCCTCCATCGCGCTGTCGGCGCGGTCGAGCTCGAAGCTGGCGAGCGCGCCCACGAGCGTGTGGGTGTCGGTGCTCAGCGCCTCACGCGCACGGCTGACCGCGGACGAGATCGACAGCCCCTGCTGGAGGGCGTCGCGCAGCGCCGCCACCTCGCCGTGGGTGTAGAGCCGATGCCGGCCCGCCGAGCGCTGCGGCTTCGGATAGCCGAAGCGCCGCTCCCACGCGCGCAAGGTGTTGGGGCTGACGTTGAGCAGCGCCGCCGCCTCGCTCGTCTTGAGAGTCCGCATACGAACATGATGTTGAGAACGCAGCGCCGATGCAAACGGCGCGGCGCGCAACTGCACGGGTTCGGGTCCCGAACCTGAGCGATGCGACGCCGAAACTGCGTGCAGCTGCAACATTCCTCCACGGAACCTGTGCGTTCGGAGCCCTGCGGCCTGTGCACGGGTACCTGTCGCGACGGGCGCCGGGGCGGCGCTCGCGACGCGCACGCCGGCCCCTGACGGGTCATCGCGCGCGTCTCAGCCTGCAGGCGCGCACCGCTTCCCGTCCCGCTGGCGCCGCGATCGCGGCGCCGCGGGGCATCTCGGCAGCTCGGTCACCGCGCCGTTCCCCACTCCGGCGAACTGGCTTCGGAATCGCGTTTGACGCCGAAAGCACAAGCAGTAACCGGCGTCAAGAGCAGGCGTCTTACGGTGGAGTTTTTCGCGCTGGATATTAGTGGTCAACCTATATGTTTTGCGAGATAGCCACCACAAATCGCTGCTTTTGGTCAACGTCGAACCCGTTCAGCCCGTTCCCCAGTCCCAACCCGGAGGTTCGAGATGACCCGCCTCAAGTACCGCGCGTACCCCTTCCTGCTCACGGCCGTGAGCGTGGCCGCAGCCGTCGGCGCCGGCTGGCGTGTGAACTGACCCGCGGGGCTGGTGTCCGGTGGGCGCGCAGCGCTACCGTTAGCGCGTGGCGGACCCACCGAACGCCTGTCACCGCCGCATCGCCGTCACGATCGCCCTGCTCGTCTTGGCGACCGCGGTGCCGGTCGTGCTGGCCTCACCGCTGGACGAGCTAGGCGATCGGCTGACCTTCGTCCTCGCCGCATGCGCGACGGTCAGCGTGCTGACGGCGTCTAATTGGGAAGGCGCGATCGATATCTCGGCGTCGTTCGTGTGCTTCATGCTCGCCGTGGCCTTGATCGGTCCGGCGGCTGCATTCGCGATCCCGGTCGTCACCGAGGTTGTCATGTGGGCGGCGCGCCGCACCCGGCTCGTCGCCCTGCCGATCAATCTGGCGGCGACCGCGGTCCCGAGCCTGCTCGCAGCGGTGGCGTTCAACTTCCTCGTGAAGGAGCCGCTGCATGCCACGGCGCACGACATCGCCGCGCTCGGGCTCGTCGGGATCGGCTTTCTTGCGCTGAACTTCGTCCTCCTGCACTCGCTCGTCGCGCTGCTCGACGGCAGGCTGATGCGGCAGGCACTGCATAACCCCCGCGAGATCCTCCCGTCGCTGGCGCTGACGATCGCGCTGACGCTCGCGATCGCGGGGGTCTACGCGCGCGCCGGCGTCGCCGCAGGGGCCTTCGTGCTCCTCATCATCGTCGCCTTCAGGTACATGTCGCGCCTCGTCGTCATCGCGCGCACGCGGACCGGGCAGTACGCCTCGCTGTCCTGGGGCGTGCTGTCGGCGCTCGTGCGCTCGCTGGACCGCCGCGACAGCCGGACCGCGCGCCACAGCGCGGCAGTCGCCGCCTTCGCGCGCGACATCGCGGTCCAGTGCGGGATGGCGAAGCGCGACGTCGAGCTCGCCCATACCGCCGGACTGCTGCACGACATCGGGCGCTTCGCCCTACCCGATCGCGTGATGGAGCGACACGGCACGCTCACCGAGGACGACTGGGAGGCGATCCGGCTGCACCCCGAGCTCGGCGCGGACCTCCTGCGCGACCTCGGCGTCTACGGCCCGGTGGCGCAGATCGTGCGCGCCCACCACGAGCGCATCGACGGTCGCGGCTATCCCGACCGGCTCAAGGGCGAGGAGATCCCCGCGATCGCCCGCATCGTCGCCGTGGCCGAGGTCTACGACACGCTCACCGCCGAGGACACGTATCGCGATCGCATGACGTCCTTCCAGGCGATGACCGAGCTGCGGCGGGTGGCCGGCCGCCAGCTCGACGAGCGCTACGTCGAGGCGCTCGCGACCGTGCTCGCCGGCCGCGGCATGGAGTACCGCCACGCGGACGCCGCCGACTTCGACACCGAGCTGGCGATCCAGAGCCGGATCGCGGACGCGATGTTCACGGACCCCGGCGCCGTCTCCGGCGTCGGCGCACTCGCCAGCAAGCCGACGGCCTCAAAAGGCGCCCCCGTCATGGAGCCGCCGCCCCGGTGACGGCCCAGCGGCCGCCGGCCAGGCGCACTGCGAGCGTGAGCAGCCGGACGGCCATGAGCGCCAGCAGCCCGGCCCACACGCCGGTCAGGCCCCACCCGAGCGCGAGCGCCAGCAGCGCGACCGGGACGTAGGCGCCGAGACCGGCGAGCAGCATCGAGCCCGCGAGGTAGCGGGTGTCGCCCGCGCCGATCAGCACGCCGTCGAGCGCGAAGACGACCGCCGCCAGCGGCTGCATGAGCGCGAGCATCGGCCAGATCGCGTGCGCCCGCTCGATCACCGCCGGGTCTGAGGTGAACGCGCGCGGCAGCGTCCCCGCGAGCGCCAGCAGGAGCGCCGCGAAGAGGCAGCCCGCGACGAGCGACCAGCCGATCGCGCGCGCCGCGATGGCGCGCGTCCCGGCCGCGTCGCCCGCCCCGAGCCCGCGACCGACGAGCACCTGCGCCGCAATCGCGATCGCGTCGAGGACGAGCGCCATGAAGGCGAAGAGGTTCATCGCGATCTGGTGAGCGCCGAGCGAGGCGTCGCCGACCCGCGCGATGACCGCGCTCGCCGTCGCGAACGCGACCAGCAGCGCCGCCGAGCGCACGAAGAGCTGGCCGGAGATGCGGGCGATCGGGGCGAGTAGCGAGCGCTGCGGGCGGCGGCTGCTCGCCGGCTGGCGGACGAGCAGCCACGCGAACGTCGCGCCCATCGCCGCCTGCGCGATGACGGTTCCCGCGGCGGAGCCGTCGAGGCCCCAGCCCAGCCCGTACACGAACCACAGCTCGAGGACGACGTTGACGACCTGGGCCGCCACGACGATGAGCAGCGGCGTGCGCAGGTCGCGGATCCCGCGCAGGTATCCCTGGCCGGCGAGCGCGATCAGCGCCGGCGGCAGGCCGGCGGCGCTGATGCGCAGGTAGCGCGCCGCGAGCGCGGCGGTTTCCCCGCGGCCGCCGAGTAGGGCGACGAGCGGGTCGGCGAGCAGCACGCACGCGAGCGCCAGCAGGACGCCGAGCCCGCTCGCAAGCCACAGCGCCTGCGCGGCGAGGCGTCCCGCGCGCTCGGCGTCGCCCGCGCCGTGCATGCGCGCGACCTGCGCCGTCGTCCCGTAGGTGAGGAAGATGCACAGCGAGACGAGCGTCGTCAGCGCCGTCGCGGCGATCGCCAGTGCGGCGAGCTGGCGGGTGCCGAGGTGCCCGACGACCGCCGTGTCGACGAGTAGGTACAGCGGCTCCGCCGCGAGCGCGCCGAGCGCCGGGACCGCGATGCGCCGGATCTCGCGGTCGTGGGGCGATCGCAACACCGCCGGACTTTACGATGGCCGTCATGGCCAGCCGGATCGTCGCGGTGCTGCTCGCGCTCCTGCTCACCGGCTGCGCGGGCGTACGCGACGACCCGGTCCCCACCGGCTGCGTCGGCGACCCCGCGACGATCGTGCGAGCGCTCGCGCAGGCGCCGGGCGCGGTGACGCTGGCCGACGGGACGCGCCTGTCGACCTGTGTGCGGCGGGCACGCGCCGATGGTGACCTGCAGGCGCTCGGACTGTCGCTGATCAGCGTCGCCGACACGCTGCGCGCGCGGGCCGCCGCCGATCCCGGCGCGGCCGCTGCGCTCGGCTACCTCGCCGGCGCGGTCCGTGCGGGCGTCGCCGTCAACCAGGGCCTCGCGACGGAGCTCGGACGGCGGATCGAGCGCGCCACCGCGCTCGCCGACGACGCTCCGCAGGCGGCTCGCGCGGCGCGCGCGCGGGGGCTGCTGGCGGGCGAGAGCAGCGGATGAAGCTGCGGCTCTACCACCACCGCGACGGCGCCCGCATCGCGTACCGCGAGGCGGGGGTGGGGCCGAGCCTCTGCCTCGTCCACAGCGCCGCGCTGTCGCATCGTGAGTTCGCGCCCGTCGTCGAGCACCTCAGCGACCGCTTCCGGCTCGTGCTGCCCGACCTTCCGCTGCACGGCGACTCCGAGGACCGCCCGCGCCATCCGTACACGCTGGACTGGCTGGCCGAGGTCATGGCGGCGTTCTGCCGCGAGACGTGCGGCCCGCACCCGGTCGTCGGCGGCCACGGCGCGGGTGCAGAGATCCTGTTGCGCGCCGCCGTCACGGGCCAGCTGGCGCCCGCCCGGCTCGTGCTCATGCCCAACCGGCTGCACCGCCCGCCGCAGCGCTCGCGGCTGCCGGTGCCGCTGCGCACGATCGCGCCGGCCGCGGCGCTGCCGGGCCTGGACCGGCTGGCCTCGCATGCCGCCCGGCTCGCCTACCGGCCCCAGCAGGGCATGAAGCTGACCGCCCGCGGCAACCCGGCCGCGCGCGACCTCGTGCGCCATGCGACCGACGACATCGGCGGCAACGCGAACCTCGCCCGCTCGTGGTCGCGCTGGGTGCGCCGCTGGCCGAAGGGCGCGCAGACGCAGCTCTTGGAGGCCTACCCGCGCCTGGACGCCAGCGTCCTGCTGCTGTGGGCCGACCGTGACCAGTACCACCCGCTCGCCGGTGCCGAGGAGGCGCTCGACCTGCTCCCCGACAGCCAGCTGCGCGTGCTGCCGGCGACCGGCTTCCTCATCGCCTACGACGATCCGGTCGGCGTGGCGCGCGAGCTGGCGGCGTTCTGCGTATAGCTCCTAGCGCTCGCCCACGCCGACCGGCTCACGGCTTGACCCGCGGGTCCTGCGCTCAGGCTCCTCCCTGCGTTGCTGCCACGTCGAGTAGGCGATCAGCCCGGCGATGATCGCCAGCAGGGCGACGGACACCTTGCCGCTGCCGAGCGCCATGCCGCCCTTGGCGTGCGGCTTCCAGAACAGGTCGCCCACGCTGGCCCCGAGCGGGCGCGTGAGGACGAAGGCCATCCAGAACAGCAGCGTCGTGGAGATCTCGGTGAAGTAGTGGGCGAGCAGGATGAGAAGCATGACGCCGGCGATGAGCGCCGCGGCGCCCCAGAAGTGCAGGCCGGAGCTGTCGGACAGCCAGTCGCCGAACGCTGTGCCGAGCGTGTTGGAGCACAGGATCGCGCTCCAGTAGAGGCCCTCGCCGCGCAGCGTCTGGATCCGCTCGACGGAGAACGTCTCGTTCGTGCGACTCCAGACGAAGAAGATCATGCCGAGGCAGGTGATGAGGATCAGCGACCCGTTGAAGTAGCCGAGCCCGGCCGAGCGGTCGATGAAGTCCGACAGCGTCGTGCCTGCCGTGCTGGTGGCCGCGATGACCGTCCAGTA
>DASWQM010000147.1:0-21944 GCA_036403675.1 Solirubrobacteraceae bacterium | reverse complement strand
GGCGATGGCGTGCGGCCTGAGCCCGCCCGCGTCGCGCTCGTGCGCGGCGGCGGCGTCACGATTGGCCTGCGCGCGCAGCCGCAGCTCCTCGACGGCGACGTCGTCGGGGTCCATCGCCTGGCTGTGGCCGGCGACCGCCGCGGCCGCGGAGCTGCAGGAGTGCGACCGCCGCGAGCGCCGCGGTCCAAAGAATTTTCGTCATCGACCAACCCTGGACCGCATGCGGCGTTTACCCCTTCGAACACGGACGACGGGGGACGGCCACGGAAGGCCCCACGGAAGGCCTTGCGACCGGCTCGACGATCCGGACGCGTTGAGCTCAAGCGTGGCCGCGTGTCGCGCGCGCGTGGACGTCGAAGGGCTCGACGGCGCTGTCAGCGCGGGTGATGTAGACGGTCTTCCCGTACAGGAACGCTTCGCTGGCGCGGGAGCCGAGGGCGGCGGCGGCCAGCAGCGTCCCGCCGACCAGGTAGACGTCGCGGACGACGCCGATGCGGAAGAGGGCGCGGGTCTCGTCCTCCCACGTCCGCCGGCGCCCGAGGGAGCGCCGGCGGCCGCGAACCGCTCAGCTGAAGCGCAGCTTCGGGACGATCCGCTGTACGCCCTTGTCGTTCGTGTAGAGCAGCGGGATCTCGTAGCTCGCGAGCGAGCCGACCTGGCCGGGCAGCGGGCGGTCCGCCGTCAGGACGTGGAGGCCACGATGGGCGTTGACGCCGACCTGCTCGACGCTCGACTGCGTGCGGCCGACGCGCAGCCAGATGCCGTTGAAGCGCGTGAGCGTCGGGCTCGCCATGCGCTGCTCGGTCTTGGCCCGCGCGACGATCTTCACGTCGGTGGCGTTCATGTTGAGGATGCGGATGATCGACCGCGTGCCCTCGCCGAAGCGGCCGATGACGCGCGTCTGCGCGACATCGGTCTCGGCTGCGACCGTGCGGAAGAGGCGCGTGAGCGGGCGGCCGGGGCGCTTGACGTACACGCCTGTGCGCGGCCCCGTCGTGCGGCTGAAGACGATCGTGTCCTTGAAGAACGACGGCGCCGTCTCGGTCGCCGAGCTCGAGAGGGAGGTGAGCTTGCGCTCGGCCGCGGTGCCGACGTCGTAGCGGTACAGGTCGCCGCCGCGCGCGTAGACGATCACGCGGACGTTGCTGCCCTTCGCGGGTCCGAGATCGGGGTCGTAGGGCTGCGACGAGGCGGGTACGGGGGCGTCGGCGATCGTGCCGCCCTGCGCGACGACGAGGTGGTAGCCGTCCGCGGCCTTGCGCGACCACGCGGCGGTCATGCCGTAGGCGGTGACGTTCTGCGCGGTCGGATCGGGCGCCACGGTGGTGTCGGCGGCCGCCGGGCCGGCGCTGAGCGCGGTCGCGGCGACCACGAGCAGGACGCCGTGGAGAAGGGTCTTCGGGGACATCGGGACTCCTGGTTCGAGCTCGTTGGGTTGCTGATCACAGGCTCGCGCAGGCACCGCGCGTGCGGGTCCCACCTTGGTGTGCGCTTCGGCCACCTGGGCGGTCGCCCGTCATCGGGTCCCCTCCCCTGAAACGTCCGGGCGAACAGTCGCGGGTCGGCCGCGGGCTACGATCGCCGGGTGGCGAAGTCCCCACCATCGAGCCCGCCGCGGGCGACGCGGTGGGAGATCCTCGGCGCCCGGCTGCGGATCTGGACGCCACCGCGCGAGGTCGAGATCCCGCCGGTCTCGCGACGCGCCGTCGCGGCGACGATCGCGGCGCTCGCCCTCGCCACGGCCGTCGTCGTCACGGTCGTCGCTCCCGCCATCGATCGCTCCAAGCAGCGCACCGCGGCACAGGAGCGGAGTAGCCACACGGCGGCCATCGCGAAGGCGCGCGCCCGCCTGGTGGCCGAGCAGCGCGCGCGGCGCGCGCGGTCGCCCGCCGTCGCGCGGCTGCACGCGGCCGGACGCGACGTCGCGGCCCGTGCGGCGCTGCTCGCGGATGCGCGCGCGCACGTCGCCCGCGACGTCCGCGCGCGCGTCGCCGGCGGTGAGCTCGGCGGCCCGATCCGCGACGTCCGCTGCCAGTACCGCAGCGGCGACGCGGGGCCGCGGGTGCACGCCGAGTGCCTCGCGATCACCTCGGTCCTCGTCAGGCCGAAGGCGCCGACGGTCTACGTCGGCCACCCGTTCGTCGTGGGCGGCTCGCTGCGCGACGGCCGCTACGCGTGGTGCAAGGAGAACCCGCCCGCGGGCGAGGGGTTCGCCGGCCAGGGCGTCTCCGTGGCGCTGCCGGCAGCATGCACGCGCTGAGCTCAACGAATCCGGGCTGCTTCCGACGAGGGATCGTCCGGGTCGCCGACGGCGCGGGCAACGTCCGGCCGCTGACGCGGCGGGTCGCGCTGCGACTCTGACGGCCTGGCCACGCCCGTCTGCGGGATCCTTGCAGTGTGCGAGTCAGCACAGACACGTTGACGCGATCGCGAGCGTCTGGTTGAACCAGGCGTGATGGAGACCGTTCTCGTGCAGGTGCCCTCGCCGGACGACGGCCCACCGCTGCACGTGCAGAGCATCGGACCGGGGGAGACGCTGCGCTTCGGGAGGGGCGCGCCGGGCTGCGACGTCGACATCGTGCTCGCGCACGACGGGGTCTCGCGGCTCGCCGGAGACATCAGCGCGGTCGAGGACTACTGGCTCATCAGCAACTTCAGCCGCGACAAGACGTACGTCGTCGACAACCCGGAGGGCGGGGGCGAGTACCTCATGGTGCCCCCGCGGCGCCTCGCCGCGCCCGTGCCGTTCGAGTTCGCCCGCGTGTCGATCCCCGTGACCGAGGGCCCGGTCCGCTTCCTCGTGTTCGCGCCGCAGCACTCCTACGCCGAGCCGGGGCGTGCGGAGTGGCTCGCGGGCGACCGCACCGCGCCGGCATTCCCGCTCGACGAGACAGCCAAGTACTTCCTCATCCTCGTGGCGTTGTGCGAGCCGCGGCTGCGCGACAGCTCGACCGTCGGGCTTCCCACGGCGGACGAGATCGTGCAACGACTGAGCGCCCACGAGCACTGCCGCGACCTCACCCGCGCCGCGGTGAACCACCACATCGACTACCTCGCCGTGACGAAGCTGCGCGTGAAGGATGCGCGGCCGGGCGCGGGCGAGCGGCTGGACTGGAAGCGCGAGGCGCTGGTGTCGATCGCGTTGCGGTTCGGACTGGTCCGTGACGAGCACCGGCGGCTGCTGCCGCCCCGCGCGGTCCGGGAACGCGTCTGAGACGATGTCCGGCGCGCTCGTGGACGTGCCCGCCGGCTACCGCGCCGGCGGCTGGGAGGTCGAGGCCCGCATCGCGTCGGGATCGTGGGCGAGCGTGTACGCGGCGCGCCGAGTGCAGCCGCCGCGCGCGCCCGAGGACCCGCCGCAGGACGTCTGCGGCGCGCTGAAGTTCCTGCCCGGCGGGACGCTCTCGCCGGCGCAGCGGGCGGACCTGCAGGATGCCGTCAGCGAGGAGGTCCGCTTCCACCAGCAGGCCGACCACCCACGGCTCATCCGCACCTTCGAGACGTTCGTCGTCGACGACCCCGCCCGGCCGGCGCTGCATGGCGCGGTCGTGCTCGCGATGGAGCGCGCGAGCACGAGCCTCGACGACCTGCTCAAGACGGTGACGCCGCCCGAGCCCGTCCCCGACGCGGCGCGGCTGATCTGCGAGATCTGCGAGGCGCTCGTCCACATGCACGCGCTGGGCTGGGTCCACGGAGACCTCAAGCCGAGCAACGTGCTGCTCATGGAGGACGGCACGGTCCGCCTCGCGGACTTCGGGCTCGCGCGCGAGCTCGAAGGCACGCACGCCTATGCCCCGCGGCTCGGCTCGTCGGACTTCCTGCCGCCCGAGTGGTGGACCGAGCGGATCGGCCCGAAGGGCATCGCCACCAGGACGACGACCGACATCTGGGCCCTCGGCGTGTCCGTCCACCAGCTCTTGACCGGCGGCATGCTGCCGTTCCCGGGCGCCAGCGCGAGGGCACGCGCCGCCGCGGCGCAGGCCTACGCGGCCGGACAGGCGCAGCTGCGGCTGGCCGACGAGCTGCCCGCGGCCTGGCGCCCGATCGTGGCCGACTGCCTGGCGCGCGACCACGAGACGCGGCGCGCCCACTCGGCCGCAACGATCCTGGCACGCATCCACGCGCTGACGGACGGCGGCCCGGCGCGCTCGCCGTCGCGGGTGGCGCGGCTCGTCCGCCGCGCGCTGCCGCGGCGCGCGCGGGCGCGTGTCGCGGCAGCGCTGCTCGTCGCGGCGGCGGCGGGCACCGCCGGCGCCGTGGCGATGACGCGCGACGCGCCGCTCCTGCGCACGGCTCCGGTGACGGTCTACAACGCCCAGCGGCAGTGCCAGCACTCGACGCGTCTGAGCTGCCGGCTGGGTCTTGCGGACGATCCCCACGCGGCCTACGCGCCCGCCAACGTCAGCGTGCGCGTGCGCCACGGCGACCGGCTCGTCACGGACTGCTACGTCCCCGACGGCACGGCGGTCGGCTCGGAGAACGGCCAGATCAGCACACGCTGGTACCGCGTGCGGGCCCCGTACGGGACAGCCTGGCTGCCGGCGGTGCGCGCGTGGCCGGGGCGCGAGCTTCGCGTCGCCCGCTGCGGATCCTGAGCCGACTGCTCATGCAGTAGAAATCGGGTGCTCGGGTCTCTCGATGCAGGGCAGGGGGTTTCGGTATGCGCCGTCATCTGTTCATCGGCGTCGTGGTGGGGGCGGTCCTCGCTCTCACGCTGCTCGCCGGTCGATCCACGCAGACGACCGCCACCGCCGCCCGGACCGCCGGGCTGACGCCGCTGCAGCAGCGACTCGCCTCCGGGACGTCGTCGGCGAGGCTCGATGCACCGCAGCAGCCGGCCGCGCTGTCAACGCAGCGCCGGCCGCCGTCGACGAGCGGCGCGGCGAAGGGCGGCGGCTGTCCCACCGACCGCGGCTCGAACGTCCGCGTCAACCAGGACTGCCAGAACCTCACCGACACCGACCTCGCCGGCCGCGCGCAGGCGCAGAACGAGACGGCGGTCGCCGTCGATCCCCGCGACCCGTCGAGCCTCGTCGCCGCCTCCAACGACTACCGCCGCGGCGACAGCAGCTGCATCACCTCCTACTCCGGCGACGGCGGGCGCAGCTGGAAGGACTCGACGCCGCCGATGGGGTTCACGCGCGGCGACGCGTTCGGCGGCGGCGTCGCCCGCCAGTACTGGCACGCCGGCGGCGACACCTCCGTGGCCTGGGACACGAAGGGCAACGCGTATCTCTCGTGCCTGCAGTTCATGCGCGGCCAGCCGACGACCGCGAACCCGGACCTGTCCAGCGGGCTCTACGTCTACCGCTCCACCGGCAGCCGCGGGGCCTCCTGGAACTTCCCAGCGCGGCCCGTCGCCGAGCAGGACGACACCGCGGGGACCGGCACGGCCATGCTCGACAAGCAGTACCTGACGGTCGACGCCCACCAGGGCAGCCCGTTCCAGGACCGCGTCTACGTCACGTGGACCTTCTACGCGCCCGACGGGACCTCCTACATCTACGGATCGCACTCGGCCGACTACGGCGAGCACTTCAGCGCACCCACGCTCGTGAGCGCGGACAGCGCGCTGTGCCCGGAGGCGCTCGGCGCGCCGACAGCGCATGGCCGCTGCAACACGAACCAGTACTCGCAGCCGTTCACCGGCCGCGACGGTGCGCTGTACGTCGTCTGGAGCAACTACAACGTCACGGACTTCAGCTCCCCCGCGGACAACCGCATGCAGGTGCTGCTGACGAAGTCGACCGACGGCGGCGACACGTTCTCGGCGCCGGTGAAGGTCGCCGACTTCTACGAGCTTCCCGACTGCGTCACCTACCAGGGCACGAGCTCGGGCGTCGCCTGCGTCCCGGAGAAGGGCACCACGACGAACTCGTTCTTCCGCGCGTCCAACTATCCGTCGGGGGCGGTGAACCCGCTGGACCCGCGCGAGATCGTCGTGTCGGTGGCCTCCTACGTCAACGGCCACTCCGACGAGCGCAACGGCTGCGTGCCGCGCGGCTTCAACCGCGACACGCTGCTGCCCGTCTACGACGGCGTCAAGGCCGACGGGTCGTGCAACAACGACATCCTGACGAGCGTCTCGCACGACGCCGGCGCCACGTTCACCGGCTCGAGCGCGGACGTGCGCACCCTGCCGAGCGTGCGCCCGGACGACCCGCAGGCGGACCAGTTCTGGCAATGGGCGGCGTTCGATCCCGCCGGGCGCTTCGCCGTCTCCTACTACGACCGCGCGTATGGCGACGCCGAGACGACGGGGTTCTCGGACATCAGCCTGTCGGGCTCGCGCGACGGGTCGCACTTCGCGACGACCCGTGTCACGTCCGGGTCGATGCCGCCGCCGACGCAGTTCGCCGGCGCGTTCTTCGGCGACTACGGCGCGCTGACCGCCGACCGCCGTCGCGCCCACCCGGTGTGGATGGACACGCGCGACGCGGCGCTGTTCGTCTGCCGCGACGGGGACGGGAACGTGAGCCTGCCGCCGGCCGTCTGTACGCAGGGCGCCGCCAACGCCGATGTGGCCAACGAACAGAACATCTACACGCGATCGCTGGCGATCCCGCTGCCGTAACGCGCTCGCCGGGCTCGCGGTCGTCTGCGCCGTCGCGGCGGCGGTCGGCCCGGGCGCGGCCGTCGCCAAGCCCCGGCTGAAGATCGTGGCGCACGCTCCGCTGACCGTCCGGGGCAGCGGCTTCGCGCGGCACGAGTCCGTGCGCGTCCGCCTGCTCATGCCGGGCTCGGAGATCGTCCGGCGCGTGCGCGCGTCGAGCCGAGGCGGCTTCTCCGTGCGCTTCGCCGGCGCCGCGCCCGATCGCTGCGCGGGCTACTCGATCGTCGCCAGCGGCGCAGCGGGAAGCCTCGTCACGCTGCGCTCCCCGGCGCGGCCCGGCTGCCCGCCGCGCTAGCAGGCCACCCGACGGCGCTGGGCGCGCAGCGCGTCCGAGCGACGCGTCGCCGATCCCATCGCGAGCACAGCCCACAGCAGCGACAGCGGGGCGCCGCGAGCGATCAGCAGCACCGGCGCCGCCGCGCCGAGGCAGACGAGCCAGGCACCGGCTGCGGGCGCGGTCCCGCGCCAGAGGAGGAGCATGCCCCAGAGGATCGCCGCGGCGCCGACCGCCATCGCGAGCTGCTCGGGCGTGTCGACGAAGCTCGGGGTCCCCATCCGGGCGGCTCCGGTGACGTAGATGACGTCGACGAGCGCCGGAAAGACGGTCCAGCCGTAACGCCGCGCGGCCACCACGCCCCCGCGCAGGCGGCGCGCGACGCCGCGCCGTTCGCGGTGCTGCACTCGCCACGAGAGATCGGACGGCACGCCACGAACGACGCGCCCGAGCACATCGAGCGCGGTCGCGATCACCCGCTGATCGCGGGACTGCTGCTCGTGACGCTGCTCCCAGAGGTCGCACTCGATCTCCGCGCGCCGCGCGTCGCGCACCGCCGCGGGCGTGCCACGCGTGTAGATCCGGAGCCAGCCTCGCGCAATCGCGAGCACGAGCGCGATCATGCCGCGCCCCCGAGCGCCACGCCGCGGGCGGTGGCGACCGCCGCGTCGGCGGAGGCGGCGGTCCATGCCGCGAGGGCGCCGGCGCCCGCGGCGGTGACCTCGTACAGCCGCCGCCGCGGACGGCCTTCGGCGGCTGCGCCGTCGGCGCTCTCCCACCGGCTCACCAGCAGGCCGGCGGTCTCCATGCGGCCGAGCGCCTTGTAGAGCGTCCCGTGCGCGGTCAACCGGCGGGCGGCCTCGCGCTCCTGGATCGCCCGCGCAAGCGAGTAGCCGTGGAACTCGCCGAGCTCGAGCCCGGCGCTCAGGATCGAGGCTTCGAGGGGAAGCAGCGTGTCGGCCTTGCGTCTCACCTCAGCGAGAATAGGAAGATAGCTTCCCATTGTCAAACGCGGCAGCGCGCGACGCCCGCCGTGGCGGGCGGCGGCAGGCTCAAGTTCGCCGTCCAGCGGTCGATGAACGTACACGAAGCCATGCGCCTGATCAGACTCACCTCGCTGACGGACGGGATGGTGCTCGCACGCGACCTCCGGAACGGCCGCCCCGGGGACATTCCGCTGCTGCGAGCCGGCGTGCGGCTCTCGGACGTCTACATCAGGCGCCTGCAGGCCAGCGGGCTGCACACGGTGTGGATCGACGACGAGCTGTCGGGAGACATCGAGCCGCTGGAGCCGCTCGACCCGGAGATGCGGCTCGCGGCCGAGGAGGCCGTCCACGAGAGCTTCGGCCGGACGACCCGGCTGCTGGCGGCCGGCGGAACGTCGCTGCCCGAGCACGACCTGGAGCGACTGACGAGCACGGTGTCGCAGATCGCGACGAGCCTCGCGGACGTTCCGGAGGCCGCGCTCGCGCTCGACGACCTCGCGACCGCCGACGCGTACACGCACAGCCACTCCGTCCAGGTCGCGATCATCGGCATGCTCATCGCGCGCAGCCTGTGGCAGCGCGACGGCTGGCGCGACTGGATGGAGCGCCCGCGCTTCGACGGGATCGAGGGGCGTCTGACGAAGCTCGGCGTCGGCCTCATCCTGCACGACATCGGCAAGCTGGCGGTGCCGATCGACATCCTCAACAAGCGCGGCGCGCTGACGAGCCACGAGATGGCGCAGATCAAGCTCCACCCGACGGCGGGCGTCGACCTCCTGCGCGCGGCCGACCCGTCCGCGCGCGTGCTCGCGACCGTGCGCGACCACCACGAGCGGCTCGACGGCTCGGGCTATCCCGGGGGCCGCGACGCCGAGGCGATCCACGAGTTCGCGCGGATCTGCGCGATCGCCGACGTCTTCGACGCGGTGAGCTCGGACCGTCCCTACAAGCACGCGGCGCCGGCCCACGTCGCCGTGAACGTCATCGGCGACAGCGTCAATCGGGGCCGCCTGGACCCGCGCGTGGCGGCAGCGTTTCGCCGCGTGTGCATGCCGTTTCCGCTGGGCAGCGAGGTCGTCATCGACGGCAAGCCGCTCGGCGTCGTCAGCAAGATCGACGCCGCCGAGCCGTGGATGCCAACCGTCCGCCGCACCCAGGAGGGCGAGGTCGCGGAGACCGCGCTCGACCTGCGCCACCTCGACGCCATGCGGCGCAAGTCCGCCGCGCCTGAGCTCGAGGCCGCCTGAGCCTCAGAGGTACATGCCGTTGGGCAGGTAGGGCGCCATCGTCCCCAGCTGCCCGCGGACGAACATCGGCCCGCACTCGGTGATCGACAGGCCCGCGTCGAGCCCGGTGCGGATGGCCCACTGGTTCTCCGCGGTGACGAAGTCAAGCGAGACCGTCCCGCCCCGGGGACCACTTCTCATCGCGCCCCACAGGAGGTCCGCGGCCGCGGCCTCGGTGCGGGCCGCCAGCAGCGTCACGGAGCCTCGGCGCGCGCAGGCGAAGCCCTCGCCGTCGATGACCAGCAGCGCCGAGCCGGGCCGGTCGAGGAGCGTCGGCAGGTCGGCCAGGTGCGACGCGCCGCGCGCGCGGCGCGAGGCGCCGGCGATCGTCTCGGCGTCCGCGGACAGGTCGCCGGGCCTGGAGCGCAGCGCCGGCGGCACCCGGCGCGGGTCCCACGCGCCGGACAGGCCGACCGTCGGTATCAGGCGATAGCCCGGGCTGCGCGCGTACCGGCTCGTCGCCGCCGGATGCGAGGACGACAGGATGATCCCGCCGGACGCGCCGGCGCCGTACTGCAGCGCAGGGGCATAGAGGCGGCTGCCGATCCCCCGGCCCTGGAACGCGGGCAGGATCCCGAACAGGCTGAAGCCCCAGACCCCCTCGCGGACGAGCCCCAGCGCCGCGCCGACGACCTCGCCCTCGATCTCGGCGACCCAGCATCCGCCGGGGTCGGTGCGCTGCAGATGGGCGGCCCGCGCCGTGCCGTCCGCGGTGCGCAGCGCGTCGTCCTCCGGGGACAGCTCCTCGGGATAGAGCTCATCCAGCGCCCTACGAGCGGCCGCTGCCGCGGCGGCGGCGTCCTGCGGGCGCAGCGGCCGGATCGTCACGTCGGCGGTGGCGGTCGCGGTGGCGGTGAGATCCTTCATGGCGCATCCAGGTGTACTCCATCTTCACCCCATCACACCGCGGCGGCTCGGGGTCACCGCTCGCGCGATTCATCGTCCTCTTCGGGCTGCTCCTCGGGCTGAACGACGGGAAGCCGGGCGGCATGTACCCGTGGCTGTACAGAACGAGCGTGCCGTTCCACCGGTCCGGCACCTCGACGCGGAACTGCGCTCCATCGATGTCGCCGGAATAGGAGTGACGTCCGTCGGCGGAGCAGCCGCCCCCGGAAGACGCGCGGCGCGAGTGGCTACTTGCGCCGCGCGGCTCGGGGCGTATATCACTGCTGACGTGGACACGTCTTCCGTGGCGATCAGTCCTCGAGAGCAGAGAGTCGAGCTGATCACGCCGGCATGAGCACCGACACGCTCCGCCACAGCGTCTTCGTCTACGACTCCGACGACGAGCTCGCCAGCCGGATGGTGCCGTTCCTCGCCGCCGGCCTCGACGCCGACGAGCTCGTCGCGATCGTCGCGGCGCCGCCGCACCGCGCGCTGCTCGAGGACGCGCTCGGCGACGGCAGCGACGACGTCGCGTTCTTCGATCCGCTCGAGCACTACACGCGCCCGGAGGCGGCGCTCGCGGGCTACGACGCAGCGCTGCGCCGGGTCGTCGCCGGCGGCGCCAAGACGATCCGCATGTTCGCCGAGATGCCGTTCGACTTCCGCGACGAGGCGCTGCCGGGGGACCGCTGGATGGCCTACGAGGCGATCTTCAACCGCGCGTTCGCGCACCACCCGCTCTGGCTTGCCTGCAGCTACGACCGGCAGACGACACCCGAGCCGATCGTCGAGACGTTGCTGCGCACGCATCCGGAGATCTTCGACGACGGCCGGCGCCGGCCCCGGCCGAGCGAGCACTACACCGATGCCGCGAGCGTCGTCCGTGACCTGACGCCCGCGCCGCGGCCGCTGCCGGAACTGGCCGAGCTCGAGCTCGTGGAGGATCCGCTGCCGCTGCGCCGCATGCTCGCCGCCACGATGCGCAACGCCGGCGTCGCCGACACCGCCGCGAGCGACCTGCTCGTCGCCACCGGCGAGATCGTCGCCAACGCGCGGCGCCACGGCGGCGGCCTGCGGCGCATCCGCGCCGGTCGTGTCAACGGGCATTTCGTCTGCGAGCTGTCCGACGGCGGCCCGGGCCACGACGATCCGCTGGCGGGCTTCACGCCGCCCCGCGACAGCGCCTCGTGCGCGGGGCTGTGGATCGCGCGGCAGCTCTCAGATGACGTCGAGCTGATCTCCGATCCCGGCGGCCTGACGGCTCGGCTCTGGGCGTCGGCCGGCTGAAGCCTTCCCCCAAGTGACGCCCCGCAGGTAGGATCGCCGTACGGCCCGGGGAGTTCCGTCCGGGGTCCCGGGGTCGCTTGCTATCGGTGGGCCCAGCAGCCGAACCTGACGGGGTGCGCGGGACCATCACCTCGGAGGTGTTCACATGCAACGCCAGTCGTCCGGGTCGCATCACGCCGATCAAGGAGAGGGCGGGCCTCCGCAGGGCTTCCTCGCCCAGGGCGTCAACTTCGCCAAGCGCTTCGCGCGCGCCCGGCTGACCAAGCCCGAGGCCACGCCGGTCTCCGAGATCGCGCCGGGACAGGCGAAGGTGATCAGCGTCGACGGCGCGCAAGTCGCCGCCTACCGCGACGAGACCAGCACGCTGCACGCGGTCTCGGCCGTGTGCACGCACATGGGCTGCGTCGTCGACTGGAACACGACGCAGCGGACGTGGGACTGTCCGTGCCATGGCTCGCGCTTCGACTACGACGGGCACGTGATCCACGGGCCGGCCAAGCGCGACCTCGAGATCCAGCAGGTCGAGCCCGCCGCCGCGGCGCGCAGCTGACGGGCGAGCTGCGCCGGGGCGATGATTCCGGCGGCCGCCGGAAGTCATAGAGGCATGAGCGCAGTCACCTGCCAGATCTCGATATCGCTCGACGGCTTCGTCGCCGGGCCGAACCAGAGCATCGAAGACCCGATCGGCCAGGGCGGCATGCGCCTGCACGAATGGGTGTTCCAGACCGACAGCTGGAACAAGCAGCACGGGATCGAGTCAGCGCTGGAGCAGGCGCGGACGGCGGCGGGCGACAAGGACGTCGTGATCGCCGGCGGCGCGAGCGCCGTGCGGCAGTACCTCGCGGCCGGGCTGCTCGACGAGCTCTACCTGCACATCGTCCCGATCGTCCTCGGGGCGGGCGAACGGCTGCTCGAGGACGTCGGTGACCCCGTCCTCGAACCGGTCAAGGTCGTCGCCTCGCCGCGGGTCACGCACGTCAAGTACCGCGTCGTCCGCTAGCCGCCGGCGTGTCAGACGGACGCGCGCGACACGCGCCCGAAGCGCGAATGGGCCGCGCAGAACGCGTCGACCACGGCAGGATCGAACTGCGTCCCGGAGCACCGGCGCAATTCGCGTACCGCGGATTCGGGGCTTCGGGGCGTGGCGTACGGGCGCTGGGAGATCATCGCGTCATAGGCGTCGCAGACCGCCACGATCCGCGCTCCCAGCGGGATGTCGGCAGCTCGCAGCCGATCGGGGTAGCCGCTTCCGTCCCAGCACTCGTGGCTGGAGCGCACGAGCATGCCCACCGAGCGCAGCGCCGGAACCGTGGCGAGGATGCGCTGTCCGATGACCGGGTGCTGGCGCATGATCTGCCACTCGCCTTCGTCCAGCGGGCCGGGCTTGTGCAGGACGCTGTCCGGGACCGCGATCTTGCCGACGTCATGCAGCTCGGCTGCGCGTACGACCTCGTCGAGCTCGTCGGACTGCAGGCCGAGCTCGATCGCGGTGTGCCGCGCGAGCAGCGCGACCTCGCGCAGGTGCTCGTGCAGCTCCGGCTCGCGCTCCCTGAGCACCTGCACGAGCGCGTCGTGTGCCTGGTGCTTGCCTGCGCCGCGCCGCGAGTCCTTGTGGGAGTACATGCGCTCGTCCGCGAGCGCCACCGCCCGCTCGGCGCTGGCCGCCTCGCCCGGAAGCTGAGCGATGCCGTAGGAGGGCGCTACGGAGAACGCCTCGCCCTGCTCCTCGAGCGCGGCCGCCGCGGCGGCGATCACCGGATCGTCCGGATCGACCGGCGGATCGAGCAGCACGCAGAACTCGTCGCCGCCCAGCCGGTAGGCGCTCCCGCGGCCCTCGACGCTCGTGGCGAGCGTATCTGCAAGGCGGACGAGCAGCGCGTCGCCGGCGACGTGACCGAACGCGTCGTTGTAGTGCTTGAAGCCGTCGAGGTCGAAGAAGATGAGCGTATGCGGCCGCCCCTGCTCGCCGAAGGAGGCCTCCAGTGCGTGCAGCAACAGGCGGCGGTTGCCCAAACCGGTGAGCGCGTCCGTCAGCGCCTCGCCGCGGCTGGATCGCAGGTACGTGAGATTCTCGGCGAACGTCAGACGGGCACGCGCGACACCGGCGAGCAGCCCGAGCGTCGCGAGGATCCCGGCGATGGGCGGCAGCCCCATGAACCAGCCACAGATGAGCAGGCCGAGTGCCGACAGCGCGAACATCGCGGGCATCATGATCGCCACGAAGTCGTCGTCGCTCCTCTGCCCGGCGGTGCCCTTGCCCTGCCAGGCCGCCGTTGCCAGCGACAGCGCGCTCGCCGCCCACAGCGTGTCGGTGATCCGCCCGGCGATGTAGGCGTCCGAGCTTGCCGCGTAGGCGTACAGAGCGTCGGCGATCGCCGTGAGCATGAAGCTCGCAGCGATCCGGCTCCAGGTGCGGTCAGGCCGCCAGCTCGTCAGCGCGAAGGCGATCCCGACGAAGCACAGCAGCAGCAGATCGGCCGTCGTGTAGCCGAGCGTGACCGCCACGGTGAGCGGCTCCCCCTCGGTCGAGATCAGCACGGCCTTGAAGACGAACGCCGCGGTGAACCCCGCGATCGTCAGACCGGCAACCAGACCGTCCAGCCACCGCGACCGGCGAAACGGTCTCAGCCGCGAAGCCAGCAGCAGGCCGATCCCGACGTATTGGCACACGTACGTGGCGAGGTAGAGGCCATCGGTGACGTTCGGAAAGGGTGGCGTCCCGTTCAGGCCGTACAAGGCGAGATAGAGGACATCGCCGGCCGTCCACAGCCCGATGCTGGTGGCGAGCACGAGCCAGGGCGCCCGCTCGTCGCGGATGCGCAGCCCGCGCATCGTGCACAGACCGGCGGACCCGAACATCACGAGGAGGTACAGCGTCTCGCTCGCGGTCTCCGACAGGCCGAGAGCGCCGAGCGCGTTGAGCAGATGCACCGCGAGCACGACGACCAGGACGGCGACCGCCGCCTGCGGGATCCGTCGATGCGAGACCTTGCTGTCCACCTACGGGTGATCGTCCTGTAGCACCCGGGCTTGAATCGCGCCAAGGCGCGTCAGGCCCGGCAGCGCGCTCCGATACGATCGCGCGCCCGACTGGCGAAGGAGGAGCGCAGGGATGACACTGGGTGCCGGATTCCACCGGCTGTGGCCGACCCCCATCGGGCTGCACCGCTACGCCGACGCCGACACCGTCAACCCCAAGCTCGTCGCCGCCTTTGCGGACGGGCGGGCGGCGCAGGAGCAGCAACGGGGCGTGGAGCCAGGGCCGTTCTTCGCCAGCGACGACGACCTCCTGCACCGCGTGAAGCTCCCCGAATGGCAGGACTTCGTCCGGTTCCTCGTCGACAGCCTCGGCCAGACGGTGAAGAACGCCAACCACGAAGCCTGGGGCGGCCGCGAGCTCGAGTTGCGGGTCAGCATCGAAGGGATGTGGTTTCAGTGCAGCCGCGACGGCGCGTTCCACGACGTGCACACGCACGGCAACTGCTCGTGGTCATCCGCCTACATCGTGCAGGTCGACGATGCGCGGCAGCGCGTGTCGCATCCGGTCTACGGCGCGGCGAACGGCGTGACGCGGCTCTACGGTCCGCCGTTCAACGCGCTGGGAGGCGCCTACGTCGACGTGGGGAACGCGTACCTGCAGCCACCGCACGAGGACATCGAGCCGATCCCCGGCCAGCTGTTGCTGTTTCCGTCCTGGCTCGCCCACCAGGCCATGCCGTATGACGGCGAGAAGGAGCGGATCATCATCTCGTTCAACGCAAGCGTCCACTCGTCGCAGGGCGACCAGTTGCATAGCTACAGCGCGCATTGACGCCCGGCGACGTGGGGAAGACCGCGCTCAGACGATGAACGTGTTGCCGCCGTCCGGCGGGTTGCGCAGGCGGTCGGCGTCCGCGGTCCGCCCTGCGGCCTCGTAGGCGTTGGCGAGGTTGGCGCGGCTGCCGCGCGTGTCGGGGTGCTCGGCGCCGAGCACGCGCTCGAGGTCGGCGACGAGCGGTTCGAGGATCGCGGTCGCATCCTGCGTGCGCCCGGCGTCCTGGTAGACGATGGCGAGGTTGTTGCGGGTGCGAAGGGTGTTCGGGTGCTCCGTGCCGAGGACTCGCTCGAGGTCGGCGACGAGCGGCTCGAGGACCGCGATCGCGTCGTCGGCGCGCCCGGCGTCCTGATAGGCGTTGGCGAGGTTGTTGCGGGTGCTCAGCGTGTTCGGATGCTGCGCGCCGAGGACGCGCTCGCGGTCGGCGAGCAGCGGCTCGAAGATCGCGATCGCGTCGTCCGTGCGCCGCGCGGCCTGGAAGACGTTGGCGAGGCTGCCGCGGCTCGCCAGCGTGTCGGGGTGCTCGGCGCCGACGGTCCGCTCGAGGTCGGCGAGCAGCGGCTCGAGGATCGCGATCGCGTCGTCGCTGCGGTCGGCGGCCTGATACGCGTTTGCGACGTTGGCGCGCGTGTTCAGCGTGGTGGGATGCTCCGCGCCGAGGATCCGCTCGAGGTCGGCCAGCAGCGGCTCGTAGATCGCGATCGCGTCTTGCGCGCGCCCGGCGGCCTGGTAGGCGTTTGCGAGGTTGCCGCGGCTGGCGAGCGTGTCGGGGTGCTCGGCGCCGAGGACGCGCTCGAGGTCGGCGACGAGCGGCTCGAAGATCCCGATCGCGTCCGCGGTGCGACCCGCGGCCTGGTAGGCGTTGGCGAGGTTCCCGCGCGTGCTGAGCGTGTTGGGGTGCTCGGCGCCGAGGGCCCCCTCGCGGTCGCCGACCAGCGGCTCGAGGATGCCGATCGCGTCGTCCGTCCGCCCGGTGGCCCGGTAGGCGTTGGCGAGGTTCCCGCGCGTGTTGAGCGTGTTCGGGTGCCGGCGGCCGAGGATCTGCTCGCGCTCGGCGAGCAGCGGCTCGTAGATCGCGATCGCGTCCGCGGTGCGCCCCGCGGCGAGGTAGGCGTCCGCGAGGTTGTTGCGGGTCAGAAGCGTGTTGGGGTGCTCGCCGCCGAGGATCCGCTCGAGGTCGGCGAAGAGCGGCTGGAAGATCGCGATCGCATCCGTTGCCCGACCCGCGGCCTGGTAGGCGTTGGCGAGGTTGCCGCGGGTGGCGAGCGTGTTGGGGTGCTGCCCGCCGGCGATCCGCACGAGGTCGGCGAGCAGCGGCTCGAGGATCGCGATCGCGTCGTCCGTGCGCCCCGCGGCCTCGTAGGCGTTGGCCAGGTTGCCGCGCGTGGCGAGCGTGTCGGGGTGCTCACCGCCGACGACGCGCTCGCGGTCGGCGAGCAGCGGCTCGAGGATCGCGATCGCGTCGTGGGTCCGGCCGGCCATCTGGTAGGCGCCCGCGAGGTTGCCGCGGGTGAGGAGCGTGTTGGGGTGCTCGGCGCCGAAGGTTCGCTCGAGGTCGGCGAGCAGCGGCTCGAGGATGCCGATCGCGTCGTGCATGCGGCCCGCGGCCGTGTAGGCGTTGGCGAGGTTGTTGCGGGTGAGGAGCGTGTTGGGGTGCTCGGCGCCGAGGGTCCGCTCGCGGTCGGCGAGCAGCGGCTCGAGGGTCGCGATCGCGTCTGCAGTGCGCCCGGCATCCCGCTTGGTCATAGTCGAGTTCGCGCCTCCCGAGGATTCAGATCGACGACGAACCCTACGCCAGCCACCGCGGGCTACCGCGGCGGCCGTGGCGCAGCCTCGGCGCCCGCACCGGCGAGACCGCCGGCGTCCTCGGACGTCGCGCCCACGCCGTCTGGCGGGTCGCGGTCGCCGTGCGCGGATTCGATCGACCGCACCCAGAGCTCCTCGACGAGGATCTTGAACGTCACGAGGATCGGCACGGAGACCATCAGCCCGAGGAGGCCGAACAGACGCTCGACGGCGATCACCCCGACTGCGATGAGGGCGGGATGCAGCTCGGCCGCGCGCGCCATCACGAGCGGCTGGAGGATGTTGCCCTCGATCTGGTGCGTGACGATGTAGATGCCGGCGACGATGAGCGCCTTGCCGGGGGAGATCGTCAGCGCGAGGACGATCGGCGGGATGGCGCTGATGAGCGCACCGAAGTACGGGATCACCATGGCGACCGCGGTCAGCGTGGCGAACACGAGCGCGAAGGGCAGGCCCGCCAGGCGCAGGCCGATGTAGGTCAGCAGGCCCAGGACGGCCATGCCGACGCCCAGTCCGCGCAGCCAGCCCACGTAGGTCTGCGCGAGGCGCCGCATGATGTGCCGGGCGTGCGGGCGATGCGCTGGAGGGACCAGTCGCACTGCGCCCGACACCAGCGGCCGCGGGTGGACGGCCGTGTAGAGCGCGGTGAGCAGCACGACGATCAGCGTCGTCAGGACGCCCGCGAGGCCCGCCCCGATCGTCGTCGCGGGGCCCAGCAGCTTCTGCGGGTGACTCGTGTAGCCGTTGACGTACTTCTGGAGGTTCTGGCCGACGCTATCCGGGGAGGTGTGCGTGACATGCCCGAGTTGGCTTCGAACGTCGTGGACGATCGACGGCAGCGAGTTGACGAGCCGGTTGCCTTCGCTGACGAACACCGGCACCAGCAGCGCGATGAGACCGGCGAGCAGACCCAGCCCGGCGAGCAGGAGCAGCGGCGCGCCGACGGCGCGCGGGATGTGCAGCCGCTCGAGGCGATCGGTGGTCGCCGACAGCGGGATCGCCAGCACGACGGTCAGCAGCGTCAGCAGCAACAGCCCGGCGAGCAGCGGGAAGACGAGCGTGAGGACCAGGAGCGCGAAGGCGAGCAGGACCGCGCGGTACAGCGCGGTTGCCGTCAGCAGGTTCGCGCCGTCCTGGCTCGTGCGATATGCGCGCAGGCCCACGTTGTTGCACATCGGACGGACGGCCGCCGGATCAACCGGCCCCAGCCGCCCAAGGACCAGCCAAGGTGACGGTCGTGAGCGTCTACAACGTCAGCGCCCGGACCGAGTTGCTCGTGTCCGGCGCGATCGGCGTCGTCGCAGGTGTGGCGGTCGCAGCCGTCGGATCGCCGAGGTTCGGCGCGCTGGTCGGCTGGGACGTCGCCGCGCTCGTCTACCTGGCGTGGGTCTGGGTGAAGATCGCGCCGCTCGGCGAGGAGGAGACGGCCCGCCTCGCCGAACGCGAGGACCCGACCCGCGCCACCGCGGACATCCTCGTGCTGTCGGCCGCCACGGCGAGCCTCGTCGCCGTCGGCGCGATCCTCGCCCAGGTCAGCACGCTGGACACGACAGCCGAGCTGGGGCGCTTCATCCTCGGGCTCGCGTCCGTCGTGCTCTCCTGGGCGGTCGTCCACACGATCTTCACCCTCCGCTACGCGCGCATGTACTACTACGGCGAGGACGGCGGGGTTGACTTCAACGACGACGAGCCGCCGCGCTACACCGACTTCGCCTATCTCGCCTTCACGATCGGCATGACCTTCCAGGTCTCGGACACGGACCTCCAGACCAAGGAGTTCCGGCGTGTCGCGCTGCGTCACGCGCTGCTGTCGTTCGTGTTCGGCACCGGCATCTTGGCGACGACGATCAACCTCGTGGCGAGCCTGACGAGCAAGTAGCGCGGTGAGCTCCGACGGCCGCAAGGGCACCGTGACGTTGGTGCGTCATGCCGAGACCGGCTGGTCGCTGGCCGGACGCCACACCGGACGCACCGACGTGCCGCTGACGGACGCCGGCCGCGGCAAGGCACGGGCACTTGCGGAGAAGCTGCGCGGGCGGTCGTTCACGCTCGTTCTGACGAGCCCGCTGTCGCGTGCCGCGGAGACCGCCAGGCTCGCCGGCTTTCCCGAGGCCGAGCCCGACCGGGACCTCATGGAGTGGGACTACGGCGACGACGAGGGCCTGACGACGGCGCAGATCCGCGAGCAGCGCGACGCCGACTGGCTGCTGTGGCGCGACGGCGCCGCCGGCGGCGAGGCCGCCGAGGACGTCGGCGCGCGCGTCGAGCGCGTCATCGCGCGCCTGACCGCGGCCGACGGCGACTGCCTCGTCTTCGCCCACGGCCACGTGCTGCGGGTGCTCGCCGCGCGCTGGCTGGAGCAGCCCGCGGCGTTCGGGGCGCGGCTCGTGCTGCAGACGGGCATGTTGTCGCTGCTCGGCTACGAGCACGACATCCGCGCGATCCTGAGCTGGAACGCCCGCTGAGCGCGTGCCTCGGGCGGAGCCTTGTCGACGTCCCCGATCGGCCTACCCACCGTGCTCGGCCAAACGCCGACGACCGGGAGGTTGCATGACTGTCGCCAGCGCTCACTCCGTCGAACGGAGTGTTCACAAGACCAACGAGTGGCTCAAGGACCTCGAGGCAGAGCTCGGGGTCGAGGACCGCGACGATGCGTGGCGGATGCTGCGCGGCTACCTGCACGTACTGCGCGACCGCCTGACCATCGACGAGGCCGCCCAGCTCGCCGCCCAGCTGACGCACCTCATCCGCGGCGTCTTCTACGAGGGTTTCGATCCGGGCCACCAGCCCGAGAGGATCCGCGACGCCGACGTGTTCCTCGCCCGCCTCGGGGAAGCGGCGGAGCTGCCCGACGCTCAGCAGGCGGCCCGCGCGGCGGTCGCCTGCACGCACGTGCTCGCCAAGCACATCACGAGCGGCGAGTTCGACGACGTGCTGTCCCAGCTTCCGTCCGAGATCCGCAGCGTCCTCACCGGCAGCTGAGCGGGGTAGTCACGTCACGCTGGCACCATGACGTCGTGGCAGTGGCTGTCGATCGCCTTGGGCATGACCGTCGCCGTCTACGCGGCGTTCGTAATCTGGCTGCTCCGTGCCGGACGCCGCCAGGAAGCACGCGCCGTCGCCGGCTTCATTCCCGACTGCGTGATCCTGTTTCGTCGCCTCCTCGGCGACGACCGCGTCACGCGCCGCTGCAAGCTCCTGGCCGCCGCGCTGATCGTCTACCTCGTGATGCCGTTTGACCTGGTGCCCGACTTCATCCCGGTCGCCGGGCAACTCGACGACGCGATCATCGTCGCGATCGTTGTGCGCGCCATCGTCCGAGCAAGCGGCCCGGACCTACTCCGCGAACACTGGCCCGGACCGACCACATCGCTCAACGCCCTCATGCGCGTGGCCCACGGTTGACCGGCTTGGCAGGGTCACCGGCGTGGACCGGCCTTCCTCGTCGCGGGCAACATGTCGGTCGCAGCCAACGCCCAGGGCGGCCTCCTGGTACGCGTGGACCCCGCGCAGACCGACGCCCGCGCCGCCGGCTCGAGACGCAAGCGACCCGAGACCTACGGTGTGAGAGACGACAGCCGCGAGAGCACGGCGGCCGCTCAGCCCACTCACCAAGGACCACGACATGAAGATCACCCGCAACTCCCTCGACACCAACCGCGGCCCCAGCGAATGGTTCACCGGCACCGTCTACATCGACACCATCGCCACGCCCACTCAGCCGTCCCGCCTCGGAGCCGCCAGCGTCCACTTCACCCCTGGCGCGAGGACCGCGTGGCACACCCACCCCTTCGGCCAGACCATCTACGTCACCGAGGGCGTCGGCCTCTGCGAGCGCCGCGGCGCGCCGATCGAAGTCATCCGCCCCGGCGACCGCGTCTTCTTCGAGCCCGGAGAGGACCACTGGCACGGTGCCGCCCCCAACCGGTTCATGACACACCTCGCCATGCAGGAGGCCGATGACTCCGGCAGCCCCGTCGCCTGGGGTGAGCACGTCACCGACGACGAGTACAGCGCCGCTCCCGCCGCCTGATCACGGTCACGCGCCCCGGCGATCCCACAGCAGGCGCACCTCGTCCAGCCCGAGCATCCGCCACTTCTCACGCACGGGCTGCCATACGTAGACCTGTATGTCGACGATGCTGCGGACGCTCTCGAGCACGTCTACGGTCCGGCGGGTGTCGGTGCCCTCCGTCAGCACCTGCCGGCTCACCACGTCGACGACCTTGAATTTCCGCGCGGGCCTGGGCGCAGTCGGCTTTGCCGGCGGCGGGGACTGCTTGCGGGGTACGTAGAGCGCATCTCGCGACTGTTCGCGCTTGGTGGTGCGCTTCTCCAGCGGCACCATGTTCGCACCGGTGCCCTTCGTTTCGGTGTCAAGAACCCACGTCTTCGACACTGCAGCCTTTCCTTGAGGTTTCTCGTACCAGCATAGGACGCCGGCGATGGCAGCGTCATCGGATCCTCCGGGGGCGAAGTGTCTGGCCGGCCTGGTACGCCACGATTCCGAGATCCTCTTCGCGCGTCCGCGCGTGCAGCCGGCTGGAAGGAGCGCGGGGCTCCCTCCAGCCCTGCGCCGCCATGGCTCGGACGGACGCGGGATGTCCGGCATCTCGCCGTCCACGATCTTCAGCGTCCGGCGGCCATTGATCACGGGGCGGCCGGCGATCGGGATCTTCCCGCTGGCCGCGTCGGGTGGCTCGACGCGCGTCGGCGGGGCGGGCACGTCGCGGCGCACGATCCCGATCGTGTCGGTCTTCGCGTCGTAGTCGCTGGAGCTGTGCCGATCGTACGCTCGCTGCGGACGACGCGGCCTCCTCGCGCTTCTCCGAGGAGCCCGTTCGAGGTTGCGTGATCAGATAAAAAATGATAATAGTCTTTTCTTGCTGCTGTAGCGGGTCGTGTCGGTGCTCAAAGGAGGAGGAGAGCGATGGAGCGGAAGAAGGGTGGCCTCAGGGCGGCCGTCGCAGTGACGTGCTTGGTCGCGATGGCG
>DASWQM010000146.1:0-11669 GCA_036403675.1 Solirubrobacteraceae bacterium | reverse complement strand
TGCCCCTGCGGCAGCGGCAGGAAGTACAAGCGCTGCCACGGAGCGCGACGATGAGCGAGCGCGCGGAGCGCCTGCGCGAGCTGCCCTCCGTGGACCGCCTCGCGACCTCGGTCGCGCGCGCCGAGCTAGGCGCCCGGCGAGCCGAGCTGCTGGCCGGCGCGACCGACGACGCCGACCTCGTCGCGCGCGCACGCGAGCGGCTGCGCCCGCACCTGCGGCGGGTGCTGAACGCGACCGGCGTCGTCGTCCACACGAACCTCGGCCGCGCGCCGCTGTCGGCGCCGGCGCGCGCGGCCGTCGCGCGCGCCGCCGAGGGCTACTCGAACCTCGAGCTCGACCTGCGCAGCGGCGACCGCGGCGACCGCCATGAGCACGTCGAGTCGCTGCTGATCGAGCTCACCGGCGCGGAGGCCGCGATCGCCGTCAACAACTGCGCCGCCGCGGTGCTGCTGGCGGTCGCGGCGCTCGCCGGCGGACGGGAGACGATCGTCTCGCGCGGGCAGCTGATCGAGATCGGCGGCGGCTTTCGCATCCCCGAGGTGCTCGCGCAGGCCGGCACGCGGCTCGTCGAGGTGGGGACGACGAACCGCACGCGCCTGCAGGACTATGCGGGCGCGATCGGCGCGAGCGGGGACCGTGTCGGCGCGGTCCTGCGCGCCCACCCGTCGAACTTCCGCACGCTCGGGTTCGTCGAGGAGGTCGCGATCGAGGCGCTCTGCGAGCTCGACGTGCCCGTCATCGACGACGTCGGCTCCGGCGTGCTCGCCGACGACATGGCGCTGCTCGCCGGCGAGCCGCCGGTGCGACGCTCGGTTCGCGCGGGCGCCGCGCTCGTCGCGTTCTCCGGCGACAAGCTCCTCGGCGGCCCGCAGGCCGGCGTCCTCGTCGGCACGCGGGCGGCGATCGACGCCTGCCGCGCGCATCCGCTCGCGCGCGCGGTGCGGATCGACAAGCTCTCGCTCGCCGCGCTCGCGGCGACGCTCGCGCTCTACCGCGACCCGGCCGCGGCGCGGGCGCAGCTGCCGGTGCTCGCGATGCTCGACACCGACCCGCAGACGCTGGCCCGCCGCGCCGCGGCGCTCGCCGAGGCGACCGGCGGCGAGGTCGTCGAGACGACGGCGCGGGTGGGCGGCGGCGCGCTGCCGCTGCTCGAGCTGCCGGGTCACGCGGTGGCGCTGGATCCGAATCCCTCCCACCCCGCCGGCGCCGACGCGTTCGCCGCCGCGCTGCGGGCGGGCGACCCCGCGCTCGTCGGCCGCGTCCACGGCGGGCGGCTGCTGCTGGACCCGCGCACGCTCACCGACGACGAGGCGCGCCAGGCGGCCGAGGTCGTGCGCGCGGCGCGCGCGTGACCGGCGCACCGCTGACGCTCGGGACCGCCGGCCACATCGACCACGGCAAGACGGCGCTCGTCGCCGCGCTCACCGGCGTCGACACCGACCGCCTGCCCGAGGAGCGCGAGCGCGGGATGTCGATCGAGCTCGGCTACGCGCCGCTGGCGCTGCCGTCCGGGCGGCGCCTGTCGGTCGTCGACGTTCCCGGTCACGAGCGCTTCGTGCGCACGATGGTCGCCGGCGCGACCGGCGTCGACCTCTACCTCATGGTCGTCGCCGCCGACGACGGCGTCATGCCGCAGACGCGCGAGCACGCGGCCGTGCTGCGCGCGCTCGGCGTGACGCGCGGTGTCATCGCGATCACGAAGGCCGATCGCGCCGCGCCCGAGCAGGCGGCAGCCGCGGCCGCCGAGCTGCTCCCGGGGATCGACACGGTCGCCTGCTCGGCACGGACGGGCGCAGGCGTCGCGGCGGTCGCGGCCGCGCTGGACCGCGTCGCCGCCGAGCTGACGGGCCGCGGCGAGGCGCCACGGGCCGCCGTCCTGCACGTCGACCGCGCGTTCACGATCCGCGGCGCGGGGACCGTCGTCACGGGAACCCTGTGGTCGGGTGCCGTCGCGCGCGGCGACACGCTCATCCTGCAACCCGCGGGCCGGGCGGTGCGGGTGCGCTCGGTGCAGGTCCACGACGCGGCGCTGGAGCGCGCCGATGCCGGCCAGCGCGTCGCGTTGAACGTCGCCGGCGTCGCGGTGCGCGAGGTGCGCCGCGGCGACGCGCTGGTGGCGGCAGGCGCACCGGTGACACCGGCGCTCGTCCTCGACTGCGCGCTGGAGCTGCGCGGCGTCCGCTCGGGCGCGCGCGTCCAGGTCCACCACGGCACGCGCGACGTCGCGGCGCGGCTCGTCGCGCTCGGCACGGGACTGTGGCAGCTACGCCTCGAGCAGCCGCTGCTGGCGGCCGAGGGGGACCGGCTCGTCGTGCGCTCGGTCGCGCCGCCGGACACGCTCGGCGGCGGCACGGTGCTCGACGCGCGCGCGCGGCGCCACGGCCGGCGGCCGGAGATCGTGGCGCGACTGGAGCGCCTCGCGCGGGGCGAGCCCGAGCCGGTGGTCGCGCCGGTCGCGGCACCGCCGCCCGCGGCGTCGGCTCCGGCGCCGCTGAGCCCCGCGGCGCGCGCGCTCGCGCAGCGGCTGCTGGAGGCCGGGCACGAGCCACCGGCGCTGCGCGAGCTGGGGAACGCCGCGGCCGAGCTCCCCGCGCTGCGCGCGGCCGGCCTCGCGGTGCGCGTCGGGCGCGACCGCTACGCGCACCGCGACGCACTGGCGCGAGTCGCCGGGCGCGTCGCGGCGATCGTCGAGGCCGAGGGCGCGGTCACGCTCGCCCGTCTGCGCGACGAGCTCGGCACCTCGCGCACGTACGCGCAGGCGCTGCTCGAGCACCTCGACGCCGCGCGCGTGACGAAGCGCCTGCCCGACGACAGCCGCGTGCTGCGCCGCCGATGAGGCGATCGTGTCGCCTCGGGCACGCATAGCCACCCTCGGCGCGACACGACGGCGCCGCCGCGTCAGAGGAAGACGCGCGCGAGTGAGACGAGCAGCAGGATGAAGCACGCCGCCGCGACGCTGCCGAGCACGCGGATGACCCAGACGTCGAACTTGGAGACGACGAACTTCGACGCCGGCGCCGGGCGCTGGAGCTCGGCCATGACGGTGCGCGCAGCCGGCATCTTGCGAACGCCCAGCGGCTCGTCGGCAGCATCCTCGCCCGGGGCGTCGTCGCCGGCGAGCGCGCGGTCGAGCTCGGCGCGCTCGGTCTGAACGTGGCGCTGAAGGGCGCGGTAGGCGAGCAGGACCTCGTCGCGCTGGGCGTTGGCCTCGTCGCGCTCGGCCTTGGCGCGCTCGACCTCGGACGCCGCTACGGCCGCGGCCTCGACGGTTTCCTCGCGCTGCAGCTCCATCCGCATGCGTGCGCGCACGGCGGCCTCGCGGTCCTTGACGGCCTCGTCGCGCTGGGCCAGCGCGAGCTCGCGGTCGCGCTCGGCCGCGGTGCGCGCGCGGGCGATCTCGTCGCGCTCGTCGGTGGCGGCGTCGGCGGAGCGGCGCTCGCGGCGGGCGGTCGCCTCGTGGTCGGCGCGCGCCGTGTCGGCCGCCGCGAGGCGCGTCTGGGCCTCGTCGAGCTTGCGGCGCAGCCCGTCGCGCTCCTCGGCGACGGCCTCGAGCTCCTGCTCGAGCTGGCGCGCGCGCATGCGTTCGGTCGTTGCCGATGGGTCGCGCTCGGGCGCCGCGGCCGGCCGCTCGGCGGACCCGCGCTTGGCCGCCGCCGGCGGCGGGTCGGGCGCAGCCTCCGCAGCGGCGGGCTTGGCCGCCGGCGGCGACGGGTCGGGCGCAGCCTCCGCAGCGGCGGGCTTGGCCCCCCGGCGCTTGCTCGCCGGCGCGGGCGCGTCGCGCCTGGAGGAGCGGCGCTTGCGCGGCGGCTCGGGCGGCTCGGGCGTGGGCGGCGGCGCGCCGTCGCCGTCGGGCACGAGCACGAGCGCCGGCTCGGCCTCCTCGCGGGGCGGCGCGAGCGGCACGGTGACGCTCGGCGCGACCGCGAGCGCGAGATGCCTGGCGTCGGGCGTACGGCCCTTCCAGGGGAAGGCGGCGGTCCACACGCGGTCCGCACGCGGCGCCCAGGGTTTGTGCTCGAGCGTCGCGAGCACCTGCCGGTCGCCCACGACGAGCGTCGGTCGCACGAAGCGCACGCCGCGCAGGCCCGACCAGTGGCCGCTGACGACGAGCTGATCGCCGTCGCGCTCCAGCCGTTCGACCTCGAACGTCACGCCGGCACGCGCTGCCGGCGGGTGGGTGGCATCCCCCATGCGGCGAACCGTACCCGCAGAGCGGGCCGCCATGACACCGGCAGCCTGGCTAATAGGCCGGATCGGGCCTTGTCGGCGCGACCGCGTCGATGCTCACGACCTCCTGCCCGAGCGGCCAGAACGACACGGGGACGAGCTTGAAGCAGGCCACGCCGAGCGGGATGCCGATGATCGTCGCGCAGAGCGCAAGCCCGCCGACGATGTGCGCGAGCGCGAGCCACCACCCGCAGAAGAGGACCCACAGGACGTTGCCGACGCCCGATGCGACGCCCGCGTCGGGCCGCCGCACGATCGTCGCGCCGAACGGCCAAAGGGTGTAGGCCGCGATCCGCAGCGCGGCGATCCCGAACGGGATCGTGATGATGCCGACGAAGCAGATGAGCGCCGCGAAGACGTAGCCGATCGCAAGCCACAGCCCCGCCAGCACGAGCCAGATGACGTTCAGCACGAGCCTCATACTGATATCCGGAGCATTGCCCGCGCCGTGCGCGTGGCAAACCGCACGAAGGCTCAGTCGAGCAGCTCGTACGCCGCGCCGGTGGCGGTGGCGTAGACGACGTGGTGCCAGACGTCGATCGCGACCCCCTCGGCGCCCCACGTCCAGAACGGCGGCGCGACCCCAAGCGCCGGGAGCATGATCGCCTCGCTGCCCCAGACCGCGGCGAGATGGGTGGCGGTCGCGGTGACCGGCGGCAGCCCGGCGAGGCCGAGCAGGGCGCGGACCACGCCCCAGCCGGTGCCGTAGCTCCAGTGCACGAGCGTCGCGAAGCGCTGCCTGGCCGCATCGTCGGAGAAGCCCTCGATCCCGAGGACCTTCGCCGCCGCGTCGGCCGGAGCCGTGCTCGCCGGGCGGCCGCGCAGCTTCATCTCCACCGTGCTGGAGACCGTCATGGCAGCGGTCCCGGCAAAGCCCGCGACGAGACCCTTCCCGAGTGCGGCGGCGATGGAGGCTGGGGCGAACATGGCGTGCGCAGGCTAACGCGGATGTCAGCGTTCCGTCATGCAACGCCCGGCCCGGTCGGAGAGACTCGCTCCTGTGCAGCCCGTGACGAGCCCGGCCGGCGTGCGTCCGAGCAGCGACGACGACGGTGCGCTCGTCGCCGCGCTGCGGCGCGCCGAGGAGTCGGCGTTCGTCCGGCTCGTCGGCCTGCACCAGTCCCAGCTCCTGCGCCTCGCGCGCGGCTTCGTCCGCGACCGCGCGGTCGCCGAGGAGGTCGTCCAGGAGACGTGGCTGGCGGTTCTCAACGGCATCGACCGCTTCGAGGGCCGGTCGTCGCTGAAGACGTGGATCTTCCAGATCCTCATCAACCGGGCGCGCACGCGAGCGG
The DNA here is from genome assembly GCA_036403675.1 of Solirubrobacteraceae bacterium. Taxonomy (GTDB): domain Bacteria; phylum Actinomycetota; class Thermoleophilia; order Solirubrobacterales; family Solirubrobacteraceae; genus CADCVQ01. The sequence continues at coordinate 6,150 of DASWQM010000146.1, read as the reverse complement.
TGCGCGAGCGCCGCAGCGCACCGTTCTCCGCGCTCGCCGCGGACGACGACAGCGCGGTCGACGCCGACCGCTTCCCGGGCGATCGCCGGGCCCGCCACTGGTCGGCCGCGCCGTCTGACTGGAGGGCGTTGCCCGAGGAGCGGCTGCTCGGCCGCGAGACGCTCGCGCACGTGCGCGGCGCGATCGAGGCGTTGCCGCCGCGCCAGGCCACCGTGCTCGTGCTGCGCGACGTCGAGGGCTGGGAGCCCGAGGAGGTCTGCGCGGCGTTCGGCCTGAGCCCCGGCAACCAGCGGATCCTCCTGCACCGCGCGCGCAGCAAGGTGCGCGCCGCGCTCGGGGACTATCTCGCCGAGGGAGTCGCCGCATGACGAGCGCCGACGCCGAGCACCTCAGCTGCCGTGAGTTCGTCGAGGTCCTGCCGGAGTACCTCGAGGGTGCCTCGACCCCGAGGAGCGCGCCGCCGTCGAGCGCCACATCGTCGTCTGCGCGGCTGCGCGAACGACGTCGAGCAGATGCCCAGCACGATCGACCTGCTCGGCCGGGTCACGGCCGAGGAGGCTGAGGACGGTCGCGACGCGGCGCTAGTGAATCCGGATGTCGACGCCGATGAGGACGAGCGGCCAGATGAGGATGGCCAGGATCGCCGAGACGACGCCGCGCGTCGAGCCGACATGGCTGAAGTAGTGGTTCGCGGCCGCCACGAACGCGCCGATGATCGCGTAGGCGAGCGCGATCATCGGATGTGCTCCCGGTCCTGCTCGGTCTCTGTGGCCCGCTGCTCGTGGAACTGCGCCTGACGGCGCTCGCGCTCGATCCGCTCCTCGAGCTCGCCTGCCGTCCGCGCGTGATCTGCGGCGGCCGCACGATGGGCCTCGGCCTTGGGCGCCAGCTCCGCGACGGAGCTCTCGTGTGCCACGACCATCTCGCGGTGCCCGGCGGCCGCGGCATCGAGCTTCTCGCGCTGGATGTCGAGCTCGTTGGCGCGTGCGCGCAGGTTCGTGGCGACGAGCCACGCGCCGCCGGCGACACCGATGATCGCGACGACGCATAGTGCGACGATCTCCATACCGGAAAATGGTGTACCCAATGATCCCGGCCGTCAAGCCCGCCGTGCGGCGTCCCAGCCGACACGAGCGAGCGGGGCGCTACGCTCACATGTGGTTGTCTGAGCAACGGCAGGAGGTGCTTCGTGCACGTCGAGATCTGGTCCGATATCGCTTGCCCGTGGTGCTACGTCGGCAAGCGCCGGTTCGAGGCCGCGCTCGCCGCCTACGAGCACCGCGACGAGGTGCAGGTCACGTGGCGCAGCTTCGAGCTTGACCCGACCGCCCCTCGCGAGCGTGAGCCCGACGGTGCCACGCATCTCGCCGACAAGTACGGCACGAGCCGTGAGGAGGCGCTCGCGATGCAGCAGCGGATGACCGACACCGGCGCAGGCGACGGCCTCGAGTTCCGCTTCGACATCGCCCGCGGCGGCAACACGTTCGACGCCCACCGGCTGCTGCACCTCGCCGCCGCCCACGGCATGCAGGCGGCGATGAAGGAGCGCCTCATGCGCGCCTACCTCACGGAGGGCGAGCTCATCGCCGACCACGCCGTGCTCGCGCGGCTCGGGGTCGAGGCCGGCCTCCCCGAGGACGAGGTGCGCGACACGCTCGCGACCGACCGCTTCGCCACCGAGGTCCGCGAGGACCAGCGTACCGCCCAGCGCATCGGCATCCAGGCGGTGCCGTACTTCGTCGTCGACCGCGCCGTCGGCGCGTCGGGGGCGCATCCGCCCGAGGCGCTCCTCGAGCTGCTGCGACGCGGGCGCGAGCTGAACCCGCAGAGCCAGGGGACCGCCGACGGCGAGACCTGCGGCCTCGACGGCAGCGGCTGCTGACGACTGCCGGCGGCGCTACCGTCGGCGGACGGTGCATCCCGCCCACACGTTCGCCCTGAGCCTCCCCGAGGCGTTCGAGCAGGACCACCACGGGATCCCCTCGTTCCGCGTCCGCGGCCGGATCTTCGCGACGGCCCCCGACGACGACCACCTGCGGATCATGGTCGACGAGGGCGAGATCCGGGCGGCTGTCGCCGACGACGCCGAGGCCTTCGAGGCGTTCTGGTGGGGCTCGCGCCTGTCGGCCCTCGTGGTCGACCTGCGCCGCGCTCCGGACGACCACGTCCGCGAGCTGCTGACCGAGGCGTGGCGGCGCAAGGCGCCGAAGCGACTCGTACGCGCCTTCGACGGCGAGGGGCCGTAGCTCAGCCGTCCTGGCGGCCCGACAGCTCGCCGCGCAGCGTCGCGATCTCCGTCACGGCGAGGCCGATGTATGCCTCGCGGGCGGCGACGAGGTCATCGTCGAGGTCACGCATGTACAGGGCGTTGGAGTCGAGGTTGGCTTCGGTGGCTTCGAGACGCTCGGCCATGAGGCCGGCGAGGTACAGGCGCATGTCGTAGGCGGTCATGGCGGTCACCAGGCGGGCCGCAGGAGCGGCAGTCGGGGGAGGCGCGGGACGCGGAGCGTGCGGCGGGGGACGTGGCGCTGTGCGCGCCGTGCGGCATCGAGCTCGACACGCCACTCGACGAGCGTCTGCCCCTCCGGGATGTCGGAGTCGACGTACGCGACGGACGTGGGAGCGAGATCGGCGGAGGTGAGGGGAGCGGTCGAGGTCATGGTCACACCTTGCTGCTGAGCGAGCCGCCGAACATCGAGGACGGTCCTGTACCGGACCCTGATCTGGCGGTGCTCATGGTCTGTATGAGTGTTGGACGCCCGGGCGAGATACAACTCATCGGTCCGATCACCGGATACATCGGTCCGATCACCGCCCCAGGCGAACGACGTCGAAACGCCGCGTGAGCGCCGGGCCGGGGCCGGCGGCGTTGCGCGGCTCCAGCGTCAGGACGTGGCGGCCGGTCCCCAGCCGGCGGAAGCGATCGATCGGGAACGCCATCGTGTTGCTGCCGCGGTGAAACGCCGTCGTCCAGCGCCCGACGACGCGGGCGCCGCGGCGCAGGACGACCGTTGCGGCGCCGTCGGTGTTGGCGCGGTAGAGCAGCCGCGAAACGCGCGAGGGCTTCGTGCGCCGCTGGGCGCGACGCGACGCGAACTTGACGAGCAGCGGGAAACGCGGCGCGATGAGGCTCGGCGCCGGCAGCGGTGCGTTCCACGCCAGCGACGCGGCGCCGGGCACGCCGGGCAGTCCGGGGTCGCGGACGGAGAGGGCGTTGGCGCCGTAGGGCAGGTCGGTGTAGGTCATGGACTCCGGGCAGTCAGTCCACGCGGCGGCGGCGTTCAGCCGGCACAGCAGCGCGCTCGACGAGCGCTGGCCCGAGACGACGAACGACGCGCTGGCGCTGCCGTACGGGGCCGCGCCGCCGTCCGGGGCGAGGCGCGCCGTGGCGGGACTCGGGTCGGCGTTGCCGGCGGCGTCGAGCGCCCGCACCGCCACGGTCGCGCCCGCCGGCGCGCTCAGCGGGCTCGTGCACGCGGCCCACGGCCCGCCGTCGACCTGGCACTGGAAGCCTGCGGCGGTCTCGGAGACGAAGCTCAGGTCGCCGGTGGCGCCGGGGGCGGGGCGCTCGGCGAGCAGCAGCGTCTCCGGCGTGGTCAGGTCGACGTTCCAGCTCACCGTCGCGGGAGCCGTGGCGGCGATCCCGTAGCGGTCGGTCGCCAGGACCGACGCGCTGTGCTGGCCCTCGGCCAGGCTGGAGTAGGACGCCGATCCGGCGCACGGCGTCCAGGCGCCGGCGTCGAGGCGGCAGCTGTACGTCGAGCCGCCCTTCGTGGCGGTGAACCTCAGGGTCGCGTCGGCCCGGGCGCTCTGCGCGGGCGGGGCCGCCGAGACGCTCACGGCGGGCGGCGTGACGTCGGCGACCGCGCCGTAGCGGGCGGCGACGCCGGCGGCGTCGAGCGCGCCGTCGTAGAGCGAGACCTCGTCGAGGCTTCCGCGCCAGTAGTTGCTCGCGAGGGCGGAGTAGCGGCCGAGGTAGAGCGTGCGCGTCGTCGCCGCCGGCGGCGCCGTGAGCGTCCTGCCGGCGACGAGCCTGCCGTCGAGGTAGAGCGCGGCGTCGAGGCCGGCGACGGTCGCGGCGACGTGGTGCCACGTCCCCGCGGGGACGACGGGCCCGGTCAGCAGCGTGGCGCCGCTGGTCGCGCCGACGCTGAGCACGACGCGGTTGAACGAGTCGACGCCGAGGTGCAGGCCCGAGGTGCCCGTGCCGCGGCTGAGGATGTAGCGCGTCCCGCCGGCGCCGGGGAGCGGGTTGGCCCACGCCTCGAGCGTGACGCTGGTGGGGAACGCCGGCGCCCCGTCGAGCGCCACGGCGCTTGCGCCCGTGAGCACGATGCCGGCGCCGTGGTCGTCGGAGCGGGCGGTCTGGCCGCCGAGCACCGCGCCGCCGACGAGCGTGCCGACGCGGGCGGCGACCGTGTCGAGCAGGGTCGGGCCGGCCTTCTCGTCGAGCGGCCAGTACGCGAGCAGGCTCGGCGCCGCGCGCGGCGTGGCGGCGCGCGTGGGGGTCGGCAGCGCGATTGCGGCTAGCAGGGCCAGGCCGGTCAGGAGGCCGAGCAGGAGGCGAGGGAGCGACATGACGGCCCGGTCATCGTGCTGGCGGGCCGGATCTTGAGCGCGCGGGCTCAAGCTGGGCGCGCCGCCGCCGATCCACCGTGGCGTGCGACGCCTCCTGTTCACCTCCGTCCTCGTGCTCGCCCTCGCGTTGCCGTCCGCGGCGACGGCCGGCGGCCTGCTGTCAGGCACGCCCGGCCCCGACCGCCTCGTCGTGAAGCTCCTCAACGGGCTGCTCGTCCGCGCCGGCGGCGGCCCCGACACGGTGCAGGGCGGCCCCGGGCCGGACCAGCTGTTCGGCGACGGCGGCGCCGACAAGCTCTACGGCAACGGCGGCGACGACACGCTCGACGGCGACTCCGGCGGCGACCACGTCGAGGGCGGCCCCGGGGAGGACACGATCACCGGCGGCTTCGGCCACGACGACATCGCCGGCGGCGCCGGGAACGACGATCTCGACGGCGGCGCCGCGCCCGACCGCATCGACGGCGGCGACGGCGACGACGTGCTGCACGGCGGCGGCGGCATCGACGTCCTGGTGGGCGGCGCCGGCGCCGACACCATCTCCGCCGACTCGGGCTCAGACAACATCGATGCAGGCGACGGCGACGACGTCGTCTACCTCAACAACGGCTCGTATCCGGGTTCGGTGGACTGCGGCCCCGGCACGGACACGGTCTACATCAGCCCGCCCGACCAGCCCGGCGGGGCCGCGTCGCGCGCCGCGCTGACCGACGGGCGCATCCGAAACTGCGAGGTCGTTTTCCAGGCCGACCCGGTCGTCGACGAGGTCAAGGGCGTCACGACGCTGGCCGGCGACGGCGGCGAGGCGATCGCTGGTACCGACCTCGACGACAACCTGCTCGGCGGCGTCGGCCCGGACCGCATCGACGCGGGCGCGGGCGACGACGTGCTGTGGGGCAACCGCCACCCCGACGGTCCCAGCCTGGGCACCGACACGCTGTTCGCCGGCCCGGGCGACGACACCGTCTACGGCGGGCGCGGCGCGAACGTCATCGACGGCGGCCTCGGCGACGACTTCCTCCAGGGCGGTGAGCGCTCCAACAAGATCACGGCCGGCGCGGGCAACGACCGCATCCGCCTGCGCGGCCGTGGGACCAACCGCATCAACGCGGGCTCTGGCGCCGACACGATCGAGGCCTACGCGGCCGGCTCGACGCAGATCGACTGCGGGCCGGGCATCGACACCGTGCGCATCGGCTTCAACCGCCGCGTGCGGACCGTCGGCTGCGAGCACGTGACGCGCCGGTACCGCGGCGCGTAGGCGCGGGCGCGGGCCGCGTACGGGCTTTGCTCGGCGGTACGGTCTGAGGCAGGGCGGGCCTTGATGGCGCTCTCTCGGGGCGGGCGCCGCGGGCTGAACGACATCGGTGAGGGAGGGGGTCCCGCGCTACCTCCGCACGCGGACGAGCGTCACCCGCGTGCGCGACGTGCGAGATCCCCTGACGCGGCTACGCCACGACCGCGTCTGCCTCGCGGTCGGGCAGCCCGGCGGCCTCGCGCAGGAGCTCGGCCTTGCCGGTCTGCTCCCACGTGAAGTCCTCGTCCTCGCGCCCGAAATGCCCGTACGCGGCG
>DASWQM010000145.1:0-17276 GCA_036403675.1 Solirubrobacteraceae bacterium | reverse complement strand
CTGCCCTGGAGCGGGAGCTGGGACTCGCTGCCGGCGGCGCACGCCGCGGCGATCGTCTTCGACCTGCTGGCCTGCCTGCTGTGCTTCCTCGTCGGGCGGCGCGTCCGCGGGCCCACCCTCGGGATCGCGCTGGCCTATGCGTGGGCGGCCTACCCGTTCACGCTCTACACGCAGATGTCCAACGCCAACGACGCGCTCGTCGCGGTGCTCGTGCTGGCCGCGGTGTGGGCGGCCGGCAGCGCGCCCGCGCGCGGCGCGTTCGTCGCGCTCGCGGGGCTGACGAAGTTCGCGCCGCTCGCGCTCGCGCCGCTGTTCGCGACGTACCCGCGCCCGCGGGTGCGCACGATCGCGCTGTTCGCGGCCGGCTTCGTCGCCGCCGCGGCCCTGGCGTTCGCGCCGGTGCTCGCGCACAACGACCTGCGCAGCTTCTGGAAGGCCACGATCGCGTTTCAATCCGAGCGCGGCTCGCCGTTCTCGATCTGGGGCCTCTACGATCCGGACGTCAGCTGGCTCGACAGCGTCCAGCGCGCGGTGCAGATCGGCACGGTCATCCTCGCCCTGGCGCTGGCATTCGTGCCACGGCGGCGCGACCTCGTCGGCCTGGCCGCCTGTGCCGCGGCGATCCTCATCGCGCTGCAGCTCGGCGTGACGCACTGGTTCTACCTCTACATCCCATGGTTCTTCCCACTCGTGATGCTCGCGTTGCTGCAGACCGCGGCGCTCGCCCCGCCGAGCCGGGCGTGAGCGCGCGGTCGCGGCTCGCGGGCGCCCTCCCCGTCGTCGCCCTCGTGGTCGCGTGGGCGGTCGGGACGACCGTCGGCCCGTTCGCGGACGCGGCGGTCAACGACCTCTTCGTCTATCGCACGTACGCGGAACTGCTCGCCGGCGGCGCGCTGCCGTACATCGGCTTCGGCTTCGAGTACCCGCCGCTGGCAGCGCTGCCGATCGGCCTCGGCGGCGTACTCGGCCGCGACGAGGTCACGTACGCCGTCGTGTTCGCGTTCCTGATGGCGGGCTGCGCGCTCGCCGGCCAGCAGTTCGCCGCGCGACTGGCGGGCGGCCGGCGGGCCGGGCTGGAGGTCGCCTGGCTGCTCGCGCTCACCCCGCTGCTCATCGGGGCGGCGGTGCGCACGCACTTCGACGCGCTGCCGGTGGCGATCGCGCTCGCCGGGCTGCTCGCGTTCGCACGCGACCGGCCCGACGTCGGCTTCCTCCTGCTCGGCGTCGGCACGATGACGAAGCTCTTCCCCGCCCTGCTGGCGGTCGTCGCCGTCGTATGGCTCGTCGCGCGCGGCGAGCGCCGGACGGCGCTGCGTGGCGCGGCGGTCTTCGCCGTGGTCGTCGTCCTCGTCTCGCTGCCGTTCGCCGGCAGCGGCTACGTCGACTCGTTGCGCTTCCACCTCGACCGCCCAGTGCAGATCGAGTCGACGCCGGCGAGCGTCCTGTTCGCGCTCGGCGGCTCGCAGGTCACCGGGACGAACCTGCGCCCGGACCGCTTCAAGTCAAACGGCCTCGACGGTGGTCACGCCAAGTTCGTGGAGACGCTCTTCTCGGTCGTCCTCGTGCTCGCGCTCGCGGGGGTGCTCGCGCTCGCGCGCCGCGCCGGCGACGTCCGCCACCTCGTGCTCACCGGCTTCGCGGCCTTGCTGGCGTTCGTGACGCTCGGCAAGGTGTTCTCGCCGCAGTACGTCATCTGGCTCGCGCCGTTCGCCGCGCTCGGGTGGGTCTGGCGGCGGCGGGCGGTCGCGCTCCTGACGGCCGCCGGCATCGCGCTCACGCACGTCGAGTTTCCGAGCCGCTACTTCGATCTCATCAACGAGCGCAGCGACGTCATCGTCATCGTCGCGGCGCGTAACGCGGTCCTGCTCGTCGCGCTCGTGGTGCTCGTCGCGGGGCTCGCCCGGGCGGGCCCGTTGAGGGGTGTGCAGGCGCGGGGGTTGCCGGCCGCGTCGAGCTGATCGGCGACACTGGCGCCTCATGAGTTCGGTCGCCGCGCCCTCGGCGCTTGACCAGCGGCTGTCGCGTCTGCTGTGGCTGTCGGTCGCCGCCGCCCTCGCCACGATCACCCTGAAGACCGTTGCCTGGCGGCTGACAAACTCGGTCGGGCTGCTGTCGGACGCGGCCGAGTCGGTGGTCAATCTCGTCGCCGCCGTCGTCGCGCTGGGGGCGCTGCGGTGGGCGGCGAAGCCCGCCGACGAAGAGCACGCCTACGGGCACACGAAGGCCGAGTTCTTCTCCGCCGGCATCGAGGGCGCCATGATCATGCTGGCCGCCGTCACGATCGCGGTCAGCGCGATCAGCCGCCTGCAGCACCCGCAGCCGCTGTCTGACGTCGGCATCGGCCTGGCGGTGTCGGTCGCGGCGTCACTGATCAACTTGGCCGTCGGGCTGCTGCTCGTGCGCGCCGGGCGGGAGCATCGCTCGATCACGCTGGAGGCCGACGGCCGGCATCTGCTCACCGACGTGTGGACGTCCGTCGGCGTCGTCGCGGGCGTCGCCGCGGTCGCGATCAGCGGCTTCGAGCGCCTGGACGCGATCGTCGCGCTCGTCGTTGCGCTGAACATCGTCCGGACCGGGGTGTCGCTGGTGCGGCGCGCGGCGGGCGGTCTCATGGACCGCGCGGTCGACGACGCCGCCCGCGCACAGATCGAGGACGTGCTCGCGGCATTCGCCTCGCGCGGCGTGCAGTTCCACGCCCTGCGCACGCGCCAGGCCGGCCGCCGCGCGTTCGTCTCCGTGCACCTGCTCGTGCCCGGCGAGTGGACCGTCCGGCGCGGGCATGACGTCGCCGAGGAGGTCGAGGCGGCGCTGCATGCGCGCCTGCCCTACGTGACGGTCTTCACGCACGTCGAGCCCCTCGAGGACCCGCGATCGTTCGACGACGTGAGCCTCGACCGGGCGCCTTCCTGACGCCACAACCTTGACAGCATGGGTTAGGGTGGCCTTACTAGGGTGCCCTAAGACAGAAAGGTCCAGGTGGGATGAGGCGTCGCAGCATTGCATGGATCGCGTTGGCCGCCGTCGCGGCGGCACTCACGGCATGTGGAGGCTCAGGCTCCTCCGCGACCGCGGGGAGTGACCCGATCACGGTCTACAGCGGCCAGCACGAGCAGACGATGGCGACGCTCGTCGCCGACTTCAAGAAGCGGACCGGCATCGACGTCAAGCTGCGCTCCAGCGACGAGGCGTCGCTGGCCAACCAGGTCCTGCGCGAAGGCTCGGCGTCTCCGGCGGACGTCTTCGTCGCCGAGAATCCGCCGGCGCTGACCGTGCTCGAGCGCAAGGGGCTCTTCGCGCCGGTCGACGCCGCCACGCTGAGCAAGACGCCCAGCCGCCTCAACGCGCCCAAGAAGGACTGGGTTGCGGCATCCGCGCGCTCGGCGGTGCTCGCCTACAACACCGAGAAGCTCCGGCCGGCCGAGCTTCCGGGGAAGCTGCAGGACCTCGCCAAGCCGGCGTGGCGCGGCAAGATCGGCTTCGCCCCGACCGAGACGGACTTCCAGCCGCTCATCACCGCGGTCCGCGCGCTGCACGGCGCGGGCGCCGCACAGTCGTGGCTGCAGGGCCTGAAGTCCAACGGCAAGGTCTACGACGACAACGAGGCGCTGATCGCAGCCGTCAACCGCGGCGAGATCGCCGCCGGGCTCATCGACCACTACTACTGGTACCGGCTGCGCGACGAGGTCGGGGCCTCGAAGGTGCACTCGGCGCTGCACTACTTCGACGCCGGCGACGCCGGCGCGCTCGTCGACGTCTCCGGTGCCGCCGCACTGAAGTCCAGCACGCACCCGCGCGAGGCCCAGCGCTTCCTGTCCTACCTCGTCAGCAAGCCCGCTCAGGAGATCATCGCCACGAGCGAGAGCTACGAGTACCCGCTCGGCTCGGGCGTGCAGACCAAGCGCGATCTCAAGCCGTTTGACCAGCTCAAGCCGCCCGCGATCTCCGTCGAGCAACTCGGCGACGGTCGCGACGCGCTGCGCGCGCTCCAGGACGTGGGGCTGATCTGAGCGCCATGGCGGAGGGCCGACGATGACGAGCACGGCGCTACCGGCGCTTCCGCGCCGCCGGCGGCGCGGGCGGCGGGCCGGCGCGCCGCGCGGACTGCTGATCGGCGGGCTCGTCGCCGCGGCCCTGTCGCTCGTGCCGATCGTCTTCCTCGCGCTGGAGGCCCGCGGCGTCAGCGCGTCCGAGGCCCAGCGTCTGCTCCTGCGCCCGCGCGTCGGCGACCTGCTGGCGAACACCGTCGGCCTGATCGTCGCGACGACCGCGCTGTGCGCCGTCATCGGCGTCGGCGCGGCATGGTGCATCGAGCGCACGAACGTACCCGGCAGACGCGTATGGATGGTGCTGCTCGTGCTGCCCCTCGCGATCCCGGAGTTCGTCTCGAGCTTCGGCTGGGTGTCGTTCTTCACCTCGATGCGCGGCTTCTGGGGCGCGCTGCTCGTCACCGTGGTCGCCTACTTCCCGTTCGTCCTGCTGCCGACGGCCGCGGTGCTGCGCGGCAGCGATCCGGCGCTGGAGGAGACCGCGCGCAGCCTCGGCCTGAGCGGCTGGTCCACCTTCTGGCGCGTCACCGCGCCACAGCTGCGCCTGCCGGTCCTCGGCGGGGGCCTCATCATCGCCCTGCATCTGCTCGCGGAGTACGGCGCCTTCGCGCAGCTGCGCTTCCCGACGCTCGCCACCGAGATCTACGCCCAGTACCAGCTGGGCTTCGACGGCGCCAGTGCGGCGATCCTGGCGCTCGTGCTCGTCGCGCTGTCGCTCGCCCTGCTGCTGGCCGAGGTCATCGCCCGCGGCCGCGCGCGGTACGCGCGCGTCGGCAGCGGGACCAAGCGCCCGCGCGCGCGGCTCGCACTCGGGCGTCGCGCCCCGCTCGTCATCGCCGGCCTCGGCCTGCTGACGATCCTGTCGCTCGGCGTGCCGCTCGCCGCGCTCGTCTACTGGGTCGCGCAGGGCAGCTCGTCGACACTGCCGCCGACGTCGCTGCTCACGGCGGTGACGACGACGCTCGGCCTCTCGCTCGGCGCGGCCGTGGTGACCGTCGCACTGGCGCTGCCGGTCGCGCTGCTGTCCGCCCGGCACGGGGGTGGCGCAAGCCGCCTCATCGAACGCTCCACCTATGTCGCGCGCGCGCTGCCGGGCGTCGTCATCGGGCTTGCGCTCGTGTCCTTCAGCATCCGCAGCGCCTCCTGGCTCTACCAGACGACGACCCTGCTCGTGATCGCCTACGCGATCCTCTTCCTGCCCCTGGCGCTCGTGGCCATCCGTGGTCCGCTCGCGCAGATCCCGCCACGGATGGAGGACGTCGCTCGCAGCCTCGGCCTCGGCGGGCTGCGCGCGTTCGCCCGGACGACGCTGCCGCTCCTGCGCACCGGTCTCGGCGCCGGCGCGGCACTCGTCTTCCTGTCGACGGTCACCGAGCTCACCGGCACGCTGTTGCTGCGCCCGACGGGCACCGAAACGCTCGCCACCCGCTTCTGGACCTATGCCTCGAGCCTCTCGTACGGTGCGGCGGCGCCCTACGCTGCGGTCATGGTCGCGATCTCGGCGCTGCCGGCCTACCTCCTCATCCGCCGTCTGGACGGCGCCGGGTCATGAGCGCCGTCGCCGTCCGCGCGGTCACGAAGGCGTACGGGACCGTGCCCGTGCTGCAGGGCGTCGACCTCGAGATCGAGGCCGGCGCGTTCGCCGCGATCCTCGGAGTCTCGGGCTGCGGCAAGAGCACGCTCCTGCGCCTGCTCGCCGGCTTCGACGCGATCGACAGCGGCGAGATCCGGCTCGGCTCGACGGTCGTCGACGACGGCACGCGGCACGTCGCGCCCAACCGCCGCCGCATCGGCTTCGTGCCGCAGGAAGGCGCGCTGTTTCCGCACCTCGACGTGCACTCGAACATCGCCTTCGGCCTGCCGCGCGGCCACCGGCGCGGCCCGCGGGTCGACGAGCTCGTGGAGCTCGTCGGGATCGGCGGCCTCGAGCGCCGCAGGCCGCACGAGCTCTCCGGCGGCCAGCAGCAGCGCGTCGCGCTCGCCCGGGCGCTCGCCACGACACCCGACGTCGTCCTGCTCGACGAGCCGTTCTCGGCGCTGGACCCCGCGCTGCGCGCGAGCATGCGCGCCGAGGTGCGCAGCATGCTGAAGGCGCTCGGCACGACCGCGCTGCTCGTCACCCACGACCAGGACGAGGCGCTCTCGTGCGCGGACGTCGTCGCGATCCTGCGCGACGGCGTGATCTCCCAGAGCGGCAGCCCGCGGGAGCTCTATCTCGCGCCGCGCGACGTCGAGATCGCGCGCTTCCTCGGAGAGGCCAACGTCCTGCCGGCGCTGCTGCGGTCCGATCATGCGCAGACGCAGCTGGGGGTGATCGCGCTCCGCGCGCCGCGCCCCGGTGCGCCGACCGGCGACGGCGTCGTGGTCGTGCGCCCCGAGGAGCTGCGCATCGCCGCCGCCAACGGATCAGGCCCGGCGAACGCCGTCGTCACGGCCGTCGAGTACTACGGCCACGATGCCCGCGTCGAGCTCATCTGCGACCACCCCGAGGGGCAGTTCCCGGTCACCGCGCGCACCATCGGGGTCGACGCGCCGCAGGTCGGCCAGCGCGTGAAGTGCACGGCGCCCTCGAGCGCGCACGCACTCGTCTCCGACGCCGACCTCACGCGGCCGGAAGCAGCACCTGCTCGATCGCGTCCGCGCGCAGCGGCTGCGAGCACGTGACGAGCACGGCGTTGAGCCACGGGTCGTCCTCGGCGGTGTCGTAGCGCTCGTTCATGTGCGTGACGAAGCTGCGGATCGACTGCTCCTTGCGCACGCCGATGACGCCGCCGCGGGGACCGGTCATGCCGACGTCGGTGATGTACGCGGTGCCACCCGGCAGGACCCGCGCGTCGGCCGTCGGCACGTGCGTGTGCGTCCCGACGACGGCGCTCGCACGGCCGTCGAGGTACCAGCCCAGCGCGACCTTCTCGCTCGTCGCCTCGGCGTGGAAGTCGACGAGGATGTGGTCGACCTTGCCCGCGAGCTCGCCGAGCGCCGCGTCGGCCTCTGTGAAGGCGGGCCGGCCGGCGCGCAGGAAGAGGTTGCCGCTGAGGTTCACGACGCCGAGCCGCACGCCGTCGCGCTCCACGACGCAGGTCCCGTGCCCGGGCTGGCTGCGCAGGTAGTTGTACGGGCGCAGGATCTCGCTGTTCTGGCCGAGGTAGTCGTAGATCTCGCGCCGGTGATAGGCGTGGTTGCCGAGCGTGATGACGTCGACGCCGGCGCGGAAGAGCTCGTCGGCGATCTTCGGCGTGATGCCGAGGCCGCCCGCTGCGTTCTCGCCGTTGACGACGACGAACGTCGGCTCATGGCGCTCGCGTAGCGCCGGCAGCAGCCCCAGGAGCGTTCGCTTGCCGAGCGATCCCACGACATCACCGACGAACAGGATCTTCGCGGGCGCGGTGGGCACGTCGCATACTCTGACGGAAGGGGATGGCTGAGCCGGACGACACCCCGCCCGCAGCGTCACCGGCGCCGGCGCCCGGCGCGCCCGTCGTGGTTCCGCGCTGGGTGCAGCTCGTCATGCTGCCGCTCGGCGTGCTCGCGCTCTACGCGATCGCGCAGGCGGCGGGCATCGTCCTGCTGCTGTTCATCGTCGCGGGCGTCATCGCGCTCATCCTCAACCCCGTGGTCGAGTTCCTGCAGCGCGCGCACCTGCCGCGCACGCTCGCGGTCATCGCGGTCTATCTCGCGTTCTTCACGATGCTGCCGGCCCTCGGCTTCGCGCTCGCCGGCCCGATCGGCGACCAGGCGACGACGTTCGCCGACGACGTCCCGGGGCTCGTCGACGACGCGAGCCACACGCTCGACAACGTCCAGCGCTTCTTCGACAACAAGGGCATCAACGTCCAGATCAAGGGCCAGACGGATAGCGCGCTGGCGGCGCTGCAGAACGGCATCGTCTCGGGATCGGGCCAGATCGTCGCCGTCACCGGCGAGCTGCTGCGGCGCTTCGTCGAGCTGTCCTTCTACGTCGTCCTCGTCATCGTCCTGTCCGTCTACATGCTCGTCTACGCGCCACGGATCGGCGACCTCGTGCGGTCGATCATGCCGCGCGGCGACGGGACCCCGCAGGACGACTTCCCGACGCGCGTGCAGCGGGCCGTCGCCGGCTACGTCCGGGGCCAGCTGCTGTTCAGCCTCATCATGGGGACGAGCGCGGGCGTCGCGCTGTGGGCCTTCGGCGCGCTGGGCATCTTCCCCGACGGGCGCACGTACGCGCCCGCGTTCGGCGTGTTCTTCGGACTCATGGAGCTCGTGCCCTACGTCGGGCCCGTGCTCGGCGCGCTGCCGCCGGTGCTGGTCGCGCTCGTCCAGGATCCGCTGACGGCGCTCTGGGTCGCGCTGCTGTTCGTCGCCCTGCAGCAGCTCGAGGGGCACGTCGTGGCGCCGAACGTCTTCGGCCACGCGCTGCGCCTGAACCCCCTGCTCGTCATCTTCGCGCTCCTGCTCGGGGGGGAGATCTACGGCTTCATCGGCGCCCTCGTGGCGCTGCCGATCGCCGCGATCGTGCGCGAGACGATCGTCTACCTCAAGCGCCACCTCGTCTTCGAGCCCTGGGGCACGACGGCGCTCATGGCCGACCCGCCGGCACCGCCGCCGCCACCGCCACCACCGCCCGCGCCCGAGCCGGAGAGCGAGCGGGTGCCGAGCACGCGCGCCTGAGCTCGAGCCGGCGTGAGCGCGGCCGTTGGTGAACTTGCGGCAAGAGCGAAAACGTCGACACGCCTGCCGTACGGTCGATGACGTAGGAGGCGCTGGTCGTGCAGCTCCCGTGCGGCGACGAGCGGGTCGGCGACCTCGCCCGCGTCAGCCGCGCCCGTGGATGTCGTCGACCCAGCGCACGTGCTCGGGCTCGGACTCGATGTCGGGCAGCTCGAGGTTCACGACGACGGGCTCCTGCCCGCTGCGCACGACCACGCACGACAGCGGCGCGTCCGGGCTGGCGTTGCACTCCTGGTGGGGGACGAACGGGGGCACGAAGATGAAGTCGCCCGGCCCGGCCTCGGCGACGAACTCCAGCCGCTCGCCCCAGCGCATCCGTGCGCGGCCGCCGACGACGTAGATGATGCTCTCGACCGGGCCGTGATGGTGGGCCCCGGTCTTCGCGGCCGGCTCGATGTCGACGGTCCCGGCCCACAGCTTGTCGGCGCCCGCCCGCGCCGCCGTGATCGCGGCCTCGCGGCTCATCCCGGGAGTCTGCGGCGTGTTGGGGTCAAGCTCGCCGGCGTGGACGATGCGCACGCCGTGCAGGCGCCAGTCGTGCTCGTCGTGCTCGGCCATGCCTCGCAGTATGCAGCCCGTCACAGACGCGGCGCCGGCCGACGGTTAGGCTTCGAGGCCCATGCCCTTCCCAGCCACCCGGCTGCGCCGGCTGCGTGCGACCCCCGTCCTGCGCGAATTGGTGCGCGAGACGCGCCTGAGCGCCTCGGACCTCGTCCTGCCGCTCTTCGTGCAATCCGGCATCGCCGGGCGCACGCCGATCGAGGCGCTGCCCGGGATCGACCGCCTCTCGATCTCGGCGGCCGTCGAGGAGGCCGGGGCCGCCCGCGCGCTCGGCCTGCCCGCGGTCCTGCTGTTCGGCATCCCGGAGCACAAGGACGCCGAGGGCACCGGCGCCTACGACGACGAGGGGATCGTCCAGCTCGCGACGCGGGCGATCAAGGAGGCCCATCCCGACCTGCTCGTCATGACCGACGTGTGCCTCTGCGAGTACACCGACCACGGCCACTGCGGCCTGCTGCGCTCCGACGGCGCCGTCGACAACGACTCGAGCGTCGAGCTCATCGCGCGCACGGCCGTCTCGCAGGCTCGCGCGGGGGCCGACGTCGTGGCGCCGAGCGACATGATGGACGGGCGCATCGGCGCCGTCCGCGCCGCGCTCGACGAGGACGGCTTGTCCGACACCCCGATCGTCGCCTACAGCGCGAAGTTCGCATCCGTCTTCTACGGACCCTTCCGCGACGCCGCCGGCTCGACCCCGGCCTTTGGCGACCGTCGCGCCTATCAGATGGACCCGGCCAACGGCGACGAGGCGCTGCGCGAGGCGCTGCTCGACGTCCAGGAGGGGGCCGATGTCGTCATGGTCAAGCCCGCGCTGGCGTATCTCGACGTCATCCGTTGCGTGAAGGACGCGACCCGGATGCCTGTCGCCGCCTACAACGTCAGCGGCGAGTATGCGATGGTGAAGGCCGCGGCTGCCGCGGGCGCGCTGGACGAGCGGACCGCGGTCCTGGAGATCCTCACGTCCATCCGGCGGGCCGGCGCAGACATCGTCATCACCTACCACGCGAAGGATGCGGCTCAGTGGCTTCACGTCTAACCGCGGGCGAAACAGCAATTCCGAAGATCCGCTCCCGCACGGGCGGCGCCGCCGCACCGATCGACGACGTCGACCGCCGGGTGCTGAACCTCATGCAGGGCAGCTTTCCGCTCGAGCCGCGGCCCTATGCCGCGGTGGCCGCCGCCGCCGGGCTCAGCGAGGACGACGTGCTGCTGCGCGTCCAGCGTCTGCTCGACGACCGCATCATCCGCCAGGTCACGCCGATCTACGACACCCGCGCGCTGGGCTACGGCTCGATGCTCGTCGCCGCCAAGGTCGACCCGCAGCATCCCTGGCGCGCCGCCAAGATCATCAACTCGCACCCTGGCGTCAGCCACAACTACCTGCGCAACCACGAGTTCAACATGTGGTTCACCCTCGCCGTCGAGGGCGACTCCAAGCTCGGCCTGCAGGGCACCCTCGACGTCCTGCAGGAGCTCACCGGCGCGCAGTCGATCCGCCAGCTCCCGACGCTGAAGCTCTTCAAGATCCGCATGGACCTCGAGATGGAGGGCGACACGAAGGCGCTCTCGACCGAGGGCGTCGCCGAGGAGCCCGTCGACCTCGAGGGCGTCGCCTACGACGACTTCGACCGCGCGGTCATCCGCGCGACGCAGGGCGACATGCCGGTCATCGCGGAGCCCTACGTTCCGGCGGCCGCGCGCCTCGGTATCGAGGTCGGCGCATTGCTCGAGCACATGACCGCCATGAAGGAGCGCGGCCTCCTGCGCCGCGTCGCCGCGATCCTCTACCACCGCCGCGCAGGCTTCTCGGCGAACGGGATGGGCGTGTGGAAGGTGCCCGACGACCGCATCGAGGAGCTGGGCCCGCGGATGGCCTCGTTCCGCGGCATCTCGCACTGCTACCAGCGCCCGACCTACGAGGACTGGCCCTACTCGATCTTCACGATGGCCCACGGCCGGTCCAAGGAGGAGTGCGACGCGATCCTCGATGCGATCGCCGGCGAGTTCGACATCAGCGAGCGCGCGACGCTGTACTCGTCGACGGAGTTCAAGAAGATCCGCCTGCTCTACTTCACCGACGACTTCAAGGCCTGGGAGCGTGAGCACGGCGGCGTCTGACCGCGCCGCATGAGCGTCTCGCTGCGCGACGTCCGCTCGGCGGAGCTCTACGAGCGGGCGCGGATGTATCTCCCCGGGGGCGTGAACTCGCCGGTGCGCGCGATGCGCGCGATCGGGCGCGACCCGATCTTCGTCCAGCGCGCGGCCGGCGCCGAGCTCGTCGACGTCGACGACAACAGGTACGTCGACTGGGTGTGCTCGTGGGGGCCGCTCATCCACGGCCACGCGCATCCCGCGATCGTCGAGGCCGTCGTCGACGCCGCGCAGCGCGGCACGAGCTTCGGAGCGCCGACCGCCGCCGAGGTCGACCTCGCCGAGGAGGTCAGCCGGCGGGTGCCGTCGGTCGAGATGCTGCGCATGACCTCCTCGGGGACCGAGGCGACGATGAGCGCGATCCGGCTCGCCCGCGCGGCGACCGGCCGCACGGCGCTGCTGAAGTTCGCGGGCGCCTACCACGGGCACGTCGACGGGCTGCTCGCGCAGGCCGGCAGCGGACTGGCGACGCAGGGCATCCCGGCGAGCCCCGGGGTGCCGGAGGAGGTGGCCGCCAGCACGATCGTCGTGCCCTGGAACGATCCCGACGCGCTCGTCGCGGCGACCGAGCGCCACGACTTCGCGGCGATCCTCGCGGAGCCGTTCCCGGCCAACATGGGCCTCGTGCCGCCGGCCGACGGCTTCCTCGAGCTGCTGCGCCGGCGCGCGGACGCGACCGGCGCCCTGCTCGTCTTCGACGAGGTGATCTCGGGCTTCCGCGTCGGCCCCGGTGGTGCACAGGCGCTCTGCGAGGTCATCCCGGACCTCACGATCATGGGCAAGGTCATCGGCGGCGGCCTGCCGGCGGCAGCCTACGGCGGCCGGCGCGAGCTCATGGAGCGGATCGCGCCCGCCGGCGACGTCTACCAGGCCGGGACGCTGTCGGGCAACCCGCTCGCCGTCGCCGCCGGCCTGGCGACGCTGGCGCTGCTGGACCACGAGCGGTCCTACGCCCAGCTGCGGGCGACGACCGGCGCGCTCGCCGACGGGCTCGCCGGAGCCGCCCGCCAGGCCGGCTACGACGACGTCCAGATCGCGACCGCGACGGGCCTGCTCACCGTCTTCTTCAGCGCCTCGCCGGTGACCGACTATGCCGGCGCCCAGGCGTGCGACCTCGACGCCTACGCCGCCTGGTGTCGCGCGCTGCTCGCGCGTGGCGTCTACGCGCCGGCGTCGCAGTTCGAGGCCTGGTTCCCGTCGCTCGCCCACACCGCCGAGCACGTCGAGCGCACCGTCGCCGCGGCGGCCGCGGCGTTCGCGGAGCTCGCGCGATGACGGACCCGATCGCGCGGCTGCGCGCGGCCGTGCGCGAGGTCGGCAGCCCGCTGGCGGCGGTCCTGGGCGACGAGCCCGTAGCCGGGTGCGACGGTGCGGCCGAGCCGGCCCGCGTCGCCGCCGCCGGCCCGCGCACCGTCGCGGATCGCGACGAGGTCGAGCTCGCCGTCGCAGCGATCCACGAGGGCTACCGGCTGCACTACGGGCGCTCCCGTGCACTGCCGATCGACGATCCGGACCTCGCCCTGCTCGCCGGCGACCGGCTCTACGCGCTCGGCCTCTCGCGCCTCGCCGAGCTTGGCGACCTCGTGGCGATCGGCGAGCTGGCCGACGTCATCGCGCTCAGCGCCCAGGCCCACGCCGGCGCCGACGAGGAGCTCGCGCGCGCGACGTGGGACGCCGGCGCCGCGGCAATCGGCTGGGGCCCGCACAACGGGACCTCCGCTGCGAAGGCCCGCGCGCGCGCCGGCGATCCCGGCGCCCCCGCGGCCCTGCGGGCGGCCGCCCGCGTCGCACGCAGCTCGTGACCTCAGCCACGGCCGCTGGCGACGCGAGCGTCGCTGCGACTCGCCGTGGCCGCTTGGGAGGCTGGCTCCGCCGCGGCGCGGCGATGTGAGGTCAGCAGGTCACGGCGGGCCCGCCACCTCGCCCGTCGACTCGTTGATCCGCCATTGGTAGCCGCCGTCCCAGTATGCGCGGATCTTGAACAGCGTCTCACGCTTGGCGCAATGCGCGGGCGTGCACGCCTCCACCGTGCTGATGTTGTAGATCACCAGCCCGTGACCGCCCAAGATCGAGACGTTGCCCTTGCGCTCGTCGGAGATCCTGAACTCCAGCGCCTTGCCGCCCGTGTTCTTCTCGACCTCGGTGATGTTGATGCCGCCGTAGACGACACGCTGCTTGTTCCGGTTGTAGCAAAAGCGAGTTCTGAACGTCTGCCAGCCGTAGGCCGCGAAATGCTTCTTCAGCGGGGCTGTCCGGCAACCGGCGTCGGCGGCGCCAGCGAGGGTCGCAGAATGTGCAACCCATGCGACGACGCTCACACAGCACAACGACACAACCAGTGCGGTGCGCGTGTACCGCACAATCCTGCGAGAGGACATAGTCCCTCCTGCTCTCGCGATGGTCTCTGTGCCGCGCAGGCTACGACGGTGTCAGCCGACGCGCAGACCGGCCGCGCAGCGCGGAGTCAGCACGACTTTGCGTGCGGGGGGTGCGACGTGACGCGCAAGCGCTCGCCGCGCGTGTCGCCGGAGTCCATTGATCGGTAGATTTCTCAGCCCGTGGCCTCGAAACGCAAGCCGCCAAACAAGCCCAAGACGACCGCTGAGGCGAAGATCCCGGGGTCGTTCGAGGACGAGACCGTCACCCGCCGACGCTTCATGACCGGCACCGTCCACTCCGCTGGCGCGATCGCGGGTGCCGCCATCGTGCTGCCCGCGGTCGGTGTCTCCGTGGCACCCATCTTCGAGAAGCGCCAGGAGCGCTGGGAGGGCGTCGGACCGCTCAGCGACGTCCGCGACGACACGTACATCCCGCGCACGCTCACGATCGAGCCCGGCATCGGCGACGTCGGGAAGACGACGGTCTACCTGCGCAGATACAACCCGAAGATCGACAGCCAGGCGAAGGATCAGTACAGCGAGGTCATCGCGATCTCGACGCGCTGCATGCACCTCGGCTGCCCGGTGCGCTTCGTGGAGGCGTCGGCGCGCTTCATCTGCCCGTGCCACGGCGGCGTCTACGACTTCGAGGGCAAGCACACCGGCGGCCCGCCGGTGCGTCCGCTGGACCGCTTCTACACGCGCGTGCGCAACGGCACCGTCGAGGTCGGCCCGCGCTTCAGCGTGAACTCCGAGCTCAAGCGCTTCTCGCCGCGCGACCCCGGCCAGCCGCTCGACGGCATCGGCCAGTACCTCTATCCCGCGCGTCCCTCGACGCGCAAGATCCCGGGAACGTAATAGTGGACCACTAATGGCGAAGCTCACTCCCCCACTGCCGGGCCCGCTGCGCCCCAAGCCCAAGGGCCCGAGCGAGAACGGCCACGCGCCGACGACACCGAAGGACAAGCTGGCCGAGGCCGGCATCTCGGTCGTCGACTGGGTCGACGAGCGCACGTCGCTGTCGGCGGGCGCTCGCTGGCTGATGTTCCGCAAGGTCCCGAAGGGGACGAACTGGTTCTACACGCTCGGCTCGGCGACCCTGTTCGCGTTCTTGTCGCAGGCGGTCACCGGCGTCTTCCTCGCGATGTACTACGACCCCTCGGCGACACGCGCCTATGAGTCGGTGCGCCAGCTCACCAACGAGGTGTTCCTCGGCGAATTCGTCCGCGGGATGCACAAGTGGGGCTCGACCGTCATGGTCATCCTCGTCTTCCTGCACATGGCCAGGACGTTCTTCTTCGGCGCCTACAAGTACCCCCGCGAGCTGAACTGGGTCATCGGCGTCGTCCTGCTCATCCTCACGCTCTTCATGTCGTTCACGGGCTACCTGCTGCCGTTCGACCAGCGCTCGTTCTGGGCGACGACCGTCGGCGTGGCGATCAACGGCACGGGCCCGCTCGTCGGGCCGTACCTCAACGACTTCCTGCGCGGCGGCCCCGAGTTCGGCGTGACGACGCTGTCGCGCTTCTACGCGCTGCACATGCTCGTCCTGCCGGCGATCATCGCGGCGATGATCGGCGCGCACCTCTATCTCGTCGCGCGCCTGGGGACGACCGCGCCGCCGTGGCTGAAGGCCGACATCGATCCGCAACTGCGCCGGGACGAGGCATGAACGCCCGCGAGAAGGAGGCCTACCTCCGCGAGTACTCGATCCTGAAGTCGCAGGGCAAGCCGTTCTTCCCGTACGCGGTCGCGAAGGACTCGATCATGGCGGTCGTCGTCATGGCCGCGATCATCACGATGGCGCTCGTCCTCGGCGCGGAGCTCGGGCCGAAGGTCGACCCGACGACGACGACGTACACGCCGCGGCCGGAGTGGTACTTCTTCTTCCTCTTCGAGGTCCTGCGGGTCATCAAGCCGCCGTCGCTCACGCCGCTGGCGGCGATCGGCGTCCCGACGATCTGCATGATCCTCCTGTTCCTGCTGCCGTTCTACGACCGCAGCCCCGAGCGCCGGCCGGAGCGCCGGCCGATCGCGATGGCGGCCGCGATCTTCACGATCGGCGCGATGGCGTTCCTCACGTACGAGGGTGCCCACGCCGGGTCCCCGAACGAGATCGCCCTCGCGACGCCGGCCTCGGTCGTCGCGCAGGGCGGCAAGACGCTGCGCGAGTTCGAGGCGGGACGGCAGGTGGTCGCGCAGTCCGGCTGCCTGGCGTGCCACAAGATCGGCGAGAACGGCGGCACGCTCGGTCCGAACCTCACGAAGATCGGCGGCCGAGTCGCGCCCCAGGCGATCGCGCGCACGCTCATCAACCCGACGGCGCCGATGCCGTCCTACGCGAGCCTCCCGGCGAACAAGCGGGACGCGCTCGTGACGTTCCTGTCGCAGCTGAAGTGACGCTCGCGGCGGCCCGGCGGCGCCCCGCCCCGAGACCGAGATGACCGCGACCGACACGGGAACCCTCCAGGAGCCGCAGGTGCGGGCGATGTTCGACCGCATCGCCGGCTTCTACGACGTCATGAACTCGGTCATGACGGCCGGGCTGCATCACGACTGGCGCCGCCGCGCGGTCGACCTCGCCGAGGTCGCCCCGGGAGATCGCGTCCTCGACGTCGCGACCGGGACCGGCGACCTCGCGCTCGAGCTCGCGCGTCGCGTCGGGCCGCAGGGCGCGGTCGTGGCGTCGGACTTCTCCGAGGAGATGCTGACGCGCGCACGCGCGAAGGCGCCCAGCGACGGGTCGGCGCCGGTGACCTTCGAGTGGGGCAACGCGCTCGAGCTGCCCTACGCCGACGGCGAGTTCGCTGCGGCGACGGTCGGCTTCGGCGCCCGCAACTTCTCCGACCTCGACCGGGGCCTGAGCGAGATGGCGCGCGTCGTGCGGCCCGGCGGGCGCGTCGTCGTGCTGGAGATCACGACGCCGACGCGGCCCCCGCTGTCGACCTTCTACCGCCTGTGGTTCGACCGCGTCGTCCCGGTCATCGGCCGCCTCGCGGGCGACCCGGAGGCCTACAGCTACCTCCCGAGCTCGGTCAAGCGCTTCCCGGGCCCGCACGAGCTGGCCGCGCGGATGGACCGCTGCGGGATGGACGTCCGCTACGTCCTCACCGCGGGCGGGATCATCGCGCTGCACGTCGGGACGCGCCGGGCGCAGGAGGCGGCGCGATGACGAGCGCGGCCGCGAGCGTCGAGGCGATCGTCCGCGCCGCCGGTCCGCACGTCCCGCGCCTGCTCGCGCGCGTGGAGGAGCGCCTCGTCGCGCTCGCGAACGGCCACGGCCCGATCCTCGCCCAGCACGCGGGCGCGACGATCGCCGCCGGGGGAAAACGTCTGCGCCCGCTGCTCGTGCTCCTCGCCGCCGGTCCGAGCGGCGCCGGCAGCCGCGACGTCGTCGCCGCCGCCACGGCCGTCGAGCTGGTCCACAGCG
>DASWQM010000144.1:0-19783 GCA_036403675.1 Solirubrobacteraceae bacterium | reverse complement strand
CTCCGAACACGCGGTAGGCGCCACCGGCACCACCGGGATGGGGCGCGTGCTGAACGGTGACGACGTCGTCGCCCGGATTCCAGCGGCCTGTCATCGCGAGGACCTGCCTTCCGAGTGACGATGGACGACGGTCGAGCAATGGCGCGCTGTCATGTCGTCGCCACCACGGCGATCGCGGTCACGAGTGCGTTGAGCGTTGCCAAGGGAAGCAGCACCTTCCATCCGAAGCTCATGAGCTGGTCATAGCGCAGGCGCGGGAGCGTCGCGCGGATCCAGACGAAGAGGAACACGAACACGAAGATCTTGCCGAACACGACGAACGGGTCGACCCAGCCCGGCGGGTCGACGAACGGCAGTTGCCAGCCGCCGAGGAACATCGTCACCGCGATCCCGGAGACGACCAGGATGTTGACGTACTCGGCGAAGAAGTAGGAGGCGAACTTCGAGCCGCCGTACTCGGTGTTGTAACCGGCCACGAGCTCGGCATCGGCCTCGGGCAGGTCGAACGGCGCGCGGTTGGTCTCGGCGAACCCGGCCACGAGGAAGATGAGGAAGCCGACGAACTGCGGCACGACGTACCAGACCGTCGACTGCGCCTCGACGATCGCCGGCAGCGACAGCGTGCCCGCCATCATGAGCACGCCGACGAGCGACAGGCCCATCGCGACCTCATAGGAGATGAGCTGCGCGGCCGCGCGCATCGCGCCGAGGAACGAGTACTTCGAGCCGCTCGCCCAGCCGCCGAGCATGAGCCCGTAGAACGCGATCGCCCCGAACGCGAAGACGTAGAGCACGCCGATCCCGACGTCGATGCCGTACAGCCCGACCTTCTGGCCGAAGATGTTCGCGACGTCTCCGAAGGGGAGGATCGCGAAGGCGGCGAACGCGGTGATGAGCGAGATCACCGGGGCGACCGCGTAGAGGAAGCCGATGCTCGTGTTGGGCCGGAAGTCCTCCTTCGTGGCGAGCTTGATGATGTCCGCCAGCGGCTGGGCGACCCCCAGCGGCCCCACGCGGTTGGGCCCGTAGCGCTGCTGGAAGCGCCCGAGCAGCTTGCGCTCGGCGAGCAGCACGATCGGCACGATCTGGACCGCGATCAGGAAGATGACGAGCGACTTCAGGATCTGGACGTACCACTGCTCGGCGTAGGTGACGTCGGCGATGATCGGGATCACTCGCGTGTCACCTCGACGAGCGGCGCGTCGAGCTCGGACGCCGACTCCTCGGCGATCCCCTCCTCCAGGAAGACGGTGCCCTGTGGCACCGCGGCGCGCAGTGTGGCCGTCGCGTGCACGCGCGAGCCGTTGGAGCCAACGGTGACGTGATCGCCGTGGGCGATCCCCAGGCGCTGGGCGTCGGCGGGGCTCAGCTCGGCGCGCTGGCGCTGGCGCAGGAACTTCAGCGACGGCGAGAGCTCGACCTCGGGCGCCGCCCAGATCGAGCGGAACGTGCCGAGGCGCAGGGCGCCGTTGGGCGTCGGCGCGTGCGGCGGCGTCTCGAGGCCGAAGGGCCCGGTGTCAGCCTGCGGCCAGGCGGCGGCCGCCGGACGCGCCGGCCAGCGCGCCCCGCGCCCGCCGATCTCGTCGAGCGTCAGCCCGGCGTAGAACGGGATCGCGTCGAAGAGCACCTGCGAGGCCATCGGGCCGGTCAGCACCCCGGGCTCGTGGCCGACACGCCGCGAGAGGTCCGCGAGCACCTGCCACTCGCTGCGCACCTGGTCGGGCCGCGCGATCGCCGGGCGCAGGCGTTGCAGGCGGCCGTCGGGGTGCGTGACCGTGCCCTCCTTCTCGGCGTAGGACTCGGCGGGGAAGACGACCGTCGCGTGCTCCCACAGCCCCTCGGTGAGGAACTCGGCGTGGGCGACGACGGTCGTGGCGCGCTCGAGCGCCGCCTTCCACGTCCGGCGGCTGGGCAGCTCGCGCAGCGGGTCGAGGTGCAGGAGGTAGAGCGCCTCCAGCCGCCCGGCGGCTGCGGCAGCGCCGATCGCGGCGCTGTCGAGCCCGGGGGACTGGACCGCCGTCAGGCCGGGGCCCGCGTTCGGCAGCACGCCAACCTCCCGCAGCCCGCGCCCGTTCGTGCCGGCCGGCAGCTCGAGCAGCCCCGCGCCGTCGTGGCCCGGCGAGACGAGCCGGCCGGCGACGTTCAGCAGCGCGCGCGCCGCATGCGCGCCGCGCGCGCCGTTGCACAGACGCTCGCCGTAGACGATCACGACGTCCTCGCCGGCGGCCGACAGCAGCTCGGCGAGCGCGCGGACCTCGGCGGCGTCGGCGCCGGCCGCGTCGGCGAGCTCCTCGAGCACGCCGCTGCCGCCGAGGGCGGCGTTCAGCGCGGCGCAGAAGGCCTCCGCCCCGCCGGGTGCGAAGCGCACCACGGCCCTGGCGTTGGCGTCCAGCGAGGACGGCCTGCTCGTCGCGACGGCGAGCTTCACGCGGTTGCGCCGGACGCCCTTGCGGATCCGCAGGTCGAGCACCGGCGCGTCGTCGACGGGCTCGCAGTCGAGGATCAGCAGGGCGTGGGCGAACTCGAGGTCGGGCACGGTCGCCTGCAGCGCCGGTGCGTGCAGCGCGGCGTGCAGCTCGCGCGGCAGCGAGCCGCCGTGGCGCGAGTCGAGGTTCTGCGAGCCCAGCCCCGCGCGGACGAGGTGCGCCAGCAGGAAGCCCTCCTCGTTCGTCGTCTCGCCGCCGGCGAGTGCACCGGTGGCGGCGCCCGCCGCGGTCAGCCCGGCGGCGGCCTCGTCGAGCGCGCGTTCCCAGTTCACCGGCACGAGCTCGCCGTCGACGCGCAGGAGCGGGTACGTCACGCGCTCGTCGATGTGGACTGACTGGTAGGCGAAGCGGCCCTTGTCGCAGAGCCAGCCGTCGTCGACGTCGTCGTGGTCGCGCGCGAGGACGCGCAGGACGCGCTCGTCGCGAACCGTGAACTCGACGTTGCACTGCGCCGGGCAGAGCGTGCAGATCGAGCCCGAGCCCTCGATGTCCCACGGCCGCGCGCGGAAGCGGTAGGGCTGCGACGTCAGCGCCCCGACGGGGCACAGCTCGATGATGTTGCCGCTGAACGGCGCGACGTAGGGATGGCCGTCGAACGTCGAGACGTACGTGTCGGCGCTGCGCTCCTGCAGGACGAGCTGGTAGTCCTCGGCGATCTCCTGGCTGAAGCGCACGCAGCGGTAGCAGAGGATGCACCGCTCGCGGTCGATCGCGATGAGCGGCGAGAGCTCCAGCGGCTTGACGAAGTGGCGCTTGGGCTCGATGAAGCGCGAGCGGCCGGGACCCCAGCCGAAGGAGATGTCCTGCAGCGGGCACTCGCCGCCCTTGTCGCAGACGGGGCAGTCGAGCGGGTGGTTGATGAGCAGGAACTCGACGATCGCCTCCTGCGCCTCCTTCACGCGCGCGGTCTGCGTGTGGACGACCATGCCGTCCTTGACCGGCGTCGAGCACGCGGTCTGCAGCTTCGGGATGCCCTCGATCTCGACGAGGCACATCCGGCAGGCGCCGACGGGCTGGCCGAGCTTCGGCTCGTAGCAGAAGACCGGGATCTCGACGTCGCCGTACTTCGCGGCGTCGACGAGCATCGTGCCGGCCGGGGCGTTGACCTCCAGGCCGTCGATCGAGAAGGCGATCGTCTCCTTGACGGGCCTAGGCACCGACCGCTCCCTGCACGAGCGGCGGCGGCGGCTCGGGCGCCGCGTCGCCCCACGGGTTGCGCGCTCGCGCAGTCTCGATGTGGGCCTCGAACTCGTCACGGAACTTCGCGACCATCGACCCGATCGGCATCGCCATCGCGTCGCCGAGGACGCACAGGCAGTTGCCGATGATCTGCTCCTGGACGGAGGCCATGATGTCGAGGTCCATCGGCGTCGCGAGGCCCGCGTCGACGCGCTCCAGCATCGAGACCGTCCAGCGCGTGCCCTCGCGGCACGGCGTGCACTTGCCGCAGGACTCGTGCTTGTAGAACTTCGCGAGCTTCAGCGCGACGTCGACCACGGGGACGGAGTCGTCGACGACGATGATCGCGCCCGAGCCGAGCATCGAGCCGGCCTCCGCGAGCGTGTTGAAGTCGTAGGGCAGGTCGAGGTCCTCCTCGAGCAGCACCGGCGCCGACGAGCCGCCGGGGAACCAGAACTTCACCCTGCGCCCTTCGGGCGGGCCGCCCGCCAGGCCGTAGATGATCTCGCGCGAGGGCGTGCCGAGCTCGACCTCGTAGTTGCCGGGGCGCTGGACGTTGCCGCTGACCGACACGAGCTTCGTCCCGGCCGACGAGTCGGTCCCGATCTTCGCGTACTCGGCGCCGCCCATCCGGATGATGTGCGGGATCGTGGCCAGCGTCTCGACGTTGTTGATGAGCGTCGGTCCCTGGTAGAGGCCCTGGTTGGCCGGGAACGGCGGCTTCAGGCGCGGGTTGCCGCGCTTGCCCTCCAGCGAGTCCAGCAGGCCGGTCTCCTCGCCGCAGATGTAGGCGCCGGCGCCGCGGTGCAGGACGAGCGAGACGTTGAAGCCCGAGCCCAGGATGTTCTCGCCGAGGTAGCCCGCGGCCTCCGCCTCCAGCAGCGCGGCGTCGATGATGTCGGCCTGCTCCACGTACTCGCCGCGGATGTAGATGAACGAGCGGTTCGCGCCCGCCGCGAAGGCGCCGATGACGATGCCCTCGATGAGCATGTGCGGGCTCTTCTGCATGAGCTCGCGGTCCTTGAACGTCCCCGGCTCGGACTCGTCGGCGTTGCAGACGAGGTACTTGTCGATCTGCGCGGCCGGGATGAAGGAGATCTTCTTGCCGGTGGGGAAGCCGGCGCCGCCGCGGCCGCGCAGGCCCGAAGCCTGCAGCTCGTCGAGGACCTCCTCGCGGGTCATCGTCGTCAGCGCCTTGCGGAGCATCTCGTAGCCGCCGCGCCGCCTGTAGACCTCGATCGTGTTGAGGGCTGGCTCGTCGATGCCGGCGAAGAGGATCGGATCGGTCATGAGTCGACCTCCGGGGGCGGGTACTCGATGGCGGCGGGCGGTCCGGGCGCCTGGCCGGGCATCTCGCCGCCGTACGGGTGCGGCGTTCCGGCCGTCGGCACGGTGCCGGGTACGGCGCGCGCCGCGCCGGGGTCGCTGCTCTTGCGCAGGCGCAGCTGCTTGTTCGGCAGCGGCGGTACGCCGTCCTTGACCTGTGCGACGAGCTTCGGCACGTCGTCGAGCGCCACCGGGCCCACGTAGACGCCCTCGACGGAGACCATCGGCGCGATGTCGCACGCGCCGAGGCATTCGAACGCGCGCACGTTGAAGTCCGGGTCGCCGGCGGTCTCCTCCTTGATGCGCTGCATGAGCGTGTCGGCGCCGCACAGCGAGCACGAGATGTTCGTGCAGACGTAGACGGCGTGCCGGCCGACCGGGCGCGTCTCGAGCATGTCGTAGAACGACGCGACCGAGACGAGGTAGCCGGGCGTGAGGCGCATGACGCAGGCGGCCTGCTCGATCGCCTCCGGCGAGCACCAGCCGTGGTGGCGCTGGGCGGCCGCCAGCGCCGGGATCGAGGCGCTGCGGTAGTCCGGGTACTTCGCCATGTGCGCCTCGATCTCGGCGCGCAGCTGCGGGTCGACCGGCGTCGTCGCCGGATCCGGGATCTCCGACGGGTCCTTCGTCAGGTCGACGGCGTCGTCCCAGCCGGGGACGCGCGAGCCGTGGCCGAAGCGCGGGACCGTCCGCTGGGGGTGCAGCGGATCCTCGCGCTCCGGCGCGCGTACCGCGGCGCCGTCGGGCGCGCGCTCGACCGCGGGCACGAGCACAGCATCGCGCGCCGGCTCGGTCGCGCGCTTCTTGCGCCGGCCGATCACCGGTCGATGCCCCCGAGCACCGGGTCGAGCATCGCCAGCGTCGCGATGAGGTCGGCGATGTACGAGCCCTCGGTCATGGGCGCCGTCGCCTGGAGATTCACGAACGACGGGTCGCGCATGTGCACGCGCGCGGGCTTGCTGGAGCCGTCCGAGCGCACGAAGCAGGCAAGCTCGCCGCGCGGAGACTCGATCGGGTAGTACACCTCGCCCGGCGGCACGCGGAAGCCCTCGGTGACGAGCTTGAAGTGGTGGATGAGGGCCTCCATCGACGTCGCCAGCTCGTGGCGCGGCGGCAGCGCGACCTTGCGGTCGTCGGTGATCCACGGGCCCTCGGGCAGGCCGTCGAGCGCCTGGTCGATGATCTTCACCGACTCGTAGATCTCGGCGACGCGCACCGCGAAGCGGTCCCAGTTGTCGCCCTCGGAGCCGACCGGGATCTTGAAGTCGAAGTGCTCGTAGGAGCAGTAGGGCGTCGCCTTGCGCAGGTCCCACGGGTTGCCGGCGGCGCGCAGCAGCGGGCCGGTCACGCCGAGCTTCAGGAGCTCGGACTCGGCCAGCGGGCAGACGCCCCGCAGGCGCTGCAGGACGATCTCGTTGTTCGCGAGCAGGTCCTTGTACTGGTCGGCGCGCGTCGGCATCTGCGCCGTGAACTCGCGCACCTTCTCCGCCCAGCCGCGCGGGATGTCCTCCGCGACGCCGCCGACCTGGATGTAGCGCGTGTGCATGCGCTGCCCCGAGCTCTGCTCGAAGAGGTCGAGGATCAGCTCGCGGTCGCGGAAGCAGTACCAGAACATCGACATCGCGCCGAGGTCCAGGGCGCTCGTCCCGAGCCACACGAGGTGGCTCATGATCCGGTTGAGCTCCATGTGGATGACCCGCAGGTACTGCGCGCGCGGCGGCACCTCGACCTCGAGCAGCGTCTCGGTCGCGCCGCAGAACGCCATCGCGTTGAAGTAGTACGCGAGGTAGTCCATCCGCTCGACGACCGGGATCGCCTTCCAGTAGCTCTTGTCCTCGGCGGTCTTCTCGATGCCGGTGTGGACGTAGCCGATGATCGGCTTGAGGTCGCGGACGACCTCGCCGTCGAGGGTGACGAGCAGGCGCAGCACCCCGTGCGTGGCGGGGTGGTGCGGGCCCATGTTGAGCGTCAGCAGCTCCTGGTCGAGCTCGTCGGTCCCGAGGCTCTCGACCGGCGCCATGCTGATCGACTCCTCCATCTGGCGGTAGTCGGACGCGGTGCGGGTGACGTCGGTGGTCATCGCGAGGACCTGCCTTCCGGCTCGAAAACGGCGATCGTCGAGCAATGGTGCGCAGTCATTGCGTGTACGCCTTCCCTTCAGCCTCGTCGATCGTGAACATCACCGGCTCGCCGCCGACCGGGAAGTCGCGGCGCTGCGGGTAGCCCTCGTAGTCCTCGGGCATGAGGATCCGGCGCAGGTCGGGGTGGCCGTCGAAGATGACGCCGAACATGTCGTAGATCTCGCGCTCCTGGTGGTCGGCGGTCGGCCAGTCGGGCGTGACGGAGGGGACGTGCGGGTCGGCGAGCGGCACGCGCAGCTTCACCGTCAGGCGGTCGAGCGCGCCCATGTCGAGCAGCTCGTAGTGCACCCCCAGGCGCGGCTCCTCGGGGTGGTAGTCGACCCCGTGCACGGACATGAGCGCGTCGAAGCCCTTGCCGCGCAGGTGCTCGAGCGTCGTGCGGATTGCTGCCGGGTTGACGATGAGCTGACCCTTGTCGCGGAAGTACAGCGTGTCGAGCACCGACTCCGCGTCGGCCTCGCGCAGCTCCTGGGCGAGGAGCTCGAGGCCGACCGCGTCAGGCACCGGCCGTGTTCCTCGGCTTGAAGACGTTGACGGCGGTGTCCTGGTGCTCGGCGGGGACGACCTCCTCGGTGCCGCGCGCGTGGTAGCCGTCGCGCCAGCCCGTGTCGGGGTCGTCCTGGATCATCTTGCGCAGCTTGAGGATGCCGTGCATGAGCGCCTCTGGCCGCGGCGGGCAGCCGGGCACGTGGACGTCGACGGGCATGAACTTGTCGGCCGGCACGATCGCGTAGTTGTTGAAGACGCCCATCGAGCTCGAACAGGCGCCCATCGCGATCGCCCACTTGGGCTCGAGCATCTGGTCGTAGATGCGCCGCACGACCGGCGCCATCTTGATCGAGATGCGGCCGGAGAGGATGAGCAGGTCGGCCTGGCGCGGCGAGGCGCGGAAGGCCTCAAAGCCGAAGCGGGCGACGTCGACGCGCGCGGCGACGATCGACATCATCTCGATGGCGCAGCAGGCCAGGCCGAACGTCGCCGGGAACAGGGCGTTGGAGCGCGCCCAGGCGACGGCCTTGTCCATCGTCGTCGTGAGGACCCGCTCCTCGACGTACTTCTCGAGCTCCTGGCCCTCGAGATCGCCCCGCAGCATGTCGCGGGCGCGCAGCTGGCGGATCCGGAAGTCCTGCTTGTCGCCCGACAGCTCCGAGCCCGGTCGGGTTCCGGATGCCGGCGAGGCTTCGCCCGCCTGGGCTGAGCCACCCGGCGCGACGAGCTTCTCGCGCTTCACCGCCATTCGAGTGCCCCCCGGCGCCAGACGTAGACGAGGGCGGCCATGAGCAGCCCGATGAAGACGATGATCTCGATGAGTGCGAAGGTCCCGAACGACTTCAGCTGGATCGCCACCGGATAGAGGAAGATGACCTCGATGTCGAAGAGGATGAACAGCATCGCGATGAGGTAGAAGCTGATCCCGAAGCGGAACCCCTGCTGCACCTCCGATGGCAGGCCGCACTCGTACGGTTCCTGCTTATGGGGGATGTTGCGACGCGGTCCGAAGAGCGCGTTGAGCACGGCGAACGCCGCGCCGACCACGGCCCCCAGGACGACGAAGACGAGTGCCGGCAGATAGCTGTTGAGCACGCCTGCCTTTCTATCAGCTATGTCTCACGTCCTCGGGATACCCAGTGGCTGAGACGACGATCGCGCAGATCGCGGCGTTCGCGACGCTCACGGTGAACGCCGCCGCGGCGGTGTTCGCCGGCCTGTGCTGGTGGCAGGTGCGGCCGAGCGACGCCGTCTGGCCGCTGCTGCGGGCCGGTCAGGCGCTCGCCGTCCTGCAGGCGCTGCTCGCCGGCGGGCTCGCGCTCGCCGGCTTCGAGCCCGCCGACCGGCTGTACTGGCTCTACGTCCTGCTGCCCGTCGTCGTCGGCTTCGTCGCCGAGCAGCTGCGCATCGTGTCCGCCGAGCAGGTGCTCGAGAACCGCGACCTGCCCGACGCACAGGCGGTCGGTGGACTGCCGGAGGCCCAGCAGCGCGCGGTCGTGCTGGCGATCATGCGTCGCGAGATCGGTGTCATGGCGCTCGCGGCGCTCGTCGTGACATTCCTGTCGCTGCGGGCCGCGCTGATCGCGTAGCCCAGTCAGTCCGGGAGCAGCGCTGCCTGCGTGGTCTGCTCCAGCCAGCGCGCGTAGCGCTGCTGCGACCAGCCGCGGTCGACGGTCAGGACGCGGTGCAGCTCGGGACTGGCGAGCGCGGAGAACGTCTCCGCGGCGTCCTTGACCGTGAGGCCGGGCCGCAGGGCGTGCTCGCCGGCGACCGCCGCGATGACCTTGGCCTGGCCGTCGAAGCGCAGCTCCCGGAGCTGCCGGCTGAGCTCGTCGAGCTCGGCGTTGTCGCTGCCCGCGGCGGCGATGACGCCGTGGATCGGGCTGGTGAGCTCGACGGTCCGCGCGGTGTGGCGGGCGAGCGCGGCCAGCTGTGCGGCGGGATCGGGCAGGCGCAGCAGGTCCTTGACCCAGCCGTGCTCGACGACGTCCTCGGGTCCGTCGTCGCGCAGGACCGCGGCGCGGACGACGCTGTCGAGCAGCCCGGCCTTCGTGCGGTAGACGGCGTAGACGGTCTCGGCGGCGACGCCCGCCTGCTCGGCGACCGCGGCGATCGTCGTGGCGGCGAAGCCGCGCTCGAGGAACAGTGCTCGCGCGGCCTCGGTGATCCGGGCCTGAGTGCGCCGCGCCTGCTCGGCACGGACGGCCGACCGGTACGGCCGCGATGGCTTGACACGCTCGCTCATTTCGTTACAGTCTACTATATTGAATATGGCGGACCGAATCGAGGGGCGGGCGATGTTGCAGACCAACCGCGGGATCCATGTCGGAGCCGGCGAGGGACGGTCTCTGCGCGTGCTGGCCAGCCAGCTGGAGATCAAGGCCGGGGCCGAGGCGGAGCTGAGCTTCGGCATGTTCGAGTCGCTGTTTCCTCCGGGCGCGGGGATGCCCTTCCTGCACCTGCACCGCAGCTATGAGGAGGCG
This sequence comes from Solirubrobacteraceae bacterium, assembly GCA_036403675.1. Classification (GTDB taxonomy): domain Bacteria; phylum Actinomycetota; class Thermoleophilia; order Solirubrobacterales; family Solirubrobacteraceae; genus CADCVQ01. The sequence goes on along the minus strand of DASWQM010000144.1, from coordinate 9,679 downwards.
TTCTACGTCATGGAGGGTGAGGTCCAGTTCCAGCTCGGCTCCGAGGAGATCCACGCCCGTCCGGGAAGCGCGATGCTCGTCCCCGCCGGGGTTCCGCACTGCTTCCGCGCCATCGGCTCGACGGACGTGCGCTGGCTCGTCGTCGCGGCTCCGGCCGTCGCCGTCACCGCGATCGAGGAGGCCGCGGCGGTTGCGCCCGGAGACCTGGACGGGCTCATCGAGATCTTCGACCGCCACGACAGCGAGCTGCTCGAGCACCGCCCGCACTGGCGTTAGCCCGTCGGTAGGAACACTTCTCCGGCCGCGGCGTCGCGGGCGACGTCGCGCTTCGTCGCAAGCGCGGGATGGGCGTCGTTGGTGAGCCACAGGCCGAGCTGGTTGCCGAACCACGGGCTGCTCGGCTCGGCGCTCTCCCCGCCGGGGATGACCTGCGTCGCGCGGATCCCGCGCGGCGTGGCCTCCCCGATGAAGCGGCGCGAGGGGCCCTGGCCGAACGTGAATCCGTCCGGCGAGGTGGCGCGCGGATCGTGATACGCGGCGTCGACGGTATCGAATCCGCCGTCGGCCGCGATCCCCGGCAGCCCGGGGGCGAGGTCGGTGAGACCGGCGGCGGGTGGGATCGAGAACGGCGCGCCGAGCGGATGGGCGAACGTGATGCGGTGCAGCTTGCCCCAGCGGTAGTCGTCCTGGCTCGTGGAGCCTGCGAAGGCGGTTGCGAACGCCGGGCTCGCCGCGAGGGCGAGCGCGTCCTCGAGGCTCTGCAGGATGATGAGGTCGCGCTCGGCCTCGGGCGCCGCCGTGACGCCCGGGGCGTCGAAGAAGCTCAGCCCCGAGGCACCGACGCCGTGCGTGCTCGCGAACGTGTCGAGCAGATGCCGGAGCGCGACCATCATGACGTCGTCCAGCGGGAGGGCTGCGCCGACGCCTGCGCGCTCGAGCGTCGCAACGATCGTGTTCTGGAGGATCTGGCCGCGCCACAGCGCATAGATCGTCGCGGCGACGCTGTCGGCGACCTCGTCCGCGCTCGGCGCCGTGCGTAGGCCGGCGACGTCGCCGGCGTCGTAGCCCTCGGCGATGCCCGTCGGGGTGCTCGCGTCCCAGGCGGCGAGCCGGCGCACCGCTTCGGCGACCGCCGGGTCGGCGGCCAGGCCCGCGAGCTCCGGCGGTGCGCCGGGCGCCGACGCGCTGCGGTAGGCGCGCTCGATCGACGGCTCGAGGACCTGCGCATCGACGAGCGTCACGTCGCCCTGGATGCGCCCCATGTCGGCGGGCGAGACGCGGCCACCGCGCGCGAGCACGGCCTGCAGCAACCGCGTGATCCTCGACGCCCGGCTGCTGTCGTAGCGCACTCCGAGGTAGTAGATCCCGCCGTCGGGGCGCCGCTGGTTGAGCGGATCGTTGTCGAGCGTGAGACCGATCGGGTCGTTGTTGGCGTTGACGACGAAGCCCTGGGCGGGGTTGACGACCTGGGGCATCTCGGCGAACGGCAGGACCCTGTACGGGACGGCCTGGTCGGGCGCGGGGCTGGGATCCGGGATCCAGCCGTGCGGCAGCGCGCCCGTCCCGTCGCGCACGAAGAACGGCGGCGGGCCGGCGACCGTCCCGCTCTGCAGGTCCTCGCGCAAGGGCGCCTCCGCACTCGTCCAGTAGGCGATGTTGCCGGCCGTGTCCGCGACGGCCCAGTTCTGGGAGCCGACGTCGAAGAGCTGCAGCGCGCGCCTGAAGTCGCGCAGGCTGCCGGCCCGGTCGATGCGCAGCACGGCCTCGAGCTCGCGCGTGGGCGAGAAGCCGGTGAAGGCCACGCCGATCGCGGTCTCCTCGCCGGCGGGGCCGGCCGGCGCGGTGATCAGCGGCCCGTTGTTCAGGCGCGGCACGACGAACGTCGCGGCGGGGACCGTCACGCCGCTGGCACGCACGCCCGCGACCAGCGCCACGGCGTCGTCCGGCGCCCCGTCCACACGATTGACGCGGAACGTCTCGGGGACCGTCACCAGGGGCTCGTCCACGCCCCTGTAGCGCGTCGCCAGCGGGAGGCCGTCCTGGACGATCACGCGCTCCTGGAAGAAGTCGCTGACGTCGAGCTGGTGTGTGGTCGAGCTCCACATCAAGTGGTCGTTGAAGCCGTGCACGATGCCGGGAATTCCGGGGAAGCCGGTCCCGTAGACGTTCATCGCGGCGTCCTGCTCGCCGGCGACGTTCAGTCCGATCTCATGCCAGACCGGCGGGCTCGAGAGCTGCAGGTGCGGGTCGCCGGCCAACAGCGGGAAGCCCGTGGCGCTCTTGGCGCCGGAGACGACCCACCAGTTGCTGCCGCTGCCCGAGGGCGCGCCCAGCCCGAGCGCCTTGCCGCGACGCGCGAGCTGCGCGACGCCGGCGACCCTCCGGCCGACGGCCTGCCCGGCCCGCCGCGCCGGGCCCGCGGCGCGCGCTGCGCGCGGCGGGATCGACACGGTGGGGTCGAACGGCTGCATGCGCGCGACGTCTTCGAAGAACAGCTTCGTCCCGTCGAAGCCGCCCGCGCGCCCGGCGTCCTCATACGCCGTCAGCAACTGGGTGTTGCCCACGTCCAGCAAGTCGGCGAACAGGGACAGCTCCGCGGAGATGAACTTGAAGATCAGGATGGAGTCGACGGGCGTCCACCTCGGCAGGCTCGCCTTCGTCAGCTCGAGTGCCCCGTACTCCGGTGGCAGCGGGTTGCGCGCCAGCCACTGGTTGACCCCGTCGGCATAGGCCTGCAGGTCGGCCATCACCCAGTCCGGATAGGCCGCCGCCGAACGCTCGGCGGCGCGCCGGAGCCCGAGCGTGCGGACGAAGACGTCGAAGCTGAGCACGTCGTCCCCGGAGCCTGGTCCGAGCAGCTCGGCGCGGGTCCCGTCCGCCTGGCGGCGCAGATCGTCCATCTCGAAGAACCTGTCCTGCGCATGCAGGTAGCCGTTCACGAAGAACACGTCGTGATCGCTGCGCGCGTACACGTGCGGGACGCCCATGCCGTCGCGGACGACGTGCACCGGGTGCTGCAAGCCGGGAAGCGGGCCGCTGCGGCCGGGGCGCGCGGACGCCGCTGCCGGCGCGCACGCGAAACTCGCGAGAACGGCTGCAACAACGAAGGGTCGGAACCTCATCGCGTCCTCCAGACGTAGCTCACCCCCGCCCGTGGCCCGACGATCCCACACCCGCCGCCGGGGCACAAGCCCGGCGCGGCTAGCGCAGCGTGCGCTGGATGACGAGCGAGCCCCTCGCCTGCAGCAGGGTGGACTTCGAGTACGTCGGCGCCTGGTCCATGTAGATGGTCCACCGGCCGAAGCGCGTCTTGGTCGGCAGCAGGCGCATCTTCTTGGCGACGATGCCGCACGGCTCGGCGGCGACGCCGACCTTCACGTCGCGCCGCGTCTTGCCGCCGAAGCGGAAGTGCGCGTAGACCGGCTTGCCGGGAAGGAACCCACGCGCCGTGTACGTGACCGCCCGGCTCGGACGGCCCGTGCTCGGGCTGGCGTCGAAGCCGAAGCGGACCTCGCGGAACGCCGACGTCGCGGTGTTGGCGGGATTCGCCACCTCGGTGGCGACGAGGTTGAACGATTGCTCCATGGTCGAGCCGGAGCGAAACGCGGGCGGATCGACACGGCTCGCGATGTTGCCGCTCGCGTCGGCGCGGACGCTCGCGAGGCTCTTCGGAGCGGGGTTGGAGGTGCTCGACGTGCTGAGCGCGACGTCGCCGTTGGGGCTGAACCCGCTGCCGACGACAGGCACCGTCAGCGCGCCACCGATCCCGAGGTTGGCGACGCAGGGGATCTTCGTCGCGATGGTCGGCGCGGCGTTCGCCGCGCCTGCGTCGCCCGCGGCGGCGGCAAGCGCGGCCGCGGAGGAGGCGGCGAGGAAACGTCGTGAAACGAGCATGTGACCTCCGATCGCGGGTGCCGGCGAGCTGGTGAACATCCCCGTGGCGGCGGATCCTAGTCGTCCGGCGTGCGTACTCAGCGGTCCGCGAGCGTCGTGTAGCCACCGCGGTAGAACACGAGCGGCTCGGCATCCTCGCCGGCGCTCATCCCGATCACCTCGCCGATCCCGATGACGTGGTCGCCGCCGGGCAGCAGCTCGCGCAGCGAGCACGCGATCCACGCGAGCGCGCGGTCGAGCACCGGCACGCCGTGAGCGGTCACGTGCGTCACGCTCTCGAACTTCTCGCGCGCGACGCGCTTGGAGGCGAAGACGCGGGCCAGCTCCTCGTCGTCGAAGCGCAGGACGTTGACGGCGAAGCGCTCCGACGCGCGGACGGCCGCGAGCGTGCGCGAGCGGCGCTCGAAGCAGACGATCAGCAGCAGCGGATCCAGCGACAGCGAGGTGACCGCGTTCGTCGTCATGCCGGCCGGACCGTCGGGCCCGGTCGTCGTGACGATCGTGACGCCGCTGGCGAAACGGCCGAACGTGTCACGGTATGCGCGCCGCAGCTCGGGAGCGATCGGGGTCACCGCACCTTCAGCGTCCCGAACTGGCCGAGGTCGTCGTGGTTGGCGATCGTGCAGACGAGACGGTACTCGCCGGGCGCCAGCGTGACCTTCACAGGGGCCGCCGTCTGGCCGGGTTGCATCGTGGCCACGCGGGCGATCTGCGTGGGCTTGTCGTTCGGCCCGCCGGGCACCTGGATCGCGAGGTTGTGCGTCAGCCGCCCGGTGTTGCGGACCTCGAGCTTCATCCGTCCCGCCTTGACCTCGATGTCCTGCGGCACGATCCGGTACTCGTCGAGCGTGACGCGCAGGACCGGCCGCTGGGTCCGGAAGGTGTCGTCGCCACCGCAGCCGCCGGCGACGAGCGCGATGGCGACGAGCGCGGCGGCGGTGGACGAGCGAGGCATCGCGCGGGGCATTGTTCCGTATCATCTGCGCCGCCAATGACCCGCCGCGTCATCTACGCCGTCTGCGCCGCCGCCGCGGCGCTCCTCGCGTCGGGCTGTGGCTCGGAGAGCATCAGCCTCTCCAAGACCGACCCCGACCGCACCGGCGCTGAGATCTTCGCCGCGCGCTGCGGCGGCTGCCACACGCTCGACGCCGCCGGCACGCACGGCTCGGCGACAAACGTCTCCGACCGCGAGAACGTCGACGGCCCGAACTTCAACGTCCGCTTGGAGACCGCCCCCGACGTCCTCTTCGCGATCGCCAACGGCGGCTTCTCGGGCGCGATCATGCCGGAGAACATCGTCACCGGCGGCGAGGCGCAGGCGGTCGCCAAGTTCGTCGCGAAGTACTCCGGCAAGACGAAGGCAACCGGCGGGTAGCCGCCGGGGGCCGGCATGCTGGACCTCAGGCTGATTCGCCGCGAGCCCGAGGCGGTGCGAGCGGCGCTGGCCCGGCGCGGCGGTGACGTCGCAGAGCGCGTCGACCGGGTGCTCGAGCTCGACCGCGGATGGCGCGACGCCGCCCACGCCGCGGAGGCGCTGCGGGCCGAGCAGAAGGCGGCGTCGGAAGAGGTCGCCGCCGGCAAGCGCGAGGGGCGCGACGTGTCCGGCAGGCTCGCGCGCCTAAAGGAGCTGTCAGCGGAGGTCAAGGCCCGGGGCGAGGACGCGCGCCAAGCGGAGTCCCAGTTGCAGACGCTGCTTGCGACGCTGCCGAACCTGCCCGACCCGACGGCGGCCGAGCCGGAGGACGAGGTGGTGCGCACGGTCGGCGAGGGAACGACCGGCCGCGACCACCTCGAGCTCGCCGGCGACCGGATCGACATGGAGCGCGGGGCGCGGCTGTCGGGCTCGCGCTTCGCGTACCTGCGCGGCGATCTGGCGATGCTCGAGCTGGCACTCGTGACGTGGACGATGCAGAAGCTCCGCGGCCACGGCTTCGAGCCCGTCATCCCGCCGGTGCTCGTCCGCGAGCAGGCGCTCTACGGCACCGGCTTCCTCCCCGACACCGAGCAGCAGATCTACCACCTGCCGGCCGACGACCTCTACCTCGTCGGCACGAGCGAGGTCGCACTCGCGTCGCTGCACGCCGGCGAGATCCTCGATGCCGCCGACCTGCCGCTGCGCTACGCGGGCTTCTCGTCGTGCTTCCGCCGCGAGGCGGGGGCCGCCGGCAAGGACACGCGTGGCATCTTCCGCGTCCATCAGTTCGACAAGGTCGAGATGTTCTCGTTCGTCGAGCCCGATCGCGGCGCCGAGGAGCACGACCGCCTGCTGGCGATCGAGGAGGAGATCATGGGCGACCTCGGCATTCCCTACCGCGTCGTGAACATCGCCGTGAACGACCTCGGCGCGAGCGCGGCGAAGAAGTACGACATCGAGGCGTGGCTGCCGGGTCAGGGCCGCTACCGCGAGCTGACGTCGACCTCCAACACGACCGACTTCCAAGCGCGGCGCCTGGACATCCGCATGCGCGGCTCGTCGCGCGCGGGCGGCCGGCCGGAGGTGCCCCACACGCTCAACGGCACCGCCGTCGCGGTCGGGCGGACGATCGTGGCGCTGCTCGAGAACGGGCAGCGCGACGACCGATCGGTGCAGCTGCCCGCGGTGCTCGTGCCCTACGGCGCGCCGTCGGAGCTGCCGCCGGCGGGCTGAGTCACGTGGGCGATCGCCGCGTCCCGCTCGTCGAACATGTCGAACGTCGCGTCGAGGCTCGTGATCTCGAAGAGCCGCATGACGGTGGGGTTCGTGCAGACGAGCGCGAGCCGTCCGTGGCGCTGGGTGACGAGCCGCAGGCCGTTGAGCAGCACGCTGAGTCCCGTCGAGTCGATGAAGTCGACGGCGCTGAGGTCGAGCACGAGCGTCGTCTCACCGCTCTCGATGACGGCGTTGAGCCGCTCCCGGAAGCTCGGCGCCGTCGAGACGTGGATCTCGCCGCTGACGTTGACGACGTGGAACCCGGGGCCGGAACGCTCCTCCTCGAGCTCGAAATGGGGTACCGCCGGGGACACCTGCGACTATCAGACTCCGCTCGTGGAGGGATGTCAATGCGTCCTAAGGCGCTAATCGCAGAATCTTCAGGTCCACAGGCCGTAAGGTCACAGAGCGTGACACCGATCGATGACGACGAGCTCACGATCGACGAATTGGCGCGGCGCATCGGGATGACCGTGCGCAACATCCGTGCGCACCAGTCGCGGGGGCTCCTGCCGCCGCCCGAGGTGCGCGGGCGCACGGGCTACTACGGGCGCGACCACATCGCCCGCCTGAGGCTCATCCAGGAGCTGCAGGCCGACGGCTTCAACCTCGATCTCATCCGCCGGCTGCTCGACAGCGCCGGCGGCTCCAGCAACGAGGTCCTGCGCTTCAAGCAGGCGCTCGCGCAGCCGTTCGGCGACGAGGAGCCGGCGACGATGGGCGTCGCCGAGCTCATCGCGGAGTGGGGCACGGCCGACCCGTCGCTCCTGCAGCGGGCGCTGGCGCTCGGGCTCGTGCGCCAGCTCCCCGACGGCCGCTACCGGCTCCCGAGCCCGCGCTTGGCGCGTGCGGGGCGAGAGCTGCTCGCGCTCGGCGTCCCGCTCGAGCGCTCGCTGGAGATCCTCGCCCGCGTGCGCGAGCAGGCCGACCGCATCGCCGAGATCTACGTCGGCGTCTTCCTCGAGACGATCTGGACGCCGTTCGAGCGCGCCGGCCGCCCGAGCGAGGGCTGGCCCGCCGTGCAGGAGGCGCTCGAGCGGCTGCATCCGCTGGCGTCCGAGGCGCTGATGGCGGTCTTCGGCATGGCGATGAACGACGCCGTCGACCGCGAGTCCGCGCGCGCGCTCAAGCGCATGGCCGACAGCCCGGAGGTCGGCTGATGCTGCCCACGCTGCGCGACGGCCGGATGACCCTGCGGCCGCTGGAGGAGCGCGATGCCACCGACCTCGAGACGATCGTCGAGCAGCCGTCCGTCCGCAAGTGGTGGGGCTCGGACGACTCCGACAGCCGCAGCGCCGAGACGTTCGCGGAGGACGCGCGCAAGCAGCTCGCGTTCGCGGTCGAGGTTGACGACGCGCTCGCCGGCTGGCTCGGCTTCTATGAGGAGCACGAGCCCGACTACCGCCACGCCGGCCTCGACATCTTCCTCGCGACCGAGCACCAGGGCGCGGGCCTGGGCCCGCACGCCCTGCGCCTCGCCGCGCGCTGGCTCATCGACGAGCGCGGCCATCACCGGCTCACGATCGATCCCGCGTGCGCGAACGTCCGCGCGATCCGCGCCTACCACACGATCGGCTTCCGGCCGGTCGGCATCATGCGCCGCTACGAGCGCGGCCCCGACGGTGCGTGGCACGACGCGCTGCTCATGGACCTGCTGGCGGAGGAGCTGACGTAGGTCCGAGGACGTATCCTCGCCGCTGATGGCGCAGAAGATCCGGAAGCTGCTGGTCGCCAACCGCAGTGAAATCGCCATCCGCATCCTGCGGGCCGCGGCGGAGCTCGGGCTGCAGACCGTGGCGATCTACTCGCGCGAGGACCGCTTCGCGCTGCATCGCTTCAAGGCCGACGAGGCCTACCTCGTCGGTCGCGGCAAGGAGCCGCTGCAGGCGTACCTCGGGATCGAGGAGATCGTGCGCGTGGCGCGCGACGCCGGCGTGGACGCCATCCACCCGGGCTACGGCTTCCTCTCCGAGAACCCCGACCTGGCCGCCGCCTGCGCTGCCGAGGGGATCCTCTGGATCGGCCCGCCCGCGGACGTCATGGAGCGGCTGGGCGACAAGGTGTCCGCCCGCGCAGTGGCCGAGCAGGCGGGCGTGCCGGTCATGCCCGCCACGGGCCCGCTGCCCGACGACGAGCGCGAGGTCCAGCGGCTCGCCGAGGAGGTCGGCTACCCGCTGATGATCAAGGCGAGCTGGGGTGGCGGCGGGCGCGGCATGCGCGTGGTCTCCGATCCCGGCGAACTCGTCGAGCAGGTGGCCGCGGCGCGGCGGGAGGCGCTCGCCGCCTTCGGGCGCGACGACGTCTTCCTCGAGCGCCTGGTCGAGCGGGCACGTCACCTCGAGGTTCAGATCCTCGCCGACGAATCGGGCGAGGTGGTGCACCTCTACGAGCGCGACTGCACGATCCAGCGGCGCCATCAGAAGGTGGTCGAGCGGGCGCCGGCGGTGGCGCTCGACCCCGAGATCCGCGACCAGCTCTGTCAGGCCGCCGTGCGACTCGCGACGGAGGCCGGCTACCGCAACGCGGGCACGGTCGAGTTCCTGCAGGACATCGACAGCGGACGCTTCTTCTTCATCGAGGTCAACCCGCGCATCCAGGTCGAGCACACGGTGACCGAGGTGGTCACCGGCGTCGACCTCGTCAAGGCGCAGATCCGTGTCGCCGAAGGCGCCCGCATCGGCACCCCGGAGAGCGGCGTCCCGGCACAGGCCGACATCCGCCTGCACGGCCACGCGATGCAGTGCCGCGTGACCACCGAGGACGCCGAGAACGAGTTAATCCCCGACTACGGGCGCATCATCACCAAGCGCGAGGCGACCGGGTTCGGCATCCGCCTGGACGGCGGCACGTCGCACGTCGGCGCCGTGGTGACGCCGTACTACGACTCGCTCCTGGAGAAGATCACCGCGTGGGCGCCGACGCCCGAGGAGGTCACGGCGCGGATGAGCCGCGCGCTGCGCGAGTACCGCATCCGCGGGGTCAAGACGAACCTTCTCTTCCTCAACGCCCTGATCACCCACCCCCGCTTCCTGGCCGGCGACGTCACGACGCGGTTCATCGACGAGACGCCCGAGGTCTTCGAGTTCGCGCCACGCC
>DASWQM010000143.1:0-6916 GCA_036403675.1 Solirubrobacteraceae bacterium | reverse complement strand
GCCGTCGAGGTCGTTCCAGAGTGCCTTGCAGGAGCTGCCCGAGTCACAGCGCAGGTAGGTCAGCCGCAGCGCGCCGTCGCTGTCGTGGCCGAGGTCGATCGAGCGATAGGAGCGCGCCTGCCGCGCGCCCTTGACCGGCGCGACGACGCCGTCGGGCGTGCGCCGCATGAGCTTCTGGTGGCCGAACGCGCCGCTCACCCAGACGATCGTGCCGTCGAGCGCCGTGAGCTGCTGTGCGGAGGGATCGGACACGACAACCGTGTCGGCGGCAGACGCGGTCGCGGGCAGCGCCAGTGCCGCCGTGGCGAGCAGGCTGGTCAACAGGACGCGCTGCATGCCGAGCATCATGCGGCCGCCGCGGCCGCCGCGCGGGCCACCCCAGGGCTCGATCCGTCACACCCCTACGGGCGACCAGATCGCGCCTGCGCGACGACGAACAGCGCGCCTCTCCTCGACGAGGTAGATCTCCTCGATCGTGCCGAGCTTGTCGCCGGCGCGATCGAGGATCGTCTGGCCCTACCAGTCGATGGCGGTGTCGGCCGGCGGTGTCACAGCTTCTCTTCTGCCTTGTCGGCGGCCTTGTCGGCGATCTCGGCGGCCTTGCCGCCATGCTGCCGGCCGGCCTGGCGGACCGCGTCGGCGGTGCTCGAGAGCGCGTCCTTGGCGCCCTCCTTGACCTGCTCGACGACCTCCTGCGCGCGCGACTGCACCTGCTCGCGCACCTTCTGCGCCGTCGGTGCGAGCTTCTCGCGCTCGAGCTCGGTCTCCGGCAACGCCAGTCCGACCGCAAGCCCGGCCGCCGCAGCGCCCGCCGCGACTGCGACCGGATGATCGTGCGCCAACCCCGCGGCGTGTTGGGCCTTGGCCTTGACGTCCTCGGCCGACGGCGTGGAGTCAGGCAGCTTGGCCTTCAGCGCGTCGACCTTCTCCGACACGTCCTCACCGGCCGGCAGCTTGCCCTTCACCGTGTCGGCCACACCGCCGTCACCCGTCACCTTGGACTTCAGCTCATCGACCTTCTCCATGATCGCCTCCTTCTTGTCGTCGAGGACCTCCTTGCCACGGTTCTTGATGTCGGCCTTGTAGGCCAGCGCGCCGACTGCCTCACCGAGGTTCTGGCGCGAGATCTCGATCTGACGGCGGATGTCGTCTACCTCGTCTGCCCCAGGCCCCATTTGGCCTCCTCCTTCACGGTCTCGATCGTCTGCTTGACCGACTCGATCGTCTCCTGCGGAACCGGCGGAGTCGCCTTCTGAATGCGCTTCTTGCCGGCGAGCGCCAGCACACCCGCGACGGCCGTGAAGACGACCGTCACGATCAACGCCGCAAGCCACGCGGCCATCGCCGTCGCCAGCGCGAAGATGAGGCACAGCATCAGCCCCAGGCCGGCGAGATGCAGCGTGTAGCCGGCACCGCCGACCATGCCCGCGCCGACGCCGATCTCCTTGCCCTTCCCGGCCATCTCGGCCTTCGCCAGCCTGATCTCCTGGCGCACGAGCGTCTGGGCCTCGTCAGACACCTGCTTGAGCAGGTCCGACACCGGCTCGTCACGCTTGTCGGAGGCGAGCGCCGCGGTCCGATCGAGCATCTCCGGCCCGGCCCGCGCGACGCCGTTGCCGGACGTCGATGCTTCACGCCCGTTGCCATCGTCGCCGTACGCGATGCCGTAGTGGCGGTAGACGGCAGCCACCTCGTCCTCGGACGGCTCGTCGTCGGTGTCGATCCGCGGCGCGCCGGTCACGACGGACTTCTCGTACGCGGACCGGATGCCCTCGGCAACGGGGTCGGCCCCGGCGAGCGGCACGAGCCGTGCGCGGCTTCCGAGCCGGCCCAGCTTCACGAGCGCCCACTCCGGGCGGCCTGTGTCCTCGACGAGGTAGATCTCCTCGATCGTGCCGATCCTGTCGCCGTCACGATCCAGCAGCGGCCGCCCTTCCCAATCCACAGCCTGAGGCGCCATCGTCATGCGCCTCCGCCGGCCGGACCGCGCGCCTCATCCTCCTCCGGGGAGTCGTCGCCGAGTGACGCCTTCAGCAGCCGTCCGGCCGCGAATCCGACCGCCGCGCCCGCGGCGGCGGCCGCGGCCGGGTTCTCGCGCGCCGCGTCGGCGGCCGCCTGGACGAGCGATTCGCCGTCGGCCTGCTCGAGGTAGCTCCCGACGCTCTTCACGCGCTCGCCCGCCTGCTCGGCGATCTTCGCCGGGCCGTCCTTGCCCTGCCTGCGCAGCTCCTCCGCGACGCCGTCCAGCGACTGGCCCTGGGCCCCGATCTGCCCGCCGATCTGCGTGGAGCGCTGGTCGACCTGCGCGGTCGCCTTGCCCTTCGCCTGCTCGGCCGCGGCCTGGGCGTGCTGCTTGGCCTGGCCGGCGACGTCGCGCGCCTTCTCCCTCGCCGGCCCCGCGACCTCCTGCGCCGTCTCCTTCGCACTCGACGCGGCCGCCTGCGCCTTGTCCTTCGCGCCCTCGGCGGTCGATTGCTCGTCGTGCGCCGGGGGCGCGGCCGCCCGATCCTCCGCGTCGGAGACGACGTGCTCGGGCGGTCCCGATTGCAGCTTCAGCCGTTGCTCGGTCATACAGCAGACTCCCCACCTTCGTGTCACCGGACTAGGTTGGGGCGGCTGTACCGCGCTGTCTCAGAAGACAAACTCCAGTAATTGGGTTACTGCGCCAACTCGGCGTCTATAGGACGTGACGGGCTGTGAGCGGCGGCGTCAGCCGCCGGGGACGGTCAGCACCGCGAGCGAGCGGGCCGGCAGCCGCAGCCGGTAGGGCGCGCATAGGCGCCGCCGGGTCACACCGTGCCCGGCGCGTGCCTGCCACAGGGTCGCGCACGCCGCCCGCCCGGCGATCCGGACGCGGGCTCGCACGGCGAACGGGGCGATGAGGGCAACGCGCGTCGTTCCGTGCGCGTCGGCGGTCGCCCAGGATCGCAGCCCGCCGGAGCTTGTGACCGATGCGTTCACGAGGTGGCTGCCGGTGGGCGCCGCGCGCGCGAACGCGCGCATCCCGACGAGCCCGGGCCGGGCGACAACACGGTTGCCGCGGATCGTGAACGGTGCGTAGCGCGCGTGCTGCCAGGTGTGGACGTCCGCCTGCTGCACCCCGCGGCTCTGCAACGCGAACAGCGTGTCGGCCAGCCACAGCGCCGAGCCGAAGCGCTCGCTGAAGCCGGCGCGCCCGCCGCACGCCGCCGAGTTCACCTCGGTCACGCGCAGCGGCCGGTGGCGGCGGCGCGCGATCCGGGCCAGCGGCGCGAGCGTCCCAACGCGTCCGCGCGATGAGGCGGGGCTGACCAGCCACCACAGGCGCGGCGTGGGGACGCTGCACGACGGCAGCGCGTAGAGGTGGGCCGAGACGACGTCGGCGCCGCGGAGCGGGCCGCCCAGGGCGTGGTCCAGCGTCGGCCACCAACCGGATCCCGCGAAGCCGGCGACCGACAGGAGCGGGCCCGGACCGAGACCGCCGCGAAGGACCCCGAGGTAGCGCGCGGTGTCCTGCATCCAGCGGGCGGCGCCGTAGCGGTCGTACTTGCGCAGGCGCCGGTGCACGTGGCCGGGGACGCGGAACGTGTGGGCGCGTGTGTAGAGGTCCGGCTCGTTGCCGATCTCGACGGCCTCCAGCGCGCCCGCGGGCAGGCGCCGCCGCGCGGCGCGAACGAGCGCCAGCGCGTTGGCGGGGTCGCCGTGCGCGAGGTTCAGGCCGAGCGTGACCGGCGCGTGCAGCGCGCGGGCCAGCCACGCCACGTCGCCGAGCGTGCGCGGCGTGACGTTCTGCAGGACCGTCGCCGGGCGGCGGCGCCCGCCGGGGTTCCACCACGCCTGGTCACCGCTATCGCCGCCGATGCGCAGCGCGAGCGGGCTGTGCGCCGCGTGGGCGACGCCCGCCAGCATCCGCACGAGCGCCGTGCGCCGGTGCCCGGGCGGGCCGGTGTAGGCCCCGACGCTGTCCCACTCGATCGACAGCCCGAGCGCCGACGGCCCGATCATGCGCCCGCGCGCGTTCGGCCGGACGCTGACCGTGGCGGTGCCGCGCGCTCCCCGGACGAACAGCAGCCCGGCGACGGTCGCGCGGTTGCTGAAGCGCAGCGGGCTCACGTGGCCCAGCAGGCGCAGATGGCGGTCGCGAAGCAGGCGCGGCGTCCAGCTGCGCGCGATCACATGGATTGCTCGCGTCCACGGCGCCGTGGTGTGGCCGAACCGCGCCTCCACGACCAGCAGGCGCTGACCCGGCTTCAGGGACCGCGCGACCCGTCCGAGCGTGTGCTGGTAGCGCGCTGCGCGCATGCGGTGCATCGCGTCGCGCCAGTCCATGACCCCGGGGTCGGGCACCGGCCCAAGCGGGGTCACGTAGCGCAGCCCGGGGGGAAGGTAGTAGCGCAGCACCGCCACCTGCTCGGGCTGCTCGGAGAACACGATCGAACCGCGTGGCAGCTGGGATGCGAACGTCGTCGCCACGTGCGCGACGTTGCTCTTGTGCTCGAGCTGGTGGACGTTCGGCTTGCCGTTCCACATCGTCAGCGCGACGACGGCGATCGCGGCGAGGCCGACGACGCTCAGGCGCCCGAGCGCGGCGCCGAGCCCGAGCAGCAGCGGCGCGAGGACGATGACGAAGTAGCGAACCGACCAGGCCGGCGTGACGACGCGCGACGCCACGTAGCCGAGCATGAGCGTCCCGCCGGCGAACGCGATCAGCGTCAGGATGGCGCGCCGCTGCGCCGCCCCGCCGCGCCACAGCATGAGCAGCGCGCCGGCGCCGCCCGCGACGAGCAGCACCCACTCGGGCGAGATGCCGCCGAGCAGCCGCGTGAGGGCCCGCGACAGCGAGTTGCCGGACGGCGCGTGCGACCACGGCGCGGCCGTGTGGCGCGACTGCTCCAGCGCGGTCGGCAGCCACGGCGCGAACAGCAGCGCCGCCCCGCCGAAAGCGACCAAGAGGTCGGCGAGGAACGCGCGGCGGTCGGGTGTGAACGCGAGCAGCGCGATCGCGGCGATGCCGGCGGCGGCAGCAAAGAACGCTCCCCAGGCGTGGGTGTAGAGCAGCGCCGCGATGAGCAGCGCCGAGCCGATCGCCCAGCGCCGGCGGCGCAGCACGAAGGCGCGCATCAGCGCGCCGCTGGCGACGATGCCGAGCAGGAACAGAAGCGAGTACATCCGGCCCTCGTCGGCGTAGAAGCCGACGAACGGCGACACCGCCACGAGCGCCGCCGCCCCCAGCGCCCCGCGCTCGCCGAAGACCGGCAGCACCGCCCATCCGGCCGCGGGGACGGCGAGCACCGCGAACACGACCGAGAGCAGGTGGACCGCCCGCACGGAGTCGCCGGCGACGCCCATCCAGAGGTGCAGCAGCACGTAGTACAGCGGCGGGGACCCGTCGAGCGCCAGCAGGCCGGGGATCTCCCCGAGTGGATGCGACGCGATGCCGACCGACAGGCCCTCGTCGATCCACAACGGCGCGCCGAGACCGCGGTTGCGCAGGACGATCGCGAGCCCGGTGAGGGCCGCCATCGCGAGCAGGAAGCCCGCCGTCCGCAGGCGCGCGACGAGCAGCGGCGTGGCCGCGGGCCCAGCCGTCGCCTCGGCGGTCATGCCCGGCTGCTGAGCGGGCGCAACGTGCGGAGGCGGCCGAGCCCGCCGTGTCGGGTGACGAGGACGACGAGCCCGATCAGCGTGATCGGCACGAAGAGCACGAGCCGCAGCACGAGGACGTAGGCTAGCGCGCTGCCGGACGTCAGCCGCCGCGTCGCGAAGAGCACGGCCGCGTCGAACGTGCCGAGGTTGGCGGGCGCCGCGGGGATCAGGCCGACGAGGTTGACGAGGGTGACGATCTGCACGCAGGCGAGGAGGTCGAGGTGCACGTCGACCGCCCGTCCGACGGTGAGGTAGACGGCCGCCTCCGCGAGCCACAGCGCGAGGCTCATCCCGAGCAGCTGGAGGCCGCCGCGCCCGGCGAGCGGCCGCATCGACTGCGCCGCCGCGACGAGCTGACCGCGCACCGCCAGCGCGATGCGCGTCCGGCGGGCGAGCACAGCCGCGGTCGCGAGGGCAAGCGCGGCGACAGCGGCGATCGCGGCGCCGCGCAGCACGGTGTCGGAGCCCGTGAACCCGAGCCGGGGGCTCAGGAGCCCGGCCACGACGAACAGGATGGCGAGCGCGAGCGCGTCGAAGCCGCGCTCGCCGACCGCCAGCCCGGCGACGCGCACACCGCCCGCGCCGGTGCGCCCCGCCGTCAGCACGACCTTCAGGACGTCGCCGGCGCGCGCCACGAGCGTGTTGTTCGCCATGTAGCCGACCGCGACGAGGCCGTAGGCGTCGGCCCGCGCGCTCGGCACGCCCGTGAGCACGAGCAGCCGGTGCCAGCGTTCGCAGCGCACGAGCATGGCGAGCGCGTACAGCCCCAGCGCGGCTGCCAGCAGCCGCAGGGCAACGCCGTCGGCGGGCAGCGCCGGGACCTGCTGGCGGCTCCCCCACCAGACCGCGCCCGCCAGCGCCGGCGCCGACACCAGCACGGGCGCATAGCGCGCGAGGCGGGCCCGGGCCGCGTTCACGTCTCTCCGCGGAGCGGCTCGCGCATCGACGGCGTCGTGGGCGCCGAGCGGTAGGGCTGCTCGTCGGACGTCTGCTCCTCGTGGTACACGCTGTCGGCGTTGACCGCCCAGATGTCATGACCCGCGCCTGTCAGGAAATTGTCGACCGCGCGCAGCGCCGTGAGCATCGAGTGGTCGGAGTTGTTGTAGCGGTGCAGGCCGTTGCGCCCCACCTGCTGCAGGTTCTCGATGCCGTCCAGCCAGCCGCGGATGCTCGCCACGCGGTCGGCGTAGTCGCGGTCGTACATCGGATAGGCCTTGGGGACGCGCACGACCTCGCCGGCCGTGACGTCGTCGCTGCGCGCGAGGCCGAGCTGCTCGAGCTCGCGCGTGCC
>DASWQM010000142.1:0-6741 GCA_036403675.1 Solirubrobacteraceae bacterium | reverse complement strand
GCTGCACGACACGTGCGGCGTCTCGGACACGTCGTGGTCGCTGCTCACCGCCCGGGCGCCGCCCGCGATCCTCGTCGTCAACCGCATCCCCGCAAGCGGGCAGGACGTCGGCTGGCTCGAGCACGAGATCCCGAGCGCGCGGGCTCATCGCCGTCCACGACGATCCGCGGCACGCGGAGCGGCTGGCCGCCGGCGAGCTGACCTGGAGCGAGCGCGCCGGCGCATGGGACCTGGCGCTGCGCGAGCTCGCGGCGCTGCTCGCGAGCGAGTGGGCGCGGCTCGGGCTTGCCGCGAAGGGCTGGACGGGTCTCACGCGGTCGCGGCCTCCGCCGGCTGCTTGGCGTCGATCTTCCGCAGGCGCCGGCGCGTGTCGCGCGTCTCGCTGTGCCACAGCGTGATGTCGTCGACGCTGCGCCCGAGGTTCCACAGCGTCTCGAGCTCGCGCGCGACGAGCCGCCCCATGACCGATTCCTGCCCCACGACCTCGATCTGGACCGACCTGACGACGAGCTGGCGGTGCAGGAAGAAGCTGACGAACGCACGGTCATCCATGCGATAGACCGAGATCGAGGGCAGGGAGTCGTAGAGCCGGACCTGGAGGCCCGATCGGTCGTCGTCGTCGACCGTGCGTGACACTGCCGCCAGGACGTCCAGGCAATGCCGGACCCCGGGCCCGACGCGGTCCTGGCGGAAGCCTTCCGCCGTCGATCCCTGCAGCGCGTGGCTGCGAAGCCGCGCGATCTCCGAGTCCGGATGCAGCATGAGGATGGAGACCGACGCGCCCCGTGCGAGCGCGTCGATGAGCGCATCGGCGAGGATGTCGAGCCCCGGGATCCACGTGTTCTGGATCACGATCTCCCGAGCGTCGGTCATGTACTCCACCAGCAGGTGGTAGTCGAGGTTCGGATGCACGCGGACGACACCGCCGCACGGATCGTCGACCGCCAGGTGGCACTCGGCGCTCACCGCGGGCCGGCTGCCGAGGCGATCCTCCTGGTCCAGCGCGATGAAGCGACGCGCGCACTCGAGCAGCAATCGCGGCTCCTGGCGGCGGCCGAAGTCGCTGGCCGCGTGGAAGAGGTGCGCCGCAGCCTTGTGGTAGCGCGTCGTGAGCGACTGGAGCTCGCCGTCGCCGTCCTCCCACGTCAAGAGCTCGCGAATCGCGCGGCAGTCGCGTCCGTCCGGCAGCCGCTCGAGGTACTCGGGGATCAGCCGGTACAGGATGAAGTGCACGCGCGCGGGCTCGTCGAGCTCGCCTGCCGCTGTGACCCGATGCAACGCCGACAGCGCTGGAAGTCCGCCCTCGAGCGCCTCCGGATCGCGCCCCGCCAGACGCAGGACGCGCTTCAGCTCCTCTGCGATGTCATGAGAGCGCGTGGTCATCATCGTCCTTGAGCTTGGCGAGCACTTATAGGTACTGCGCTGCGCACTGCAGAAAACAGTGAGCACGCTAGCTTCGGCGGCGGCGCTCGCCTAGGCTGGGACGGCGAGTTTGACCGAACCCTGAGGTTGAGGATGCGGATTCTGCTAGTCGAGGATGACGACGCGTTCGCATCCGCTCTGAGCGACGGCCTCGGCGCTCGCGGATACCGGACGAGCCGCGTCGCCCGCGGCCGCGACGCGCTCGCTGCGCTCGGCGCAGCGCAGCCCCCCGATCTGGTGCTGCTCGATCTGGGTCTGCCCGACGGTGACGGCCTCGGGCTGTGCGCGCGCATCTGTCGTGAGTTCACGGTCCCCGTGATCGTCGTGACCGCGAGCGGAGACCTGTCGTCGCGCGTTCAGGGGTTGCGTGGCGGCGCCGACGACTACGTCGTCAAGCCGTTCGCGCTCGCGGAACTGCTGGCACGCGTCGAAGCGGTGATGCGGCGGGCTCCGGCGGCGCCTCCCGCCGCCCCCGTCGTGATCGGCGATCTGACGATCGATCTCGGCGCGCGCGCCGTCGAAGTCGCCGGCGCGCCGGTGGCGCTCACGCCGAAGGAGTTCGATCTGCTGGCCGCGCTCGCGCGCGCCCCCGGATGCGCCGTCGACCGCCAGCGCCTGCTGCTCGACGTCTGGCAGAGCGACTACGCGGCGCTGTCACGCACGCTGGACGTCCACATCGCGACGCTGCGGGCGAAGCTCGGCCGCGGGGAGCTGATCCAGACCGTCCGCGGCATCGGCTACCGCCTGGCCGCCACTCCTCCGGGCGGGGTGGACGACCGATGAGGCGCCGCCTGCTCGTCGTGCTGCTGCCGCTGTTGACCGCATTGCTCGCGGCGCTCGAGGTGCCGCTCGCGCAGACGTATGCGGGCGACCTCACACAGAGGCTCTTCATCGCACAGCTCGGCGAGGCGGAGCACTACGCGGGGCTCGTCGAGCCATACCTCAGAAGCAAGCGCGGGCGGGCAGCGATAGATCACGACCTGCGGCAACTCACCCGCCTCACCGGCGTGACGGTAACGGTCTTCAACAGCAACAAGCAGTCGGTGCTGCAGTCTCCGAACGGTTCAGCCACGACCGGCGCGGCGCCGGACGACTTCTTCGCGAATCGCCCGTTGCCCCCAAGGGTGTGGCCCTGGCGACGCAAGCCGATGACCGTGGGTGAGACGATCGGCACGCGCGGTCCGCCGATTGGGGCCATCGTCTTCCAAGTTCCGACCGGCGCGGTGGCCGACAAGGTGCTGCTCCGCATTGCCGAGCTTGCGGCGGCGGGCCTCGCGGTGCTGATGTTGACGACCGCGCTCTGCGTGCTGCCGCTGGCGCGATGGGTCCTGCGCCCGGTCGACGGTCTGAACGCGGCGGCGGGTCGGCTCGCCGGCGGCGACCTCGGCGCGCGTGCTTCGGAGCGCGGCGGGCCGCCGGAGCTGCGCATGCTCGCCCGCGCGTTCAACCAGATGGCGGACAACCTCGTCGCGGCGCTTCAGCGCCAGCGCGCGTTCGTCGCCGACGCGTCACACGAGCTGCGCAACCCGTTGGCGACGCTGAGACTGCGTGTGGAAGCACTCGCCGACAAGGTGCACGACGGTGGCGAGCGCGACCTGGGACTCGCGCTCAGCGAGAGCGACAGGCTCGCACGAACGGTCGATCGCCTGCTGGAGCTTGCCCGCGCCGAGGCGACAGCGTCCGAGCGCGTCGACTTCGATGTCGTCTCGCTGACCGCGGAGCGGCTCGGCGCCTGGACGCCGGCGCTGGCGACCGCCGGCAACGTCGTGCACGTCGACGCTCCAGCGGAGGCGATGAGCCGTAGCTCGCCGGAGGCCGTCGAGTACGCGCTCGACGTGGTGCTCGACAACGCCCGCAAGTTCGCGCCGGGCGCTCCGATCGATGTGGCGATCGAGGTCCGTGACGCCGGCGTCGAGCTTGTCGTGCGAGACCACGGACCGGGCTTGGACGCCGCGGATCTCGCCTCTGTCGGCGAGCGCTTCTGGCGCAGTGCGCATCACCGCGCGGTGCGCGGCACCGGTCTCGGCCTCGCGACCGCGCAAGCCCTGCTCGGAGGCGCCGGCGCCACGCTGGACGTCGACCTCGCGGAGCCGGGTCTGGCGGTTCGGTTGCGACTGCCGGTCGCTACGGGTTCTCTCGATACCAGCGCGCAGCTCCCGGGTGCAAGTCGAGCGGATACGTCGTGATCGCGGCACCCTTGTTGAGGCGCCGTGCCTCCTGATGGGCGCGCTCCAGTTCGCTTTGATGCTCGAACAGCAGGCCGGTGAGCCTGAAGGCCACCGCATTCGGGAGGTCCTTTCGCACGACGAGCAGGTTCGCGGCCGTGACGGTGCGCACCGCGCCCTCGGGGCCGTATACGAACTGCGGGATGACCGTCTCGGCGTACAGGTTCGGATCCAGGTGCTCCGCGGTTCTCGCCGGCAGCGCGAGCCATCTGATCGGCTGCTTGCGCTTCAACATCATGCGCTTGAGGTCAACGATGGCGTTGGTGGGCAGGCCGCCGCTCCAGAAGAACGCGTCGATCCGCCCGGCAGCCAGCGCGTTGGCGGACGCCCGCAGCGGAAGCCTCAGGATGCGCGGCGCACGCGCTCCTCGCAGCCCCAGCCCGGGAAGCTCCAGGATGCGCGTGGCAGTCAGCGCCGTACCCGACCGGGGCGGACCGATTGACACGGTCCTTCCGTGAAGATCGGTGATCGTCTTCAGGTGGGAGCTCGCCCGCGCGATGACCTGCACGTAGTCGTCGTACAAGTGCGCGAGCGCCGCAAGCCTGATCGGTCGTGAGAACGGGCGCGTCCCGCGAAGCGCCGGCGCGGCGCTGTCGGCCAAGGTGAACGCGACGTCCGCACGCCCGTCGCCGAGCCGCTGCAGGTTCTCGACGGAGCCTTGGGTTTCTTGCGCCGACGCGCGCAGCGGCGGCAGATACCTGTTCACGAGGTCAGCAAGCGCCTTGCCATACACCCTGTAGACGCCGCCGCGCTGACCCGTCGCGACGCGCACCTGCTCGGCAGGCAGCGGCGGGTCGTCACCTCCGCCACACGCCGCGAACGTCAACGTCAGCAGCGTCACACAAAGACAGGCGGTCCATCGCACCGGCTGATGTAACCACAGCGACCCAGCCGCAACCTCAGCGTTCGATCAAATTCCGTGCCGGCTGAGCCAGAGCTCGAGCAGCGCGAGCTGCCAGAGCTTCGAGGCTCCAAGCGTCGTGACGTGATCGTTCGAGTGCGCGAGCAGCTGATCGACGCGATCGCGTCGAAAGAGCCCGCGGGCTCGCGCCGCGGGCGCGTCCAAGGCTTCGCGGACGAGCTCGAGTGTCGCTCCCTCCAGTCGCGAGAGCGCCGGTACGGGGAAGTAGCCCTTCGGGCGGTCGATCACGAAGTCGGGCACGACGCCGCGGGCGGCCGCCTTGAGGACGCCCTTCCCGCCGCCGGCGAGCTTCAGCTCGGGCGGGCACGCGGCGGCGAGCTCGACGAGCTCGTGATCGAGGAACGGCGTGCGGGCCTCGAGGCCCCACGCCATCGTCATGTTGTCGACACGCTTGACGGGATCGTCGACGAGCATGACCTCGGTATCCAGCCGCAGGGCGCGGTCCAGCGGCTCATCCGCTCGAGGCCGCTCGAACTGCTCGTCGAGGAACGCCCGGCTCGGATCGGCGTCGAGCAGATACGGCGTCTGGAGCGTGTCCGCGATCTCGGAGTGCGAGCGGTCGAAGAACTCCGCATGGTAGGCGTCGGCGCCGCTGCCGTCGGCGTCCGCGAGCGGCGGATACCACGAGTAGCCGGCAAAGACCTCGTCGGCGCCCTGCCCCGACTGGACGACCTTGTGCGACTTGGCGACCTCCTCCGCCAGGAGGTAGAACGCGACGGCGTCGTGGGAGACCATCGGCTCGCTCATCGCCCCGATCGCCCCGTCGAGCGCGGGCAGCATGCGCTCTACGCGAACGTGGATCTGGTGATGGTCGGTGTCGAAGTCCCTGGCGATCGCGTCCGAAAAGCGGAACTCGTCGCCCTCGCGGTCACCGACCCCGTCGAACCCCACGCTGAACGTCGCCAGGCCGCGCTGACCGCCCTCGGCGAGCAGGGCGACGATGAGGCTCGAGTCCAGGCCGCCCGACAGCAGCACCCCGACCGGGACGTCGGCCACCATCCGCCGGTCGACGGCGGTTCGCAGCGCGGCCAGGACCGCCGCCGACCAATCGCGCTCGTCCCAGCCCGCGTGCTCGTCGCGGCGGCCGAACTCCGCGCGCCAATAGGTCTCGCGGCTGCGGCGCCCGTCGGCATCGACGGTCATCACTGTCGCCGGTGGCAGCTTGCGCACGCCCGCGAGGATCGTGCGCGGCGGGGGCACGACCGAGTGCCAGCTCAGGTACTGGTGCAGCGCGATCGGGTCGAGGGCGGTGCTGAACCCGCCACCGGCGAGCAGGGCCGGCAGCGTCGAGGCGAACCGCAGCGCTCCGCCGGAGACCTCGGTGAGATAGAGCGGCTTGATGCCGAGCCGGTCGCGCGCGAGGACGAGGCGGCCGGAGTCGTGCTCGTAGATCGCGAACGCGAACATCCCGGCGAAGCGTTCGACGCAGCGAGGGCCCCACTGGCCGTGGGCCTTCAAGATGACCTCGCTGTCGCTCGTCGACACGAAGCGGTGGCCCTCGCGCTCGAGCTCGCGGCGAAGCTCGCGATAGTTGTAGATGCAACCGTTGAAGACGATCGTCAATCCGAGCTGCGCATCGACCATCGGCTGGTCGCCCTTGCTCGACAGGTCGATGACCTTCAGCCGCCGATGAGCCAGCGTCACGGGCCCCAGGGACCATGCGCCCGCGCCATCGGGACCGCGGTCGGTCATCGTCGCGGCCATGCGCTCGACGGCGCCGCGGTCAGGAGATCGACGTGTCGCGTATTCGCCCGCGAATCCGCACATGACCCCTTACTTACCAACGCCCGGCGATCCAGCGTTCGGCCAGACGGACAAGATTTCGCCCCGAAGCGCTGCTTAACGTCGCAGCGCGGCGAACGCGGCCTCCGCCGTCGCGGCCTCGAGATGACGCGCGCGGCCGCCGCCGCCCGAGCCGACGGTCACGCCGAGATCGGCGAGCCGCGCCCGTGCCTGCAGCGGCGTGCGCGCGAGCCGATGCGCCTGGAGGCGGTGGCGGCGCGCGAGCAGCGTCCGGCGCGCGAGCCGCGATTCGCGGATGACGAGGATCTCGCCCGCCAGTCGCACCCCGGCCGCGCGGTACGCGCGCAGCCCGACGAGCGAGCCGGCCAGCGCAAGCCCGGGCGCCGCCGGCCAGGCGACGGGGAAGGCCACGGCGAGCGCCGTCCCGGC
>DASWQM010000141.1:0-6222 GCA_036403675.1 Solirubrobacteraceae bacterium | reverse complement strand
CACCTGCGGCGGTGACGGGAGGCCGTAGCGCCGGGGCGACTGCGTCTGGGCGCGCGGCGCGGCGGGCGTCATGCACGCCTGCGGCCCGGGCGGCCGCGCTGGGTCGCCATCGCGGTTCTGCACGTATGTCGTGCACTTCGTCCGATCCGTGCGAGCAGTCGTCGCGCGCCGGGTCACATGCACGCGCTGCGCGCCGCCGCCGCGTCCATCCGCTCGCGCAGAGCACCGCTCGACTCGACGATCGGCCGACCCCGCCCGCCCGGACCACCGTCAGATTTTTTATGCAAAATCGTAAATCACTGGAATTCTAAGCATCCACAAATGCGGGAAGCGGCGCCAGAAAGGTCGCACTTTCCGACAAATTTTGTAACTCAGGACGAAGACGTGATGTGGCGTTACCGACGCCATGTCCCCAACGACCATCTCGCCCCCCGAGCTCGGCGTCTCGCAGGCGTCTCCCACCACCGCGGGCGCGCCGTATCTCGAGGCGCTCCAGCGCTATGCCGACCGCCGGCCCGCCCGCTACCACGTCCCCGGCCACAAGGGCGGGGCGGGTGCCCCGGCGCAGCTGGTGCAGGCGCTCGGAAGCGGATTGAGGCTGGACGTGCCCTCGTGCATCGAGGGCATCGACATCGACGTGGGCGAGTCCGCGCTGGAGCGTGCCGAGCGGCTCGCGGCGGCGACGTGGGGAGCGCGACGGACGTGGTTTCTCGTCAACGGGGCCTCCGAGGCCAGCCATGCGCTGTGCCTCGCGCTCGCCCAGACGGGCGGGGACGTGGTCGTGCAGCGCAACGCCCACGCGAGCACGATCCACGGGCTCGTGCTCAGCGGCGTGCGGCCGGTCTTCGTCCACCCGGGACTCGACGAGGACCTCGGCGTCGCTCACTGCGTCGCGCCGCACGAGCTCGCCGACACGCTCGACCGCACGCCGGACGCCGTCGCCGCGTTCGTCGTCAGCCCGACGTACTTCGGCGCCGCCGCCGACGTCCACGGCCTGGCGAGCGTCTGCCGCGAGCGCGGCGTCGCGCTCGTCGTCGATGAGGCCTGGGGAGCACACTTCCGCTTCCACGACCGCCTCCCGCAGGATGCGCTCGCCGCCGGCGCGGACGCCGTGATCTCCGGGACGCACAAGCTGATCGGCAGCCTGACGCAGTCCGCGATGCTGCACCTGGGCCCGCACTGCCCGCGCCAGCTCGGCGAAGCCGGCATCTCGCGGGCGCTGCGGCTCGTGCGCAGCACGAGCCCGAGCTCGCTGCTGCTCGGTTCGCTCGACGCCGCCCGCGCGCACGTCGACGAGCGGGGGGCCGAGCTCCTCGACGCGCGGCTGGCCGAGATGGACGCCGTCAAGCGGGAGATCCGCGACAGGTGCGGCGTCAGCGTGCTCGGCGACGAGCTCGTCGGGCGCCACGGCGTCGCCGCCTTCGACCCGCTGCGCCTGGCGATCGACGTGCGGGCCACGGGCATCGACGGGCACCTCGTCGCGGGCGACCTGCTCCGCACGGCGGACATCAATCTGGAGCTCATCACCGACCGCGTCCTGATCGCGCATGTCGGGATCGGTGAGCCCCTGCTGGCCGAAGGCCGGCGCCTCGCCGAGGCGTTGCGCGTGGTGCTCGGCACCGCGCGCCCGGCGGCGGCACGCGCGGCGTCACGGCCGCCGGCGGCCTGCTTCGGGGAGTACGCGCTCTCGCCGCGCGACGCCTTCTTCGCTCCGCACGACGTGCTCGCGCTCCGCGATGCCGTCGGTCGCATCAGCGCCGACTCGATCGCCGCCTACCCGCCGGGCGTCGCCAACGTGCTGCCCGGCGAGCGGCTCACCGAGCCGGTCGTCCGGTACCTGCTCGAGATGACCCTCCGGGGCTGCCCGCTCCGCGGGACGTGGGACGAGCCCAGCGGAGCGGTCCGCGTCGTCCGCCAGTCGTAGACAACCCAACCCTCAAGGACATCCATGACCAACGCATCCCCCTTCTACGAGTTTCCCGCTCGCGGCTACCTGGAGAAGTACTACGGCACCGTGGGGCCCGAGAACGCGGCGTTCGTGCGCTCGATCACCGACTACCTGTCGACGCGCGACGTGCCGACCGACACGGTCATCGAGGTCGCCGGCGGCCCCTCCCTCTACTCGGTCATGTCGCTCATGGCGGGTCGCGGCCGGCCGTTCGAGCACCTCACGTTCACCGACATCGGGTGGAAGAACCTGCGCGAGGTCGAGTGCTGGCTGCAGGACGATCCGTCCCAGTTCGACTACGCCCCGCTGCTGCGCTACCTCAGCGAGGAAGCCGGTGTCGACGCCGACGCGGTCGCGCGCGCCCTGCGCGCCTCCACGTGGGAGCTCGCCGGCTTCGACTGGCACAACGAGGTGCCGCGGGCGTGGCGGCGCAGCTACGACGTCGTGTCGTGCCACTTCTTCGCGGAGTCGGCGACCGACGACGAGGCCGACCTGGTCGCGTTCCTCGGGAAGCTGGGCCAGCTCGGGCGTCCCGGGGCGACGCTGCTGACGTCCTTCATCTGCCGTTCGTCGGGCTACACGATCCAGCAGCGCGACTTCCCCGCATTCGGCGTCGACGAGGAGTCCGTCCTGGCCTACCTCGAGCGCGCGGGAATCCAGCTGCGGGACGTCGAGGTGCGGTCGGTGGCCGCCGAGGACCCGGACTCCAACCCCGGCTACGAGAGCCTGCTGTTCCTCGCCGGGCGTCTCCCCGGGTAGCCATGTGAGACGGAGGGCGGCCGAACGCCGGCGGGCTCAAGGAGCGCACGCCGGGGTCGATAGCCATGACGTGCTCCCGAAGATCACCTGTGCCGCCATCGGCCGAGCCCTACCGCTCGCGTGCTCCGCGCTCAGCGGTCGCCGCGCTCGCATCGTGCGCGGCGCGGCGGTCGCGCTGGTCGGGCTGTGGGCCGTGTACTTCGCATATGTGCTGACGGACGCCGGCCTCGGGGCGCAGGGCTTCTTCAGGACCTACGTCTTCAGCGGCCTGCCGATCCTCGCCGCCGTCGTGTGCATCATGCGCGCCTGCTGCGGCGACACCGAGCGCAGGGCCTGGGCGTTCATGGGGACCGGCATGCTCCTGTGGGCCGGCGGCTCGATCTACTGGAGCGTGTTCCTCAAGAGCATGGACGCGCCGCCGTACCCGTCCGTCGCGGACGCCCTCTACCTCGGCTTCTACCCGGCCTGCTACGTCGCCCTCATGCTGCTCGCGGCACCGCGCGTGCGCGGGCTCGGCCGCAGCGTCTGGCTCGACGGGGTCATCGCGATGCTCGCCGTGAGCGCGATCGGGGCGGCCTTCCTGATCCCCGCGGTCGTCACCGACACCAGCGGCAGCACCGCGGTGGTCGCGACGAACCTCGCGTACCCGCTGGGCGACCTGCTGCTCATCGCGCTGGTGGTCGGCGGCTTCGCCCTGACCTCCTGGCAGCCCGGGCGCGCGTGGGGGCTGATCGGCGGTGGCCTGCTGCTCTTCGCGATCGCCGACAGCTTCTACCTCTACCTCGTCGCGCGCGGCGCGTTCGTCGAGGGCAGCTGGCTGGACTCGATCTGGCCGGCGGGCATGGTGCTCATCGCGATCGCCGCCTGGCAGCGGCCGCCGCGCGTCGCAACGCACCGGCGCGGCAACTGGCCGGTCCTGGCCGTCCCGCTGCCCTTCGTCCTGACCCTCACCTCGGTCGGCGTGCTCGTCTACGGCAACCTCGAGGAGATCAACGTCGCCGCTCTGGCCTGTGCCACCTTGACCGTCCTCGCGGCGCTGCTGCGCCTCGCGCTGAGCTTCCGCGAGGTCCGGTCGCTGGCGGAGTCGCGCCGCCAGGCGACGACCGACGAGCTGACGGGGCTGCCCAACCGGCGCTACTTCTACGAGCGCCTGCGCCAAGAGCTTGCGACCGCCCAGGCGGAGGGTTCGCCGCTGACGCTGCTCGTGGCCGACCTGGACGGGTTCAAGGAGCTCAACGACACGCTCGGTCACCACGCCGGCGACCTGCTGCTGCAGCAGATCGGCCCGCGCCTGCTGGACGGGCTGCGCGCCGGCGACACGCTGGCGCGCCTGGGCGGAGACGAGTTCGCGGTGCTGCTTCCGGGCTCCGACTGCACCGCGGCAGTCGCCATCGTGGAGCGCATCCAGGCGATCCTCGACGAGCCGTTCACGATCCGCGGCCTCACCCTCCACGTGGCCGCCAGCATCGGCATCGCCTCCTTCCCCGACCACGCCGACGACGGTGACACGCTCGTCCGGCGGGCGGACGTCGCGATGTACCAGGCCAAGGATTCGCAGAGCGGCTGGGAGATCTACATCGCGGCGCGCGACCTCCACAGCCGCGACCGCCTGCAGCTCATGGGCGACCTGCGCCGCGCGATCGACGAGAACGAGCTCGAGCTGCACTACCAGCCCAAGCTCGACCTGGAGTCCGACGAGGTCCACGGCGTCGAGGCGCTGGTCCGCTGGCGTCACCCGACGCGGGGGCTGCTCGGGCCGATGCAGTTCATCCCGCTCGCCGAGCGGACCACGCTCATGCGCCCGCTGACCCTGTGCGTGCTCGACAACGCGCTCGCCCAGAGCCGGCGCTGGCGCGACGAGGGCCTGGACCTCAGCGTCGCCGTGAACCTGTCCGTGCCGAACCTGCTCGACACGAAGCTGCCGCGCGACGTCCAGGAGCTGCTCACGCGCCACGGCGTCCCGCCGCAGCGGCTGATCCTCGAGGTCACCGAGAACGTCATCCTGGCGGACCCCGCGCGAGTGATCGAGATCCTCACGGCGCTCAAGCAGCTCGGCGTGCGCCTCTCGCTCGACGACTTCGGCACCGGCTCGTCCGCGCTGGCCTACCTCAAGCGCCTGCCGGTGGACGAGCTCAAGATCGACAAGTCCTTCGTCATCGCCATGGAGACCTCCCCGGCGGACGAGGCGATCGTCCGCTCGACGACGGAGCTGGCGCAGCGCCTCGGCCTGCGGGTCGTCGCCGAAGGCGTCGAGACCGAGGACGCGCTCGCGCGCCTCGGCGATGCGGGCTGCGAGGAGGTGCAGGGCTACTTCCTGCAGCGCCCCGTGCCGGCCGACGAGATCGCGCCGTGGATCGCGGACAGAGCCCGCGACGCCCACGCATCGGCGTAGGCCCGGCACCCGCCGCGGCGCGCGGCGAAAACCGGTGAAGCCAACCCGGCGAAGGCGGGTGAAGGAATAGCCCGCGCGCGTGCGAATAAGGCCGACGTGTCCGGTTTGAACAACTCCGCCGCAGCCAGGACGGCGCGCGTGATCGCATTCGCCAACCAGAAGGGCGGAGTCGCCAAGACGACGACGACGCTCAACCTCGCCGCCGCGTTCGCCGAGCAGGGCCACCGCGTGCTGTGCGTCGACATGGATCCGCAGGGCAACCTGACGATGTCGCAGGGGATCGACCCGGACACGCTCGAGCTGTCGATGTACGACGTCCTCGTGCACCACATCCCGATCATGCAGGTCGTGCGCCGGCGCGAGATCGACGTCGCGTGCGCCTCGATCGACCTCGCGGGCGCGGAAATTGCGATGTCGACGCAGATCGGACGGGAGCGCTCGCTGGACAAGGCGCTGTCCGCGGTCAAGGATGACTACGACTTCGTCTGCATCGACACCCCGCCCTCGCTGGGGCTGCTCACGATCAACGCGCTGACGGCCGCGGACAAGGTGATCGTCCCCGTCCAGTGCGAGTATCTGTCGATGCGCGGACTGATCCAGCTTCAGAACACGCTCCAGATGATTCGCGAGAACCTCAATCCTGACGTCGAGATCGAGGGGATCCTCCCGACGCTCATGGACACGCGCACGATCCACGCCAAGGAGGCGATCGAGATCCTCGAGGAGAACTTCGGCGACCGGGTGTTCGCGTCGCGCATCCGCAAGACGGTGCGCTTCGCGGAGGCGCCGGTGAAGGGCATGTCCGTCCTGAAATACGACCCGGACGGCACCGCCGCCCAGTCCTACCGCGACCTCGCGAAGGAGGTTCTCGCTCATGGCATCCGGTAAGCGCGCGAGCATGAGGGAGGGTCCGCTGGCCGCGCTCTTCCGGAAGACCGAGGAGGACGCCCAGGAGGTCGAGCCCGAGGTCACGCCGCTCGAGGACATCCCGCAGCGCGAGGTCCCGCACCCCGGGCTCGCCTCGCAGGCCGACGACGAGCCGCCGACTCCGACGCCGCAGGAGCGCCTGCGCAACGCGTTCTCGTCGGAGATCCCCGAGAGCCTCATGGACGCGCCCGAGCCG
>DASWQM010000140.1:0-17361 GCA_036403675.1 Solirubrobacteraceae bacterium | reverse complement strand
GCGTGGGCGCCAAGCCACGCGTAGGCGGATGGTGGCCCGAGATCGAGCTCGGTCCCGAGCCGGTGCAGCGAGCGCCCGGGCGGCGCGACCCACGTGGGGGCCGGATGGCGCGCGAAGAGCACCGCCTGCTCCGCGTCGGAGCGAAATCCGCTGACAACGACGAGCGCGATGCCGTCGCGCGTGGCCGCGGTGGCCAGCCGGTCGAAGGCCGCGGCGACGTCGGGGCGCATCGGCTTGCCCTGCCGGTACGCCAGGGGCCCGCGGTACTCGCCCGCGCCGGCGACTCCGGAGGGGAGCTCCGACGGCGGCGCGAGCTCGGCCTCCGCACGCGCGCCGGCGGCGAGGCGCTGCGCGCGCCCGATCTCAAGCTCGTCGCGGATCTCCACGCGCACGCGCACGGGCGCGAAGGTCGCTCCGTCCGGGAAACCCACGCCGACCCGCACGGCGCCGTTTCGGCGGGCCGTCTCGACAGCGGCACGCCGGCCGAGCGCGAGGTAGGCGTCGCGTTCGAGGTGCGCCGGGTTGGCCCGGCCCGCGACCATGGGCGCCTCGAAGAGCCGCGCGTAGGACTCGTGCATCGCGCGCGCGGCCGCGAGCGCGGCGAGGTCAGCCGCCCGCTGCTGGTCGCCGTGCGCACCGATCCCCTGCGCGATCGCGCCAAGCACGAGTGCACCAATGAGCAGCGCCAGCGCGAGGCCGAGCACGAGGATCGTGGCCTGGCCGGACGCGCCGCGCCACCACGTGGAGGACGGCGTACGCACGGTCACGACAGCTCCGCCACCGGGCCGGCCAGCGCGCGCCGCGCCGACGGCAGGAGCACGACGCCCGCAGCGGCCAGCGAGCGCGCCGGATGGGCCGCCGGGATCTCGCAGGCACACACGCGCACGGCGCCTGCGAGGCCCGCGACCGCCAGCCGCGTGAGCACGGGATCGGCGCCGCTGCGCGTGCCGACGACGACGAGATCCTGCTCGGCGAGCAGCGCGTCGAAGGCCGCTGCACGCGGGCCGCCGAGCGCGAGCACCGCGGGCGCCGCGCCCGCGGCCGCCAGCGCACGACGCGCAGCTACGGCGGCGTCCTCGTCTGAGCCGGCCAGTCTCACGACCGCCAGCCGGCCCGCCGGGCGGGCGTCGTATCCGCGCGCCGCCAGGCCTGCGGCGAGGCGCCGGGCCGCGGGGAGGGCCGGGGCCCGCCATGCCGGCAGGACCGACCGCCCGGCGCCCCACACGCAGACCGCGACGACCGGCGCTCGCCGCCGGCGCGCGAGCGCCAGGCCGAGCGCCGCGCCGAGCGCGGGCGCGTCCGGCGCCGCCGCCAGGACGGCGACGGCGGGTGGCGCGACGCGCGCAGACGCCACGGCGAGGACCTCCTCGCGGATGACGATGCCCTCGCCGCGGGCTGCCGGCAGCTCGCCGACGGGGATCACGAAATGCTCGAGGACGCGGCGCGCGAGGCTCATGGCGGCGCCGGTCCGGCGTCGGCGGTGCCACCGGCCTCCAAGAGCGCGCCGAGCGCCGACACCGGTGCCGGTGGGCGCAGCCGCACGCGCACGCGACGACCGTCGACGGCGATCGTCATCCGCCCGCGCGACCAGCCGGGGACAGCGTCGCGCGCCGCGGCGGCAGGGTCCGCGCCCTCCAGCAGCGCCACCGCCCCCGCCTCGGCCGCGTGATCGGCGAGCGCGGCGGCCGCGCCCGCCGCCAGGAGCTGCGCTGCCGCCAGGACGACGAGGACGAGCAGCGGCGCCAGCACGGCGAGCTCGACCGACGCCTGGCCCGCCTCACCCGTCCGCTGACGTGCCGCGGCCGTCACGACGCCTGGTCCTGCAGCCGCGCGCGGGCGCTCACGCCGCCGAGATGGCCGCCGCCGATGATCGCCGGAATCGCGATCGTCACCCGGACGCCGTCGTCGCGCCCGCCCACGCGCGCGACGACGAGACCCGATTCCAGCCGCGCCGGCAGGACGCGCCGCGCGGCGGCGCGCGCGTCAGTCCCGACGGCCGCCGCGCGAGCAGCGGCCCGGGCGGCGGAGCCCGCCAGCCAGACCGCCTGCCCCGCGACGGCCACCTGCCACAGCGCCCCGACGAGCACCGCCACGAGGGGCAGCAGCGCGACGAGCTCGACGGAGGCCTGCCCGCGCTCGCGGGCGGTGGGATCGAGGGACACACGGGCCATGCGACGAGGCTCGCGCGGCGCGCGTCACAGGACTAGACGCGTTCGTGCCAAATCGCGCGCGGAAGTGTGACGGCGGAGGCGGCCATCCCGGGTACGCTCTGCCCACGCTCACCGAAAGGACGAATGCCATGGGCGATTCGCAGCATCGCGGACTCCGACTCATCTCGCTCCTGCCGCTGGTCATCGTGCTCATGGGCGTGCTCATGTTCGTAGCGGTGTTCGCGGTCACCGCGCTTGCCGTGCAGATCGCGCTCGTCATCGCGATCCTGGCCGGGGGACTCGCGTTCTCGACGGCGATGCTCAAGCGCGGGAAGGGTGAGCGCTGACCGCAGCGCAGGGCGGGCCGCCCGCCCGACGGACCCCGCGCGGCCACCCCGTACCCGGCCACCGATCCTGCCTGCGTGTCGTGCTGCGACGCCTGGGAGGACCGCAGCGCCGGCCGCACCGCAGCCGCGCCCTCAGGCGTACGAGCGGTAGCGCTGCCAGACGAGGTACAGCGTGTAGGACGCCGCGCCGATGAGCGCGAACCACAGGAGCGCGCCCGCGCCGGTGGCGAACAGCCGCCGCGAGGCGGCGACCGTCACGAGCGCGACGCCGACGGCCGCGTAGAGCGCGAACCGCCAGCGGTCGCCGAGCGAGAAGATCTCCCCGCGGTACTGGCGGTAGAGGATCCCGCAGATGACCGCCATCATCACGATGAAGATCGCGCCGAGCAGCTGCTGGATGAACGAGGCGCCCTGACCGCCGCCCGGGGCAAGCCAGACGACCAGCGCGACGAGCACGATGATGCCGACGTTGCGAAGGGCCTCGAGGGACACGCCTTGAAGGCTAGCCCACGCGGGGCAGGTGCCGGACTACAGCACGGCGTGGAGGTTGCGCGGAGTCGTCGGCGGATCCGTACCCGCACCCGCGCGTGCATCCAGCGTCTCCGTCCCCCCGGCCGGCGCCGCCGGCGGCCCGTCGACGGGGTCGTCGCCCGCTCGTTCGGCGGCGAACCGATAGCCGACGCCGAAGTGCGTGTGGATGTAGTGCCAGTCGGGCGACGCCGCCTGCAGCTTGGAGCGCAGCTTGCGCACGAAGACGTCGACGGAACGGTCGCCATGGGCCATCGTGTAGCCCCACACGCGCTGGTAGATCTCCTCGCGCTCGAGCACGCGGCCCTCGGCGCCCGCAAGCAGCTGGATGAGCTCGAACTCGCGCCGCGTGAGGTCGATCGACCGCCCGTGCGCGAAGACCTGGAACTGGTCCGGGCGGACCTCGATCTCGCCCGCGAGCATCGTGTCCGTGCCGAGCGTCTCGCCCTGGCGCCGGCGGCGCGCCACCGCCTCCAGGCGGGCGATGAGCTCCTCCGGGTGGCACGGCTTCGTGACCCAGTCGTCGGCGCCCAGGCGCAGGCCGCGCACCCGCTGGGAGACCGTCGACTGGCCCGTGCAGATGATCACCGGAAGCGAAGGCAGCTCCCTCGTCACGCGCTCGAGGTACTCCCAGCCGGGCGGGCCGAGGAGGGCGAGGTCGAGCACGAGCGCCCCGAGCCGCATCGAGACGAGCCGATCGACCGGTACGGCGCCTGGAAGCACGCGATGCTCCCATCCCAGCCGGTCCAACCGCTTGGTCAGCACCTGCACGAAGCCCGAGTCGCCATCCGTCACGGCTACTCGCAGAGAGCAGCCGTGCCCCGCAGCCATGTTCGTATCGGTCATCTGCTGCGCAGTGTACGGGCCGCTGGCACCGCGACCGTACCCTTGATTACAAGATCTTCACAGTACGTGTGCCTGCACGCCCCGCGGGACGGCCAGCCGATCAGCCTCCTGCCACGCCCGACGAGTCCGAGAACTCCCGGAAGAGCCCCGTGACGAGGAACGCCGTCTGCTCGCCGACGTCCACGGCGTTGTCGCCGACACGCTCGAACGCGCGGGCGACGAGCGTCATGATCATCGCCCACTCGCGCGTGTCCTCGTCGTCGCCGACCTCGATCGCGAGCCGGAAGATCTCGCGGTTGAGGCGATTGACCTCCAGGTCGCGGTTGACGAGGTCCTCGGCCAGCGCGACGTTGCGGTCGGCGAACGAGCGCCGGCACTGGACGACCTCCGCGCGCGCGCAGTGACCCATCCTGAGCACGCGCTGCAGGATCTCCCTCCGGACCGGCGGATCGTGCCCCGACAGCGGGATGAGCGACGCCACCGACACGCACTGGTTGCCCATCCGCTCGACGTAGCGGATGACGTGCAGCAGCGCCGCCAGCAGGCGCAGATCGCCGGCCACCGGCGCCTGCAGGGCGAGCAGCGAGATGACGCGGTGGTGGATCTCGACGCAGCGCACGGCGATGACCGCGCCGTCGGCGATGACGAACTGGGCGAGCTCGACGTCCTGGTGCTCGAGCGCCTCGATGACGCGATCCAGCAGCGAGCGGACGCAGTCGAGCGTGCCGAGGGTGAACTCCTGGACCTCGTCGAGCTCGAGCTGGAACTGCGCGCGCCCCGGCATCACGCGCTCGGGCTCGGGTGCGCGTTCGCCGACAGCACCCGGTATCGGCCCGTCGCGACGAAGATCGCCTGGTCGGCGATGTCGACGGCGTTGTCGCCGACGCGCTCCAGCGCGCGCGCCGCAAGCGTCATCGTCATCGCCCACTCGCGCAGCTCCGGGTCCCCGCCGACCCGCACCGCGAGGCGGAAGATCTCACGGCCGAGGCGGTTGACCGCCAGGTCCTGCGCCGCCAGCGACTCGGCGAGCTCGAGGTCGCGCTCGGCGAACGCGTGGCGGGCCTGCGCGAGCTCGTCGCGCGCCAGCCCGCCGAGGCGCAGGATCCGCGCGACCAGCTCGTCGTCCGGCGACGCGGCGTAGCCGGACAGCGGGATGAGCTTCGCGATGTTGACGCACTGGTCGCCCACGCGCTCGACGTTGCTGATCACGTGCAGGACGGCCGCGACGAGCCGCAGGTCCCCGGCTACCGGAGCCTGCAACGCGAGCAGGGACAGCACGCCCTGGTGGACCTCGAGGAACCTGCCGTCGATGCGATCGTCGTCGGCGATGACGAACTGCGCGAGCCGCAGGTCGACGTTCTGCAGCGCCAGAAGCACCCGCTCGACCTGGCCCAACGCCATGTCGAGCCCGCCGAGCGCTGCACGCTCGAGCTCGCGCATCTGCTGCTGGAAGCGACGGCGAGCCTCGCCTGAGACCGCCATCAGCTGAACTTACCGGTGACGTACTCCTCCGTGCGCGGGTTCGACGGCGTGCTGAAGAGCTTCTCGGTGTCCGCGTGCTCGATGAGCTCGCCGAGGTAGAAGAAGGCAGTGGTGTCCGAAACGCGGGCGGCCTGCTGCATGTTGTGCGTGACGATGATGATGGTGAAATCGCGCTTGAGCCCGGAGATGAGCTCCTCGATCTTCAGCGTCGCGATCGGGTCCAGCGCCGAGCACGGCTCGTCCATGAGTATGACCTCTGGCCGGACGGCGATCGTGCGCGCGATGCACAGGCGCTGCTGCTGACCGCCCGACAGGCCGATCCCGGGCTCGGACAGGCGGTCCTTGACCTCCTCCCAGAGCCCGGCGCCCACCAGCGAGCGCTCCACGACCTCGTTCGTGTCGCGCCCCTTGATGCCGGCGAGCTTCAGCCCGGCGGCGACGTTGTCGAAGATCGACATCGTCGGGAACGGATTGGGCTTCTGGAACACCATGCCGATCGCCCGCCGCACGGCCGTCACGTCGACCCCGTCGCCGTAGATGTCGACGTCGTCGAGCGTGACCTCCCCCTCGGCGCGCGCACCCGGGATCTCCTCGTGCATGCGGTTCAGGCACCGCAGGACGGTCGACTTGCCGCACCCCGACGGCCCGATCATCGCGGTGACCTCGTTGGCGGCGTACGTCAGGCTGACGTCCTTGATGGCGTGGTTCGTGCCGTAGTAGGCGTCGAGGTGGTCGAGCGTCATGCTGCGGCCCGTCCTGCGCTCCGCGGCGCCATCCGGCGGCGCGGGTGCGACCGGGGCCCGCGCCGGAACGCGCGGGGGCGCGACCGGTGCTTGCTCGCCGATCACGCGATCTTCGGCATCGGGCTTGGTCATGACTGCAGTCGGCTCCTTGTCTGGACCAGACGGGCGAGCAACGTGACGACGAGGATCATGAGCACGAGGGTCAGCGCCGCACCCCATGCGCGCTGCACGAGGCGATCCTGCGCCTGGCTGACGTCGTTGAAGATCTGTATCGGCAGCGAGTTCATCCGCTGGCCGATGTCGTAGCTCAGGCCGTTGACGAACGCTGCGGTGAACAGCAGCGGCGCCGTCTCGCCGGCTGCGCGGGCGAGGGCGAGCATCGAGCCGGTGACGAGCCCCGGAGCGGCCGTCGGCAGCACGACGCGGAAGACGACCCGCCAGCGCGGCGCGCCGAGCGCGAGCGCCGCTTCGCGCAGCTCGTTGGGCACGAGGTTCAGCACGACCTCGGAGGCGCGCGCGACGACCGGCAGCATGAGCAGCGACAGCGCGACGGCGCCCTTCCAGGCGGTGAACGTCCCGCCGATCTGGGAGACCACGAGCACGATGTAGATGAACAGCCCGAAGACGATCGAGGGGACGCCGGTCATGACGTCGATGAAGTAGCGCACGACGTTCGCGAAGGTGCTGCGCTTGCCGTACTCGACGAGGTACAGCGCGACGCCGATGCCGAGCGGGACGGCGACCGCCGTCGCGACCGCGACGATGATGACCGTGCCCACGATCGCGCTGCGGATGCCCCCTGGGTCGCCGAGGAAGCGACCGGTCGGGTCGGTCGTGAAGAAGTGGACGCTGAAGGCCCCGAACCCCTCCTTGAAGAGGTAGTAGAGGACGAGGAACAGCGGGACGAGGGCGATGAGCGTGAAGACGAGCGCCGTCGAACGGGCGACACGATCGGTCAGCCGCCGGCGTCGGGAGACCGGCACGAGGATCGGATTCGTCATCCCGCCATCCCCATCGGGATCTTCCGCTGGCCGGCGGTCTCCGCCCGCGAGACGAAATGGCGGGCGACGAGATTGATGCCGAGCGTCAGCACGAACAGCAGCAGCCCGGCGGCGATCAGCGACGCGCGGTGGATGGGATCGGATGCCGCCTCGCCGAACTCGCTGGCGATGACCGCCGCCAGCGTGTAGCCCTGCGCGAAGATGCCGTGGCCGATGACCGCTGCGTTGCCGATGACGATCGTGACGGCGATCGTCTCGCCGATCGCGCGACCGAGGCCGAGCATCGCGGCGCCCGAGATCCCGGCGCGCGAGTACGGCAGGACAGCCATGCGGATCATCTCCCAGCGCGTCGCCCCGAGCGCGAGCGCCGCCTCCTTGTGCTCGCGCGGCACCGTGCTGATGACCTCACGCGAGATGGCGCTGACGATCGGCAGGATCATGATCGCGAGGATCAGGCCGGCGACGAAGTAGTTGGGGATCGAGACGTCGCCGCCGACGAACGGGATGAAGTGCAGCGTGCTCGCGAACCACTTCTCGGCGGGCAGCAGCGTCGGCGCGAGGAAGAAGATCCCCCACAGGCCGTAGACGACCGACGGCACGGCCGCGAGCAGCTCGACGAGGACCGTCAGCGGGGTGCGCAGCCGGCGCGGGCTGAGCTCGGTGATGTAGAGGGCGCTCGCCACCGCGACCGGGACGCCGATGACGAGGGCGATGGCGGACGTGACGAGCGTGCCGAAGACGAGCGGGAACGCCCCGTACTGCCCACGCGACGGCACCCAGTTGTTCGAGAAGACGAAATCGATGAGCCCCGTGTGGTCGAACGCCGGCTTGGACTCGACGAGCAGCCGGACGAAGAAGAAGCCGATGAGGATGAGGACGCCGGCCGCGATCGCGGCCAGCACCCCCTGCAGCAGCGGATCGCCGAAGCGCGGCCCCGACCCGCGGGGTAGCGTCCCGCGGGTCGAGGTGATCGCGCCTGATTGCATCCAGAACCTCGTCAGCCCGCGATCGCGGCGCCGTTGCACTGCAAACCGTCGACCTTCGCCTGAGCCTTCGACTTGATCGTGGTGGGCAGCGGCGCGTACTGGAGCTCGCGCGCGATGGGCTGGCCGGCGCCCTCGGCGTAGTTCAGCCAGTCCTTCACGAGGCCGGCCTTGTCCTTCGCCATGCCCGCCTTGCACATGTCCTGGTAGACGAGGAGGAACGTGATCGCCGAGATCGGGTAGGCGCTGGGGCCGGGGGCGTCGATCGTGCTGAAGCGCAGGTCCGCCGGTGGCGTCACGCCCTCTGCCGCCGCCGACGTCGCGGCGAGCGACGGCTCGACGTAGTTGCCGGCCTTGTTCTTGACGGCGGCGGTGGTGAAGTTGTTCTGGAGCGCGAACGCCTGCTCGACGTAGCCGACCGCTCCATCGGTCTGCTTCACGCAGCCGGCGACCCCGTCGTTGCCCTTCGCGCCGGTGCCGGTCGGCCACTTCACGGACTTGTCGGTCCCCGGGCCCTTGGCCCATGCGGGCGAGTACGCGACGAGGAACTTCGTGAAGTTCGCGGTCGTGCCCGACTCGTCGGAGCGATGGCACACGGCGATCGTCGTGCCTGGCAGGGTGACGCCGCTGTTGAGCTTCTTGATGGCCGAGTCGTCCCAGCTCTTGATCTTCCCGAGGAAGATGTCGGCGATCGTCGCGCCGTCGAGCTTCAAGCCCTTGGAGACGCCCTGGACGTTGTAGGAGACGGTGACCGCTCCGAGTACGGTCGGCACGTGAACCGGCGTGCCCTTCTTCTCGGCGGCCTTCATCTCGGCGGGCTTCATGGCGGAGTCGGTCGCGCCGAAGTCGACGGTCCCGGCGGTGAACTGGGCGATGCCGCCGCCCGAGCCGATGCCCTGGTAGTTGACGGTGGTGCCCTGGAGCTGCTTGAAGCGAGCGGCCCATTCGCTGTAGATCGGCTGCGGGAAGGTCGCGCCGGCCCCGTTGATCGTGCCGCCCTTCTGCGCCGCGGCGGTCGTGCTCGTGCTGCTGTTGTTGCTGCTGCCGCATGCGGCCACGCCGAAGGCGAGCGCGCTGCAGCCGACGAATCCGGCGACGAAGCGCTGGAGCGTCAAGGTCGTTCCTCCTCTGTTTGTTCCCATAGCGACGCCGACGCTTTCAGCGCCCGCGCGCGATCCTGTTACCGACCAGTGGACGCTGTGTGAAAAGAATGTGAAGGGGCGGGATCGAGCCGATAGCCGAACCCCACGTGCGTATGGATGAAGCGCATGCCGGGCAGCGCTTCCTCGAGCTTGGACCGCAGCTTGTGGACGTAGACGTCGCAGGAACGGTCGCCGCGCCGCAGCGTGCCGCCCCAGGCGAGCCGGTAGAGCTCCTCGCGCGAAACGATGCGACCCGCGTTGCGCGCGAGCGCGACGAGGAGGTCGAACTCCCGCACCGACAGCGTCAGCGCTCGGCCGTTGGCGAGCACCAGGCCCTCGCCGGCGCGGATCTCGAGGTCCCCAATCCTGACAAGCTCGCCATGACTCGCGTCCATCGCGGGCCGAACGTTGGTCGGGATCGGAGATCCATCCGTTACCGAGGCGTGAACTCGCTGTGAAGATGATGTAGCGTCAGGCGCCGGAAGAAGCTCGACCTCAGGTAGAAGTCGATGCCCTGCGGACGCGAGATCTCATCCCCGCCTCATCGGCCGCTGGAAGCGTCGCACCGTGCGCGACCTCGCAACCGGCCACGGCGACTTGGCGCAGACCTCACCGCACGCCGCCGGGATGACGGCTAGCCTCCCGGAGGGCCGATCGGCATCGGCGCGTGCGCGGTCAAGGACGTACCTGCGAGCGACGATGCCACGGCCATCGCCCGGGTCGGGCGACGAGGGGAATCCATGGGGAGCACTCCACACGACATGAGGCCTCATCGGGGGGCGACGACACGCGGGAGCCGCACGCGGCTCGCGGCCGGGCTGTGCGCCGTGGGCATCGTCGCCACCGGGCTCGGCGGCAACCTCGTCGCGGCGGGCGCCGAGCAGGCGTCGGCACCCACGGAGTCGGTACCGGGCGCACCGGGGCAGACGCCGGCGCCGGCGCCCGCGCCGGCCAAGACGGCGCACACCGACACCACCACGACGAGCACGACCGCGACGACGTCCAGCACGCCCACGACTACGACGACCACGACGCCGGCGACCACGCCGACCACGACGCCGGCGCAGACCACTCCGACGACGGCGCAGACGACGACCACAGAGGCGCCTGCGGAGCACCCGACGGGCACCACGACGACGGAGCCCGCTGCGGCACCGGCCGAGGCGCCGCAGCAGACCGCGCCCGCGGCCCCCGGCGCGCCCAACCTCGTGGACCCGAACGCGCTGCCGCTCGGCACGTTCGCCGGCCCCGCGATCACGCCGACCACCGCGCAGTGCGCACGCCTCTCCGAGCGCGCCAAGGCGGCGAAGGCCCGCAGGCCGCAGGTCGTCTTCCGCGGCGGCGGCCCGACGCCACTTCACGCCGCCGAGGCGTGCGACACGCGCGCGGCGCGCTCGCAGGACACGATCTCGCCCGACCGCCTCGACACACATCGGCTGGATGAGGTCGCCGCCGCTTCACTGCGCGACGACCAGGGCGCGCCGACGGCGGCGAACCCGACGATGTCCCTCGCGCTCCCGGGCGCGGTGCCGGTCGGCGTCCCGAACTTCTTCATCGACAAGTTCCGGATCCCGCCCTTCCTCCTGCCGGTCTACCAGGCGGCCGGCATCGAGTACGGCGTCCGCTGGGAGATCCTCGCCGCGATCAACGAGATCGAGACCGACTACGGCCGCAACCTGAACATCTCCTCGGCGGGCGCGCTCGGGTGGATGCAGTTCCTGCCCCAGACCTGGGAGCTGTACGGCACCGACGCCAACCACGACGGGCGCAGGGACCCCTTCAACCCGGCCGACGCGATCTTCGCCGCGGCCCGCTACCTCAAGGCGGCCGGCGCCGACCAGGATCTGCGCAAGGCGATCTTCGCCTACAACCACGCCGACTGGTACGTCGAGTCCGTGCTCATGCGCGCGCGGCTCATCGGCGGCATGCCGGCCGATCTCGTCGGCTCGCTCACCGGCCTGACGCAGGGGCACTTCCCGGTCTTCGCCAGGGCGCGCTACGCCGACGACGTCGCCGAGCGCCAGGCGGCGGCGCGCGCGGCGGTCCGCAAGGACCCCTCGGCACCCGTCGCGCCCGACCCCGCGCGGCGCGGCATCGAGATCTTCGCCAACGCCGGCTCGCCGGTGATCGCGGTCCAGGACGGGACGATCACGGCCACCGGCCAGACCTCGCGCCTCGGGCGCTACGTCAAGCTCCGCGACGTCTACGGCAACACCTACACGTACGCGCACCTCAAGAAGGTCGCGGCGCGCGTGCCGGTGCCGAAGGCCAAGACGCAGAGCAAGGCGTCGATCGCGAAGGAGCTCGCCCTGCCCCAGCCCGACCCGGCGCCCACCCGTGCGGCGACGGCGGGCACGCATGCCTCCAAGCCCGCGACCGCGACCGAGCTCCTCGGTCCGTCGGACCCGGCCGCGGCCGCGGCGCTCGCCAAGCAGCGGCTCTTCGCCCACCCCGGGCGGCCCAACGTGCTGACCAACGGCGGCCAGCGCCAGCTCTTCGAGCTCGGGTCCTCGCTGGGTCAAGGCGAAACCCTCAAGTCGTACTTCACGGGCCCCTACGGGCTGGACAAGCGCGACGTCCTCCTCAAGCGCCTCGCGCCCGGCCGGCGCGTCATCGCGGGCACGATCCTCGGGCGCATCGGCACGACGTCCGCGAACGTCGCGCCGCGGCTGTACTTCGAGATCCGGCCGGCCGGCCGCGGCGCCCCGCGGATCGACCCCAAGCCGATCCTCGACGGCTGGAAGCTGCTGGAATCCACGGCGATCTACCGCGCGCACGGCAAGAACCCGCTCGTCGGGGGCGCGTCGATCGGCCAGATCATGCTCATGAGCAAGGAGGCGCTCGCGCAGCGCGTCCTCGCGAACCCGCGGATCGAGATCTACTCGTGCGGGCGCCGCGACATCGAGGCCGGGACCGTCGACCGCCGCGTGCTCGCCGCGCTCGAGTTCCTCGCGGCATCCGGTCTGAAGCCGACGGTGACGTCGCTGACCTGCGGCCACGGCTTCTACACGGCCGGCGGCAACGTCTCCGAGCACTCCTCCGGCAACGCCATGGACATCGCCAAGGTCAACGGGATCCCCGTCCTGGGCCACCAGGGCGAGGGATCGATCACCGACATCGCGATCCGCCGGCTGCTGACCCTTCAGGGCACGATGAAGCCCCACCAGATCATCAGCCTCATGACATACGCCGGCACCGACAACACCCTCGACCTCCCCGACCACGCCGACCACATCCACGTCGGCTTCCAGCCGCAGTACCAGCCCGGCACGCCCGAGGCCCGGCAGCTCGACGCCGTCCTGAAGCCCAACCAGTGGATCAAGCTCATCGACCGCCTCGGCCACATCGACAACCCGACGGTGAGCCTCAGGCCGTCGAAGTACGCGATCCGCCTGCCGGTGACGCGGGCGTCGGCTCAGCACCGCGGCGAGTAGCCCTCAGGCTCAGGTCTCCAGCGCCCCCGGGTCGGCGGGGACGTCGACGGCGTGCTCGCGCAGCGCATCGAGCGGGACGATCTCCAGTGCCCGCTCGTGCGTCGACGCCAGCACGACGTATGCCGCCGCGCCGTCCTCGTGGGCGCGCAGCCAGTTCACCGCCGTGACGCACCAGCGATCGCCGGGCTGCAGGCCGCCGAAGTGGTACTGCGGCACCGGCGTGACGAGGTCGTTGCCGATCGAGCGCTGGTGCTCGAGGAACTCGGCGGTCACGACGGCGCAGATCGTGTGGCTGCCCATGTCCTCCGGGCCGGTCTTGCAGCACCCGTCCCGGTAGAAGCCCGTCAGCGGATCGGTTCCGCAGAGCTCGAGCGTGCCACCCAGGACGTTGCGGTCGGCCATCGGCAGGAAGTATCCCGCGATCGCAAACCACCACCGTGGCGAGGCGGACCGGGACGTATTTTGGACGGATGTCGATTCCGCCGTGCGCGCCGCCGCCTCACGCTGTCTCCTTCGTCATGAACGGGGCCGCGACGCTGCCACGTCCGGCCCCAGGCACAGGAAAGGCTGGCTTCCCAACGCACCCGCGACCCTACCGCAATCCCGTCGGACGATGAGCGCGAAGTTACGCTGGGAGCAGTGCTGCGAGTCGGAGGGCTGCAAGAAGCCCGCGCACCACGGCGCGCTCTGCGCGGCGTGCTTCCTCGCCGCGACGCCCGCGCGGCGCGCCGCCGAGCTGCTGGCGGCCGGGCGACCGGCGGACGAGCTGCGCGGCGCCGGCGACTGCTACGTCAGCCGCGAGGGAGCGGCCTGGCTCGAGGGGCTGTGGGCTGCTTAAACGGTGTGAACTGGCGTGTGACGCTGACGCCGGGTACAACCTC
This sequence comes from Solirubrobacteraceae bacterium, assembly GCA_036403675.1. GTDB lineage: Bacteria > Actinomycetota > Thermoleophilia > Solirubrobacterales > Solirubrobacteraceae > CADCVQ01. Next base: position 3,824 of record DASWQM010000140.1, on the reverse strand, counting down.
CGTTCATGGCTCGCGGTCACGTGCGCAACGTCGGCTCGCCGCCGCGGGTCCGTTCGGTCCTGCTCCCGGGACAGCAGGCGGCACGCCGGCGGCGTCGCGGGCTGCGCTTCGGTGGGCAGTCCCCCGGCGGGATCCCGTCGTGGAGGCTCGCCCTGGTGCTCGTGGTCGCCGCGGTCGTCGGCGGCGGGCTCGCGTGGCGGTCGCGGGTCCAGGCGCGTGGGGATCGCCACGCGGCCGCGGTGCGCTTCCTGACCGCCTGGGAGCGGGGCGACCGCGCGGCGATGTGGCGGGCGCTCACGCCTGACGCCCGCGCCAGGTACTCCGAGGCGGCCTTCGCCGGCTTCTACCGCCGCGTCTACGCCATCGCGGGCGTGACCTCGGTGCGGGCGGGCAGGATCGGCGGCGAGCACGGCGGGCGGGTGTCGCTCCCGGTCGCCGTCGGGCTGCGGGACTTCGGCACGCTGCGCGGCAGCGTCGCGCTGCCGGTCGACGGAAGCGGGGACCGGGCGGGCGTCGAGTGGCGGCCCGCGCTGCGGCTTCCCGGCCTGCGGAGCGGTGAGCGTGTGCGCCGGCGGGCGGGGAGCCCGCCGCAGCGCGCGAGCATCTTCGCCGCCGACGGGACGCTGCTGAATGCCACCGCCCTCGGCGCCTCTGTCGCCGGGGTGGCGGAGCCGACGCCGACCGGGCTGGAGCGCGTCTACGACGAGCGGCTCGGCGGCCATCCCTCCGCGACGCTGCTGTTCGGCCGCCGCCCCGTCGCGCAGACCGCCGAAGTCGCCGGGCGGTCGCTGCGCACGACGCTGCGGCCCGGGCTGATGCGCACCGCGCAGGCCGCGCTCGGCGGCAAGCTCGGCGGCGTGGCGGTGATCCGGCCCCGTGACGGTGCCGTCCAGGCGCTCGCCGGGCTCGCGCTCTCCGCGCCCCAGCCGCCCGGCTCGACGTTCAAGATCATCACGCTCGCGGCGGCGCTCGAGCACCATGTCGCGACGCCGTCGACGACGTATCCGTTCGGGACCTCGGCGACGCTGTCGGGCGTGAAGCTCGGCAACGCCAACGGCGAGCGCTGCGGCGGCCGTCTGACCCAGGCCTTCGTCGAGTCGTGCAACTCCGTGTTCGCGCCGCTGGGCGCGAAGATCGGCGCGACGCGTCTCGTCGCGACGGCCCGCGCGTTCGGCTTCGGCGAGCAGCCGACCATCCCCGCGGCCAAGCCGAGCACGATCGCGCCCGCATCCAGCCTGCGCGACGATCTCGCCGTCGGCGCGGCGGCGATCGGCCAGGATCGCGACCTCGCGACGCCGCTGCAGATGGCGACGGTCGGCGCGACGATCGCGATGGGCGGGCGGCGCGCGCGCCCGCGGATCGCGACGATCGACCCGGTCCTGCGGCAGCGCGCCGTGTCCGCCCGGACCGCGCACCAGGTGCGATCGATGATGCTCGAGGTCGTGCGCTCCGGGACCGGCACCGCGGCCGCGATCCCCGGCGTGCAGGTCGCCGGCAAGACGGGCACCGCCGAGCTGCGCCCCAACTCGAAGGACCCCAAGGACGCCGATGCCTGGTTCGTGGCGTTCGCGCCCGCCAAGCGGCCGCGGGTGGCGGTGGCGGTCATGCTCGTCGGCGCGGGGTTCGGCGGCAAGGCCGCGGCGCCGATCGCCAAGCGCGTGGTGGCGGCCGCGCTCGCCGGCCGGTGAGCCTGCGACCCCATCGTCAGTACATCTTCGCTCGCCAGTCTCAGCGCCGTGACGCGGAGCCGGGTGCTGATCGTCGAGGACGATGCCGATCTTGCCCGCGCGCTCGCGCTCGAGCTCGACCACGCCGGCTACGAGGTGCGCGTCGAATGCGACGGGCCGGCCGCGCTGAACGCCGGAGCGGAGTGGCGGCCGGACCTCGTCGTCCTGGACCTCGGGCTGCCCACGCTCGACGGGCTCGACGTCTGCCGCCGGCTTCGCGGAGCGTCGTGGGCCCCGATCCTGATCCTGACGGCGCGCGATGCGATCGACGACCGCGTCCGCGGACTCGACGCCGGCGCCGACGACTACGTCACGAAGCCGTTCTCGCTCGACGAGCTGCTCGCCCGCGTGCGGTCGAGCCTGCGGCGCTCGCGGCGGGCCGACGAGGGCCACGTGCTGCGAGCGGGCGACCTCGTGCTGGACGCCGCGGCGCGGACCGTCGCGCGGGCCGGCGAGCCGATCGAGTTGACGCGCCGGGAGTTCGACCTGCTCGAGTTCCTCATGCGCCACCCGGGCCAGGCGCTCGAGCGCGGCACCCTGCTGTCCGAGGTCTGGGGCTACGACTTCCTCGGGGGATCCAACGTCGTCGACGTCTACGTGCGCTACCTGCGCCGCAAGATCGAGCGGCCGGGGACGCCGCGGCTCATCGACACGGTGCGCGGCATCGGCTACGCGCTCCGGCCGCCGCGATGATCCCGCTCGGGCTGCGCGCCCGGTTCGCCCTCCTCGCGGGCGCCCTCGTGGTCGTCGTCGCCTCGCTCATGGGCGCCGGCGGCTACCTGGCGCTGCGCGCGGCGCTGCTCGCGCGCGAGGCACGGGAGGCGCTCGACCAGGCCGAGCAGCTCGCCGCGCTCGTCGACGTCCCCGGCCGCCACGCCACGTCAGGGCAGGCCAACCAGGTCGACCTGACGGATGGCTCGCTGACCGACGGCTTCACGCGCGGCGGCCTGCGAGCCGCCATCACGCGCGGAGACGGCCGGCTCGTGCAGGCCAGTCCCGGAGCGATCTCACCACCGGCCGGCATGCGCGAGCGCTGCCTGCGGGCAGGCACGGCCGCCGTCCGGCTGGACCGCCCGCCGACGGCCCTGGCCTGCGCCCGTGTCGGGCCGGCGGCCCGGCCGCTGGGCGCAGTCACCGTCGCAGCGTCGCTCGAGGAGGCCAACCGGGCGCTCGCGCGGCTCGCCCGGGCGCTGGCGCTGGGGCTCGCGGCGGGCGCGGTCGTGGCAGCCTCGCTGGCGCGCCTGATGGCGCAGCGAGCGCTGCGACCGGCACGCCAGATCGCCCAGACCGCGGAGTCGATCCGCTCCGGCGATCTCGGGCGGCGGATCCGCTACGGCGGCCCGCGCGACGAGCTGGGCAAGCTCGCCGACGTGCTCGACGCCAGCTTCGCCGAGCTCGAGCAGGCGGCCGAGCGCCAGCGGCGCTTCGTCGCCGACGCCTCGCACGAGCTGCGCACGCCGGTGGCGGCGATCCGCGCCCATGTCGAGCTCCTGCGCCGCTGGGCGAGCGGGGATGCCGCCGCCCGCGAGCAGGCGCTCGCCTCGCTGGAGCAGGCCAGCCGCACCGTGGGCCGCCTCGTCGACGACCTGCTCTATCTCGCGCAGCTCGACCGGCTCCCGCCGCCGCCGCGCGCGCCGACGCGGCTCGATCAGGTCGTCGTCGACGCCGTCCGCGAGACGCAGCCGCTGCGGCCCGAGGTCGCCATACGGATCACGAAGCTCGACGAGGCTCCGCTGCTGGGCGACGAGCAGCGCCTGCGTCAGCTACTCGTCAACCTGCTCGCGAACGGGCTGCGCATCACGCCCGACGGCGGCGAGGTGACCGTCCGGCTCGTCGCCGGGCGCGGCAGCGCGGAGGTCACGATCGGCGACGACGGCCCGGGCATCGAGCCCGGCCAGCTCGAGCTGATCTTCGAGCGCTTCCACACCGCGGACGCCAGGCAGGCCGGCGGCGCCGGGCTCGGGCTGGCGATCGCGCGCGAGATCGCCACTCGCCACGGCGGCGACGTCAGCGCGTCCAACCGCCCGGCCGGCGGCGCCGTCTTCCGCGTGACGCTGCCGCTGTCGGCGTAGGAGCGAGGCGGCCGCGCGCGCCTGG
>DASWQM010000139.1:0-14841 GCA_036403675.1 Solirubrobacteraceae bacterium | reverse complement strand
TTGACGACGTGAACGCGCGCGAGGGGGAGGGGGGCGGCAGCTTCCATGAGGGTCAGGGGTCGCACGCTACGGACCGCACCTGACGGATCGCGCCTGGAGTGCGGCAGCGCGTCGCGGCGAGTGATCCGTCAGGGATCGCGTCTGAAGTGCGGCAGCGCGTCGCGGCGAGTGATCCGTCAGGGATCGCGCCTGGAGTGCGGCAGCGCGTCGCGGCGAGTGATCCGTCAGGGATCGCGTCAACGCTTGCGGCGGGCCCACCAGCGCTCGAGGTCCTTGCGCTGATGCGACAGCGGGTTCGCGCTCGGCTTGCGCTCGCGGATCGACGTGAGCGCGGCCGGCGCGTCGAGCCCGTCGCGCAGCATGACGATCGCCGCGGCGATCGTCGCCGACCGCTGCATGCCCGCCCGGCAGTGGACGTAGACGCGTTCGCCCTGCGCCAGCCACTCCAGGCCGATCCGCGTGGCACGCTCGATGTGGCCCGGCAGGAGGTTGCCGTAGTCGACGATCTCCACCCGGTGCTCCTCGATGCCCGCGCCCGCGAGCGCGGCCACGCAGGCGTCGCGGCCGCCCATGTCGTACTCGACGTCCTGGACGAGGTTGAGGACCCGCGTCACCCCGGCGGACTGCAGCGTCGCGACGTCGTCGCGATCCTGCGGATAGGCGCCGATGAGCAGGTCGTCGGCGACCTCCGCGTAGCCGAAATGCGCGAACCAGCCGGACATGTCCGCCGACACTAGATACTCGAAGCCATGAGCCTGCTGGAGACCGCCCTCGACGACGCCGGCGGAACGGCGGCCCCGCGCGAGCGCGGCGCGCAGCTGCGCTCCCTTCTGCACGACGAGCTCGCGCGCTCCGAGGCCGAGCTCGCGCTCGCGCGCTCGGGTCGCGAGGACCCCGTGACCGTCGTCTTCGCCGCCGCGCCCGACGCGCTGCTCGCGGTCCTGCCGGTCCCGGTCGCCGTGCGCGCCGATCCCGACGCAGCGCCCGAGCGGGCGTGGCTCGCCGTCGCGGCGGCCGCCGGCGCGCTGCTGGAGATCGCGCAGCTCCCGCCGCCACGCGGCGCCGGCGACCTCGTGCTCGAGGCGGGTGCGCTCGACGGGCGTCTGGTGCTGCGCGTGGCGACGCCCGTGCAGGAGGACGCCGAGCTCACCGCCGTCGCGTTCGAGGAGCACGTCGCGCCGGTGGCGCGGCTACGCGCCCGCGCGCTCGCGGTGCCCGACCACGTCCTCGCCGACGCCGGCGACTGGCGGGCGCCGATCGCGCAGGCGTTCCACAGCGCGGAGGCCGTGGCGCGGCTCGGCGGCCAGCCCGCCGACGCCGACTCCTTCGCAGCGCACGAGGACGCCGTGCTCGCACTGCTCGCGCCGGAGGGCGGCGGCGCGGCGCGGCCGCACGACGACCCGCAACCGGCGCGCCGGATCGCGCGGCGGATCCTGCAGCGGCTCAACGGGATGGGGAAGTGGGGCGGCTACCACACGGACTTCCGCCACCTCGCGCGCGGGTTCGCCGGCAACGAGCGCGCGCTCGCCGACGACGTCGGCGAGGCGCTGCTCACCGCCGGGCTGCTCAGCGAGAAGCCCAGCGTCGGGCAGCGCCACGTCTACCTCAACCCGCGCCGCGCGGCGGACATCCACGCCCTCATCGAGGAGGGAGCCGTCCCGGCCGACCTGCGGCTGCCGTGAGCCCCGCGATCAGCGCACGGAGACGTAGACCGTGCGGCTCGTGGCGCGCGTGAACGGATACAGCGGGCTGTCGACCTTCGCGCGGAACGCGAACGTCTTGCCCGACGCGCTGCGGGTCTCGAAGCGGTACGTCCAGCGATAGCGGCCGCGCGCGTCCGTCTTGGGCTCGCCGTAGGGCCGCCAGACGCCACGGACGAGTGTCTGGATCGTCACGACCACGCCCGGGCGCGGCCGGTAGCCGAGCCGCCCGCTGATCCGCATCCGGCCTCCGACGCTCACGAAGCGCGGAGTCAGCGCCGCGCTGATGCGGCCCCGCACGCGCGCGCTCAGCGTCGCGCTGGCCGACGGCTCCGGATCGCCGGTGAAGGGCGTGTACTGGACGGTGATCGTCCGCGAGGGCCCGCTCGGCAGCCGGGCGCGGAACGTCCCGTCGGCACCCGTCGTCGCGGTCGCGATCCGCTGGCGCGGCGCGCCCGCACGCCGGTCGCGGACGAGCACGTCGACCGCGGCTGCGCCGATCGGGTTGCCGCGCTCGTCGACGAGGCGTCCGGTGATCGCCGGCAGGGCACCGAAGCCGAAGCGGCGCACACGCGCCGCGCGCCTGCCGGCGAACTGCGCCGTGAGCTTCGCGGAGCGTGAGGCGCTCGAGCCGTTCGGCGTACCGTCGGGCCGCCGTCCGACGACGCTGATCGTCGCCGTGCGAACGACCGTCTGGTTGCCCGCGGCGTCGCCGACGCGGATCGTCAGCTCGTGACTGCCCGGCGACAGTTCGTCGGTGTCGAGGGTCACCAGGCCGCTGCCCGAGCGTGGGCACGGGCCCGCGCCGAGATACGCCGGAAGCCCGTCCGGCGAGGCCCCGGCCTCCGCGCAGGCGCCGCCGACGGCGTCGAGCACCGACTCCGTGACGACGGCGCCGTCGACAGACAGCGCGCCCTTGTACACGCCGCTGCCGGCGTCAGTGGCGGGGAAGGAGACCGACTGGGCGCCGGTCAGCGTGCCGCCCGCCAGCAACGGGCCCGAGGGGGCGCCGGCGGCCGGCGGCGTGGGATCGTCGAGGACGATGTCCGCGGCGAAGACCTGGTAGACGGCGGACGGCGCCGGGGCGGTGGCCGGACACGGGGCGCTGCCGGCGGGGGTGGAGAACGGCGCGCCGCATTTGGCGGCCCAGGAGATGTTGGTGATCCCGCTGAGACCCGATTGCGTCACCTTGTTGCCGCCGGCCAGCGGCGTGGCCGCGTCGCCCCGCGAGACGCAGGGGGGGTTGCCGAGGGGTTGGGAGCATTCGTCGACGATCACCGTGCCGTTCTGCATGGCCAACTGCGTCTCGGGCGCCGCCCCGCTTCCCTGGGGACCCACGGCGACGTGACGCCAGACCGTGAACGCGGAGATCGTCAGGCCGCTCGGCGCGGCGAAGGACCACAGGGCGCCTTGGCGGTTGACGTGGGCCGCTCCATCCAGCAGGGCCTGCATCGAGCCGCCTGGCTCGGTGCAGTTCTGGGTGGCGTTGCCCCCGTTGAGTGTCGGGACGAGGTTGTCGGCCGGTGCGGGCTTGCCCGCGTTCGGCCCATAGGGCACCTTGCAGAGATACGCGTGATAGGCCGTGGCGTTGGCGTGCGCGGCGGCGAGCCCGAGCACGGCGAAGCAGGCGAGGAGGGCGAGGCCTGGCTTGTAGACGCTCATGGAGGAGAAGGCGGGCCTGCGCGCGAGTCCCTCACGTTCTTGTCTCATCCCACCGCTCCAATTTGAAGTGCGCTCCCCGCACGGGGACCGTAATACATTCCCGCCGTGCGACTCGATGCCATAGCGACCAAGGCCTTCACCGTCCGCACGCTCGTCGAGGCGGGGATGTTCGGGCTCACCCGCCCGGACAAGATCGCGCGCTCGCTGCTGGCGATCAGCCGGTGGGGGCCGACGCCCGCCGCCGGCTACACGGCCTCCGCGATCCGCTATCCGGACGCGATCTCGATCGTCGACGAGCTTGGGTCGCTGACGTTCGACGACGTCCACCGGCGCACGAACGCGCTCGCCCACGCCCTCGCCGACGCCGGCATCAACGAGGGCGACAGCGTGGCGATCATGTGCCGCAACCACCGCGGCTTCGTCGAGGCGACCGTCGCCTGCTCCAAGCTCGGCGCGCACGCGCTCTTCCTCAACACGGCCTTCGCCGGCCCCCAGCTCACGGAGGTCTGCGAGCGCGAGCAGCCGGCGGCGATCGTCTACGACGAGGAGTTCTCCGGCCTGCTGACCGGCGCGCTGCGCGGGCGCAAGGGCATCCTCGCGTGGTCGGACGGCAACGCCGGCGGCGTCCCTACGCTCGAGGAGCTGATCGCCACCGGCGATCGCAGCGACGTCGTCCCGCCCGACCACAAGGGCCGCCTCGTCATCCTCACGAGCGGGACGACCGGCACGCCGAAGGGCGCCAACCGCCGCGAGCCCGAGTCGCTGGACCCGGTCGCCGGGCTGCTGGCGCGGATCCCCCTGCGCGCCCGCGAGCGCACGGTCATCGCCGCGCCGCTGTTCCACGCATGGGGCCTGGCGCACCTCATCCTCGGCATCGGGCTGTCCTCGACGCTCGTCCTGCGCCGCCGCTTCGATCCCGAGGACACGCTGCGCGCGGTCGACGAGCACGGCGCCACGGCGCTCGTCGTCGTCCCCGTCATGCTCCAGCGGATGCTCGAGCTCGGGCCGAAGGTCCTCGGCCGCTACGACGCCGCCTCGCTGCGCGTCATCGCCGCCAGCGGCTCGGCACTGCCGGGCGAGCTGGCCACGAAGGTGATGGACGCCTTCGGCGACGTCCTCTACAACCTCTACGGCTCGACCGAGGTCGCCTGGGCGACGATCGCCGCGCCGGAGGACCTGCGCGCCGCGCCGGGCACCGCCGGGCGGCCGCCGCGCGGCACGATGGTGCGCCTCTACGACGCCGACGGCCGCGAGGTGGCGCCCGGCGGGACGGGCCGCATCTTCGTCGGCTCCGAGCTGGCCTTCGAGGGCTACACCGGCGGCGGCGGCAAGGCCCTCCTCGACGGGCTCATGTCGACCGGTGACGTCGGGCACTTCGACGCCGAGGGGCGGCTGTTCATCGACGGTCGCGACGACGAGATGATCGTCTCCGGCGGCGAGAACGTCTTCCCGCGCGAGGTCGAGGACCTCGTCGCCTGCCTGGAGGGCGTCGACGAGGTGGCGATGATCGGCGTGCCCGACGACGACTTCGGACACCGCCTGCGCGCGTTCGTCGTCCTCGGCGAGGGGGCGGGCTTGTCGGCCGACGACATCAAGGCCCACGTGAAGGCCAACCTCGCGCGCTTCAAGGTCCCGCGCGAGGTCGTCTTCCTCGACGAGCTGCCGCGCAATGCCACGGGCAAGGTGCTCAAGCGCGAGCTCGCGAAGCTGCCGTAGGCCGAGCGGGCTGCCGCGCGCGCTCGCTAGCCTTGACGGTGATGCCCGCCCGTACCGACAGCTTCGATCTCGGCCGGCTGCGGCTCGCCTCCGGGGAAGGCCGGCGGCTCGTGCTCGAGGTCCCTCTGGACCCGTTCGAGTTCGGCGGCGAGACGTACACCGTGACGCCCGCGGCGGCCGATGCGACGCTCGACATCTCGCGCACCACGCACAACGGCTACGCGCTGCGGTTGCGCTTCGACGCGACGCTCGGCGGGCCGTGCATGCGCTGCCTGGAGCCGGCGCGGCCGGCGATCTCCGTCGAGGCGCGCGAGATCGACCAGCCGGGCGACGTCGAGGAGCTGCGCAGCCCCTACGTCGCCGACGAGCTGCTCGACCTGCGCGCCTGGGCGCGCGACGCGCTGGCGCTGGCGCTGCCCGTCCAGCTGCTGTGCCGCGAGGACTGCGCCGGCCTGTGCCCGGTCTGCGGCGCCGACCTCAACGCCGCCGGTTCCGAGCACGCCCACGAGCGGGCGCCCGACCCGCGCTGGGCGAAGCTCTCCGAGCTCAGGCTCGACTAGCTCTGCCCGCCCACAGCTCGCCGCTGCCGGGCTCGGGCGGCAGGGTCGCGGGCGCCTGTGCCGGTGGCGGCATCGGCGCGCCGCCGCGCGCGATGCGCTCGAGGTCCCCGGTCGACGCGACGAGCGGGTTGACCCCGCGGGCGAGCCGCATCCGCGCGGCGTCGTCGAAGAGGTCGCGGTAGCCGCGCGTGCCGGCCGGCTCGAAGCTCATGTCGATGTCGGCCTCGGCGGTCATGAACGTGCACGGCGAGAGCTCGTGCAGATCGGCCTCGCGCAGGTCCGGCGCCCGCCCGTCCGGCGCGCCGCCGATGCCCAGCCGGGCGTCGAGCGACGACAGCGCCGCGCGCAGGCGGTCGACGTTGCGCCCGTAGGACCCGGGCACGATCGCCACGCCCGAGACGAAGCCGCCGTTGTTGTGGATCGCCGCGGCGAGATCACCCACCACGACGAACTCGACGTCGTGCTCCTCGAGCGCCCGGAGGGTCGCGAGGAGGGCCGGATCAAGCTCGAGCTCGCTCATGGCACGGAGTTCGCGCACCGGCGCCGCACTCCTTCCACCGACCTCGTCGGCCGGAAGCGCTACCCTGTCGCACCCATGGCCGTCCCGAAGCAGAAGCAGTCGCACAGCCGGACCTCCAAGCGCCGCGCGCAGCACAAGATGGCGGCGCCGACGTTCAACGCGTGTCCGCAGTGCCACAGCCCGCGCCGGCCCCATCGCGTGTGCCCGGTCTGCGGGACCTACGCCGGCCGCGAGGTCGTCGCGCCCCCGGCGCACGACCACGACCACTGAGAGCGGCCGGCGGATGCCGGCCCGCCGCATCAAGCCTCGGGTCAGCCGCTTCAACGGCCGCGTGGAGCCGGACGCGCCGCAGCGCGTCCCGGTCGTCGCCGTCGACGCCAACGGCGCCGACCTCGGGCCCGCGGAGGTCGTCGCCGGGGCCAACCTGGCCGCCCGGGAGGGGATCCGCGTCCTGCTCTTCGGGCCCGCGGCCGAGATGGGCGCCGCCGGGCCCGGCATCGAGGTCATCGACGCGCCGGAGTCGATCGCGAAGACCGCCAATCCCGCGGCGGCGGCGCGCTCGCACCGGGAGTCCTCGATCGTGCGCGCGGCCCAGGCGGTCGCCGCCGGCGATGCGGACGCGCTCGTGTCGGCGGGCGCGACCGGGGCCGCCCTCGCCGCCGCGCTCTTCAACATCAAGCGCGACAGCGGCATCCTGCGCCCGGCGCTCGCCGCGCTCATCCCGGTCCCCGGCGCCCCTGTGACGCTCGTCGACGTCGGCGCCAACACCGAGGTGCGCGCCGAGCACCTCGTCCAGTTCGCCTTCATGGGCGCGGCGCTCGCCCAGGTCGTCCACGGCGTGGCGCGGCCGCGCGTCGCGCTGCTGTCCGTCGGCGAGGAGGCGACCCGCGGCACGCCGGTCGTGCAGGAGGTCCACGCGCGCCTGAGCGCCGCCGCCGGCCTGCACTTCGTCGGCAACGTCGAGGGGCACGCGCTGACGGAGGGCAAGGCCGACGTCGTCGTCACCGACGGGTTCACCGGCAACGTGACGCTGAAGGTCATGGAGGGCGTCTCGGACAAGATGATCGGCCTCCTGCGCGAGACCGCGACGTCGACCCAGCGCGCGAAGGCCGGCGGCGCCCTCATGCGCCCCGCGCTGCGCGCCTTCCGCGACGAGATCCACCCCGAGATGGCCGGTGGCGCGTACCTGCTCGGTCTGCGGCGGCTCGGCGTCGTCGGCCACGGGCGCTACACGAGCCGAGGCTTCTCGCAGGCCATTCAGCTCGCCGCCCGCGGCGTCACCGGCGACATCGTCGGACGCACGCACGAGGCACTGGAGCGGGCGGGGGCGCTGCGCAAGCCCGGCTCGGCCCTGTCCGACAGCAGCTCTACGGTGTCGGCGTCATGACGAGAGAAGAAGTCTTCGCCATGGTCCGGTCGCACCTCGTCGACGAGCTGGAGATCGACCCTGCCCGGATCGACGACGCCACGAACTTCCGCAAGGATCTCGAGGCCGATTCGCTGGACCTCTACACGCTCGTGCAGGAGCTCGAGGATTCTTATGGCGTGAAGATGACCGACGAGGAGGCGGCGAGGATCGTCACCGTTGGCCAGGCGGTCGACTTCGTCCTGGCCCACGCCGTCACCCGCGAGCCCAGAACCTGAGCCCTGAAGCTCCTCACCGAACTCCTGCAAGAGCTGCCGGAGCACCTGTACCGGCAGGTCTTCACGCACGCCTCGTGGACCGAGCGCCGCAGCGACTCCTACTCGCGCCTCGCGTTCCTCGGCGACTCGGTGCTCGGGCTGGCGGTGACGTCGCACCTCTACCCGCGCCTGGAGGCCGAGCGCTTCGGCGCCGGCCGCCTGACGAAGATCCGCGCGCAGAGCGTCTCGGGCGTCTCCTGCCGCGCGGTCGCCGAGCGGCTCGGCGTCCCCGACCGGCTGCGCGCGACGGCGCCGACGGGCATCGGCCAGAGCGCGGAGTCGCTCGTCGAGACCGAGCGTGTCCTCGCGTCGGTCATCGAGGCGGTCATCGGGGCCTGCTACCTGCACTCGGGCTACGAGCGCACGGCGGCGGCCGTCGTCGAGGCCTTCCAGCCCGAGATCGCGAACGCGCTGAGCAACCCCGTCGACTTCAAGTCGACGCTCCAGGAGCTGCTCGCCCGGCGCGCCGAGACGGTCGAGTACACGATCGCCAACGAGGAGGGCCCGCCGCACGAGCGCACGTTCGAGGTCGTGGCGTCCGTCGGCGGATCGCCGATCGGCCGCGGCGCCGGGCGCTCCAAGAAGCACGCCGAGCAGGAGGCCGCGAGGATCGCGCTCGAGACGATGCATCCCGACGCGCCCGTGCTCGCCGACGAGGACGACGCGTGATCGCGTGCACCTGCGCTCGCTGACGCTCAAGGGCTTCAAGTCCTTCCCGGACCGCACGAAGCTCGAGTTCGGTCCCGGGGTGTCGGTCGTCGTCGGTCCCAACGGCTCCGGCAAGTCGAACGTCACCGACGCCGTCCTGTGGGCGATGGGCGAGCAGTCGCCGCTCGCGGTCCGCGGGCAGTCGATGCGCGACGTCATCTTCGGCGGCGGCCGCGGCGTGCAGGCGCGCTCGGCGGCGGAGGTCGAGCTCGTCATCGACAATGCCGACGGCGCGGTCGACGTCCCGCTGGGGGAGATCTCGATCACGCGCCGCCTCGACCGCTCCGGCGAGGGCGAGTACCGCCTCAACGGCGCGCGCTGCCGGCTCGTCGACGTCCTCGAGGTCCTCTCCGACACGGGCCTGGGCAAGGAGATGCACTCGGTCGTCTCGCAGGGCCGCGTGGAGACGATCGTGACGTCCAAGCCGCGCGACCGCCGGCTGCTCATCGAGGAGGCCGCGGGACTCGGCAAGCACCGCAAGCGCCGCCGCCGCGCCCAGCTCAAGCTCGAGCGCACGCAGGACAACCTCGACCGTGCGCTGGACGTCGAGCGCGAGGCGCGGTCGCGGCTGCGCCCGCTCAAGCGCCAGGCCGAGGCCGCCGAGCTGCACGCGCGTCTGGAGCGCCAGACCGTCGAGGCGCGCTGGGAGCTCGTGCGCGACCTCGCGCGGGCGCGCCGCGCCGAGCTGCTGGCCGCGGAGGAGGTGGCGTCCGCCGCCCGCGCCGCGCGCGAGGAGGCGCAGGCGCAGCTCACGGAGGTCGCCGCCCGGCGCGGCGACGTCGAGCAGGCGATGGCGGCGCGCACCGAGCAGCGCGAGGCGTTCGCGCAGCGTGTCTACGCCGCGCGCTCGGCGCGCGAGCGCGTCGAGCTGCGCCTGGAGCGCACGCGGGCGACCGCCGAGGACCTCGTCGAGCGCGCCGAGCGCCGTGCGAACGAGCTGCGGGCGCTGGAGACGCTCGAGCGCCGGCCCGACGACGAGCAGGCGCCCGAGGAGCAGGGACGGGAGCGGATCGCCGCGCTGGAGGCCGAGCTCGAGCGGCTCGCCGCCGACCACGCGGCGGAGGTCGAGCGCGAGCTCGTCGGGCTCGAGGAGCAGCGGACGGCGGCCGTCGCCGCGGTCGAGCAGCGCCGCGCCGCGGTCGACGAGCGCCGCGAGGTCGCCGCCGCGGCGGCGACCGCCGCGGAGGCTGCCCTCGACGGGCGCCGCGACGCCGACCGGGCGCTGGACGCCGCGCGCCGCGAGTCGGCCCGTGCCGGCGCCGAGCTTGCCGCCTGCAACCAGTTCCTGCGCACACGCCTCGGCGCCGCCACGCTGGGCGGCTCCGCCGCGCGCACGCTCGCCGACGCGCTGGAAGTCACGCCCGGCTACGAGCGCGCGGTCGCCGCGGCGCTCGGCGGGCTGCTGCGCGCCTCGCTCGTCGCGCGCGTGCGCGAGGGGGCCGCGCTGCTCGACAGCACCGGCGCCGACGGCGGCCGGGTCCTCATCACGGGCGACCTCGCGCCCGGCGCCGCGGTGGCGCGTCACCCGCCGGCACCCGGTGCGCGCCACCTCGCCGACCTCGTCACCGGCGACGAGCACACGCTCGCGGTGGTGCGGCGGCTGCTGTGGGACGCCTGGGTCGTCGAGGAGCTCGAGCAGCTCCCGGCGGGCTTCACGGGCGTCGCGGCGACCCGTGACGGTCGCGTCTGGCACGGGCGCCACCGCGAGCTGCGCCAGACGCCGCACGGCGGCGAGGAGCGCGTGCTCGCCGAGCGCAACCGCCGCGAGGAGCTGATCGCCGCCAGCCAGGTCGCCGTGCAGGCCGAGCATCGTGCCCGCGGCGCCTGCGACGCGGCCGAGCAGGCGGTCGCGGCCGCCGACGCCGCGCGCGAGCGGGCCGAGCGCGCGCTGCGCGAGGCGTCGCACGCGCTCGCGGTCGCCGAGGAGGACGCCCGCCGGGCCGCCTGGCGGATCGAGCAGCGGCGCGCCGCTCCACAGGAGGGCGCGGCCGCCGTCCGCCGCGCGCAGCTCGAGGGCGAGCTCGCCGCCGAACGGCGCGCCGCCGAGCGCGCCGAGCGCGAGCGCGCCGAGCGGGCCCGCCGGATCGGGCGCCTGCGCCTCCGCCTGGAGGCCGAGCGGGCGCTCGCGCCGCGCGCCGCGCGCCTCGCGGAGGCGCTGCAGGCGGCCGCCGGCGCAATCGCCGCGCGTGTCGAGGCGCTCGACGCCGAGCTCGCCGCCGGCCGCGCCGCAGGCGAGGACCTCGCCGGGCAGCTGCGCGCGTGCGCCACCGAGGAGGCCGAGATCCAGCGCCGCCTACGCGAGCGCGGAGACCTCGTCACGGCGGCCGAGGTCCGCGCGCAGCAGGCCCGCGACCACAGCGCCGACGCCGACCACGAGCTCGTCCTGCTCGCCGAGCGGCTCGGTCTGCCCGCCGACCGTGCGCAGGAGCCGCTCGCGGCCGAGGAGGCCGAGGCGCTGCGGGCCCGCATCGAGCGGCTGGCGCGCCGGCGCGAGCAGCTCGGCCCGGTCAACCCGCTGGCGAAGGACGAGTACGACGAGGCCCTCGCCCACGTTGCGGAGCTGGAGGGCCAGCGGGCCGACCTCGAGACCGCGCTGCGCGAGCTGCGCACGCTCATCCGCGACACCGACCGCCAGATCCACGAGACGTTCGAGGACACCTTCGAGGCCGCCGCCCGCAACTTCGAGGAGCTCGCGGGCCAGCTCTTCCCCGGCGGCCGCGGACGCCTGCGGCTCGTCCGCGAGGAGCAGGGGATCACGGGCTTCGCCGGCGCGCCGGTGCCCGTTGAGCGCGGCGCGGAGGCCGGCGCCGGCGAGGACGACGAGGCCGAACCGGCCGCAGGCGAGCCCGAGAACCTGCTCGGGGTCGAGATCGAGATCACCCCAGCGGGCAAGTCGATGAAGCGCCTGACGCTGCTGTCGGGCGGCGAGAAGTCGATGACGGCGATCGCGTTCCTCTTCGCCGTCTTCCTCGCCAAGCCGTGCCCCTTCTACATCCTCGACGAGGTCGAGGCCGCGCTCGACGATCCGAACATCAGCCGCTTCCTCGCTCTCCTGCGCCGCTACAGCGACCGGGCGCAATTCATCGTCGTGACACACCAGAAGCGCACGATGGAGGCGGCCGACACGCTCTACGGCGTCTCGATGGGCGATGACGGCGTCTCGAAGGTCGTCTCCCGGCGGCTGCCGCGCGAGGACGCCCCGGCCGCGCCCGCCGCCGGCGCCGCGTGATCCGTCCCGCGACCTGCGACGACCTGCGCGCGCTGCTGGCGCTCATCGCCGACTACCAGCGCTTCTACGCCGGCAGCGCCCGCGCCGACGACCACAACGAGCGCTTCTTCGCCCGCTTCATCGCGCCGAGCGACGTCGGCATGCTGCTCGTCGCGAGCGGCGGTGGCGACGGCGAGCCGGCGGGCTACGCCTGCCTCTACTGGACGTTCTCGTCGGTCTCGGCCACCGACGTCGTGCTGCTCAACGACCTCTACGTGCGACCCGAGCAGCGCGGCGCCGGCGTGGGCGAGACGCTCATCGCGGCGACCGTCGAGGTGGCCCGCGGGCGCGGCGCGTCGCACGTGCGCTGGTGGACCGCGCTGGACAACCGCCGAGCCCAACGGCTGTACGAGCGCGTCGGCGCCGAGCGCTCGGCGTGGTTTGAGTACGAGATCGCGGTCTGACGCCGGCGACGCGGTCATGCACACTGGACATATCCGGCCCATCGTCGCCAGGAGGAGCGGGTTCATGAGAGCGAGGACTGTCGTTGCCGTGGTCGCAGCGTGCGGTGTCACCGGCGCCGCTTCCGTCCCGATCGCCGGCGCCGCGACCGTAAGGCGCGTGCCCAACGTCGTCGGCATGAACCACCAGGCCGCCCAGGATCGCCTGCAGGCACGCGGATTCCACAACCTCCGCGAGCGCGACTGCAGCGGCCGCGGGCGGCTCTTGCTCTTCGACCGCAACTGGCGCGTCGTGCGTCAGAGCCCTGCGGCCGGCCGGCGCGTGCGGACGAGCCGGACGATCACGCTGTGCTCGGTGAAGTACTCGGACTGACGGCCGGCTACGTCGGGAGCACCTTCTCGGCCCAGTAGTCGGCGATGTGGTTGCCGTTGTAGGGCGCGATCTCGACGTAGCCCGTCGAGGCGAAGAGGACCCGGCTGTGACGCTGCTCGGGCCCGGCGTCGAGGCGAACGCGGTCGTAGCCGAGCTCGCGGGCTGCGTCCTCCAGCGCCCGCAGCAGCGCCCGGCCGACGCCGCGCGAGCGGGCGCCGGGCACGACGTACATCCGCTTGATCTCGCAGATGCCGTCCTCCAGGCGCCGCAGTCCACCGCAGGCGACCGCGCGCTCGCCCTCCCAGCCGATGAGGAACGCCCCCTCCGGCGGCGCCATCTCGCGCGGGGTCGTGACTGAGCCGGGCCGCGCCGCCCGGCCAGGGTAGATCGCGTTGAAGTGGTCGATCAGCTCGGCGAGCAGCTCCCGGCCCGGGGATTCGTCGGAGCGGGCAGGGCGGAAGTCCGGCGCCATGGCGCTACGACTGCGCGCCGTCGCTCGCCGGGAAGTTGACATCGAAGACCATCGCTCGTCCTCGCTATCGTCGCGCATCGCCATGGCACGTGACTGGACCGACCTCTTCATCTCCGACGCGATCTCGTCCGGCGGCGACGGCGACGGGGGCGCGGCCGCGGCGCCCGAGCGCAAGCGGCGCTTCTTCAGCCGCTTGCGCAGCAACCTCTCCAAGACGCGCGAGGCGCTCGGCGCCGAGGTCAAGGCCACGCTGCTGGAGGGCGACGTCGACGAGGAGACGTGGGAGCGCCTGGAGGAGGCCCTCATCATGGCCGACGTCGGCGCGTCGACGACCGCCCGCGTCGTCGGTGAGCTCGAGCAGGAGGCCTCGGGCGGCGACCTCGCCGGCGGCGAGGCCCTCAGCCGGCGCCTGGAGGAGATGCTCGCCGCGATCGCCCGCACCGGCGACGACCGCATCGATCTGCGCGCCACGCCCACGGTCATCATGGCCGTCGGCGTCAACGGCACCGGCAAGACGACGACGATCGGCAAGCTCGCGTGGCACCTGCAGCGCGAGCTGGGCCTGACGGTCGTGCTCGGCGCGGCGGACACGTTCCGGGCCGCGGCCGTGGCGCAGCTCGAGGGCTGGGCTGACCGTGCCGGCTGCGAGATCGTCACCGGTCGCGAGGGCTCGGACCCGGGCGCGGTCGCCTTCGAGGCGATCAAGCAGGGCCGCGAGCGCGGCGCGGACGTCGTCATCATCGACACCGCCGGGCGCCTGCACACGCAGGACAACCTCATGGCCGAGCTCGCGAAGGTCCGGCGCGTCATCGGCAAGCAGATCGAGGGCGCGCCGCACGAGACGCTGCTGACCGTCGATGCCACGACCGGCCAGAACGGCCTGCGCCAGGCCAAGCTCTTCTCCGAGGCCGTGCCCGTCGACGGCATCGTGCTGACGAAGCTCGACGGGACGGCGAAGGGCGGCATCGCGCTCGCGATCGCCGGCGAGCTGGGGATCCCGGTGAAGCTCATCGGCATCGGCGAAGCGCTCGAGGACCTGCGCCCGTTCGACGCCGACGACTACGCGCGCGCGCTGCTGACCTGACGCGGCGAGCGCGCCCGAAGCGGGCGCTGCCGGGGGACGCACCAGATACAGTCGGATGCGATGGATGCATGGGTGTTCTGGATCCTCCTCGCCGTGGTCTTCGCGGCGGGTGAGGTCATGTCGGTGAGCTTCTTCCTCGCACCCTTCGCCGTCGGCGCACTGCTCGGCGCGGTCGCCGACATCGCCGGCGCCGGCGCCGTGGTCGCGTTCCTCGTGTTCCTCATCAGCTCCGGGCTGCTCTTGGGCATCGTGCGGCCGATCGCGCGCCGTCACCTGCGGACGCCGGCTCACCTGCGCACGGGTACGGCCGCGCTGATCGGCCGGACGGCGATCGTCACCCAGCTCATCGACAACGACGCCGGCAGCGGCGCCGTCAAGCTCGACGGCGAGCTGTGGACGGCTCGCGCCTACGAGGACGACGAGGTCATCGAGACCGGGCGGCGCGTCCATGTCGTCGAGATCAAGGGCGCAACGGCGCTCGTCAGCGAGACCGTCTAGTGGCTCGTCTCGCACCAGTTCACGCTCACGGAATAGACAGGAGGTAGGCATGACGGCCGGTTTGATTGTGCTGGCGATCATTGCCGTGTTCGCGTTGTTGTTGGCGGCGCGGACGGTGCGGATCATCCCGCAGGCGCGGGCGGGGGTTGTGGAGCGGTTGGGGCGCTATCAGCGGACGTTGTCGCCGGGGCTTGGG
>DASWQM010000138.1:0-7315 GCA_036403675.1 Solirubrobacteraceae bacterium | reverse complement strand
GACCCCCGCGCCATCTTGCGCAGATCCATCGCCTCGTCGTAGGTCGCCTCGTCGACGCCGTGCTCGAGCGCAACGTCGCGCAGCATGCGGCCCGAGGTGGCCGCCTCCTTCACGATGGCCGCCGCCTTGTCGTAGCCGATGTACGGGTTCAGCGCCGTCGCGGCCGCGAGCGTCGACTCGGCCGAGCGGCGGCAGCCGTCGGCGTTGGCCTCGATGCCCTCGATGCACTTGGTCGCGAACAGCTCGCTCGTCGTCGCCAGGAGGTGGATCGAGCCGAGCAGGTTGCGCGCGATGAGCGGGATGCGGACGTTCAGCTCGAAGTTGCCCTGCAGGCCGCCGATCGTGATCGCGACGTCGTTGCCGATGACCTGTGCCCCGACCTGCATGACGACCTCGGGGAGGACCGGGTTGACCTTGCCCGGCATGATCGACGAGCCCTTCTGCAGCTCGGGCAGGAGGATCTCGCCGATCCCCGCGCGTGGACCCGAGCCCATCAACGCGAGGTCCTGGGCGATCTTCGTGAGCGACACGGCGACGACCTTCAGCGCGCCCGACAGCTCCACGAGCGCATCGCGGTTGGCCTGCGCCTCGAACGGGTCCTCGGGCGGCGAGATCTCCAGCCCGCTGGATTCCGCCAGGCGCGCGCGCACGCGCTCGGCGAACTCCGGATGGGTGTTCAGCCCCGTGCCGGTGGCGGTGCCGCCGAGCGGGATCTGCGCGACCTGCGGCAGTGCGTTACGCACCCGCCGCGCGCCGAGACGCACCTGCGCGGCGTAGCCGGCGAACTCCTGGCCGAGCGTCACCGGCACCGCGTCCATGAGGTGCGTGCGGCCGGACTTCACGACGTCCTCGAACTCGGCCGCCTTGCCGGCGAGCGCGCGCTCGAGGTGCTCGAGCGCCGGCAGCAGCGAGTTCGTCGCCTCGTCGAGCGCCGCGAGGTGGACCGCGCTCGGGAACACGTCGTTCGAGGACTGCCCCATGTTGACGTGGTCGTTGGGGTGCACGCCCTCGCCGGCGAGCGTCGCGATGACCTCGTTGGCGTTCATGTTCGTCGACGTCCCCGAGCCCGTCTGGAAGACGTCGATCGGGAACTGGTCGTCGTGCTCGCCCGCGGCGATCGCGTCCGCACCGCTCGCTACGCGCTCTGCGACGTCCGGGTCGAGCTTGCCGAGGTCGGCGTTGACGCGCGCTGCAGCGCCCTTGATCGCGGCGAGCCAGCGCACGACGCTGACCGGGACGCGCTCGCCGGAGACCGGGAAGTTGTCGACCGCCTTGGCCGTCTCGCCCCCCCACAGCTGCTGCTCGGCCACGCTCATGTCAGGTCCTCCGGTCGTTGCTGATCTGTCCCTACGGTATCGGGGCTCGACCGCCGTCGGCAGCCGCTTGGGCCGCGAAGCGCCCGCTGACGACCCGCACCGAGGGCTTGGCCTTGTAGCTCATGTCGAACAGGCCCTTCTGGTTGATGCCCCGGACGAGCTTGATGTTCGGCACCTGGCTCTTGATCGAGCCGCCGTAGAACGTCGGCGTCACGGCGAAGTCGCGCAGGTTCCAGACGAGCGCGCCGGCGAGGTTGGGGATCGCGGCGTACGTCGTCAGGTGCAGGTCGAGAAGGTGCGACTGGAAGGCGTAGCCGCCCGGCTCGGTCGTCGGGTTGCGGCCGTTGGCCTCGGCGCCGAACTCGGTGACCGCGATGACCTTGTGCGGAAAGACCTTGCGGATCGCGTCCAGCCGCGTGCGGATCTCGTTGCGGATCTCGTCGGCACTCGCGTGCGTGGACTCGTACCAGCCGATGTAGTTCGTCCAGCCGATCATGTCGATGTTGCGGTAGATCAGCGATGTCTGGTGCGGCGGGTGGGCGCCCCAGATGTCGAGCGCGATCGGCCGGCCGGGGTCGATGCGCTTGAGCTCGGCGGACATCGCGTCGAGGTACGGGATCTGGCCCCCCGGGTGGCCTTCGCCGGCGACCTCGTTGGCGAGGTTCCACGTGATGATCGACGGGTGCAGCTGCGTCTGGTGAAACGTCGTGAGCACGCGATTGCGCGCCGTTCGCATGCGCTTGGCGCCGACCGACGTCCAGTTCCCCGGCGCGTCGGTCGGGCCGACGCCCTGCCAGATCATGATCCCCGCCGCGTCGAGGCGCTCGAGCAGCCCCTCGTCGAGCGGGTGCTGGGTGCGCGTGGCGTTCGCGTCGATCGTCTTCAGCTGCTCGACGAGCCGGTCCTGGTCGCTGGGCAGCAGCGCGTCGCCGCGCCCGAAGACGTCCTCGTGGATCGAGGCGCCGCGCATCCGGATCCGCTGCCCGTTGAGCAGCAGCCGGCTGCCGTCGGCGCGCACCTCGCGCAGCCCGACGCGGGCGCGGTAGGTCGCCTCGCCGGGGACCTCGAGCTCGAGGTCCCACAGGATCGGCGTCGACGGCGACCACAGCTCCGGGTTGTCGACGCGCGCGCGCGCCTGGAGGACCTGCGTCTCGTCCTTGGCGATCGGCTCGGCGGGGAACTGCAGCGGGATGCTGCGATCGCCGTGGGTGAGCGTCCCGTGCACGGGGACGACACGCGTATCGGCGTTGTTGCGCACGTGGACGTTGACGGAGACCTGGGCCGCGCTCCCGGACAGGCGCGTCTGCAGCTCCGGAATCACGAGCTCGCTCGCGCCGACCCGGCGGATCGTCACGCCGCGGTTGATCCCGCCGTAGTTGAACCACAGGCGGTGCCAGCCGTCGCGCTTCATGGCATACGGCCCGCGCCAGTCGGCGCGCACCACCAGCATGTGCGGCGTGGCAGCCTTCAGCGGCGCGCGCAGCTCGAAGGGCAGGTACTCACCCGTGTGCGTGCGTACGAGCTTGCCGTCGATGAAGACCTGCGCCCTGTGGTTGACCGACTCGAAGCGGATCGCGTAGAGGGCGTCGGTCGGCACCACGATCTTCGTGCGGTACCAGCCGACCGTCCCGCGGAAGTTGCTGACGCCGCGGCGGCCGCTGATCCTCGTGGCGTCCGGGACGAACGGCACGTGGACGAGGTCGCCCCTGAACTTGCCCGCCGGATAGCCGTTCTTCAGGCCGATGTCGTCGTGGTCGCGCTTGAAGCGCCACAGCCCGTCGAGCTGCGCGCGGTCCCCGGGACCGGCGTAGATGAGCGGCGGCCCGCCGTGGGGCGCCAGGACGACCGAGCCCGGCGACGCGTCGGGAGACGCCGACGAGACGGCCACGAGGACCGCCACCAGCACGACCAGCAGCGCGCTCAGGCCGCCGATCACCGACATCGTCAGCCGCCTGCTCACTCGTCCCTGTTCGGTCGTGTCATCACAAGTGCTTGCGTCGTGGCGCGCCCACGACGACCCGGGCCGGCGCGAAAACTGCCCTCCCCGCTGCAACGCGGCGGCGGGTGGAATGTACCGCCCCGCATCGAACGGGGCGACGAACGGCCGAGAAGCGCACGGTATGCGTTCGCGAGGCTTGGCGGTAACGTTGCGGCGACGGGTTCGAGCGGGAGGGTTCATGCGCAATCCGATACGCAGCGAAAGTGACGCCTTCTACCTGGCCCTCGGCGGTGCCGGGCTCACCGGTGCGTCGATCGCGCTCGGTGCGCTCGTCGACCCGATCGCCGGCGGGGCGCTCTTCACCGGGGGCCTCATCGGCGCGTTCGTCTGGGAGCTCGCGACGCAGGACCCCGATCGCCGCCAGCCCCTGCGGGAGGCCGCGGCCGCGGGACGCCTGGCGGCCACGTCGCCGCGGCGCCGGGTGCTCGTCGTCGCCAACCGCACGCTCCAGGGCGAGGACCTCGCCGAGATCCTCGCCAGCCGCGCCGAGCGCGGCGCCGAGCTGCACGTCATCGCCCCGATCATCGTGTCTCGCGCGCGCTACATCGCCTCCGACGTCGACCGCGAGCTGAAGGAGGCGCAGGTCCGGCTCGAGGCCGCGCTGGCCTGGGCCAGCGAGGCCGGCTACGAGGCCAGCGGCAAGGTGGGCGACCCGAACGTCGCGTTCGGCGCGATCGAGGACGAGCTGCGCGACTTCGCCGCCGACGAGGTGATCATCTCGACCTACCCGCCGGGGAAGTCCAACTGGCTGGAGACCGGCATCGTGCAGCGGCTGCAGAACGAGCTCGACATTCCCGTCACGCACGTCATCACCGATCTGGACCGCAGCTGGGTGGCAGAGCCGGCGCCTACACGCTCATCGCGACGTACTTGATCTCGAGGTACTCCTCGATGCCCTCGGGACCGCCCTCGCGGCCGATGCCCGAGTGCTTGACGCCGCCGAACGGCGCCCCGGCGTTGGAGACGAGGCCCTGGTTGAGCCCGACCATGCCGGTCTCGATCCGCTCGCTGACGCGCAGGGCGCGCTTGAGGTCGGCCGTGTAGAGGTACGCGACGAGGCCGAACTCCGTGTCGTTGGCGGCCGCGACCGCCTCGTCCTCGGACGCGAACGCCCTGATCGGCGCGACCGGGCCGAAGATCTCCTCCTTGAGCAGTCGCGCGTCGTCGGGGACGTCGGCGAGCACGGTCGGCTTGTAGAAGTGGCCGGGCCCGTCCAGCCGCTCGCCGCCGCAGAGGACGCGCGCTCCCTTGGAGACCGCGTCGTCCACGAGCTCGGCGACCTTGGCGAGCTGGTCCTCGTCGATGAGCGGTCCGACCTCCACGCCGTCCTCGGTCCCGCGGCCGATCTTCAGCGCGCCCATCCTCTCGGCGAGCCGGTCGGCGAACTCCGCCGCGACCGGCTGCGCGACGTGGAAGCGGTTTGCGGCCGTGCAGGCCTCGCCGATGTTGCGCATCTTCGCGACCATCGCGCCGTTCAGCGCATCGTCGAGGTCCGCGTCCTCGAAGACGACGAACGGCGCGTTGCCGCCGAGCTCCATCGAGACGCGGAGGATCTGCTCGGCGGCCTGTGCCATGAGCGTGCGACCGACCTCGGTGGAGCCGGTGAAGGAGAGCTTGCGCGTGCGCGGGTCCGTGATGACCGGCTGCATGACCGCGCCCGAGGAGCGCGCCGTGACGACGTTCAGCACGCCCGCCGGCAGCCCCGCCTCCTCGAGGATCTTCGCGAGCATCAGCATCGACAGCGGCGTGAGCTTCGCCGGCTTGACGACCATCGTGCAGCCCGCGGCGATCGCCGGCCCGAGCTTGCGCGTGCCCATCGCCAGCGGGAAGTTCCACGGCGTGATGAAGACGCAGGGGCCGACCGGCTGCTTCATCGTCAGCAGCCGCCCCGTCCCCGCCTCGTGGGTCGTGAAGCGGCCGTTGCAGCGCACGGCCTCCTCGGCGTACCAGCGCAGGAAGCTCGCGCCGTAGGTCACCTCGGCCTTGGACTCCGCGATCGGCTTGCCCATCTCGAGCGTCATGAGCAGCGCGAGCTCGTCCGCGCGGGCGATGATCGACTCGTAGGCGCGGCGCAGGATGTCGCTGCGATCGCGCGGCGCGCTGTCGCGCCAGCTCGCCCATGCCTCGTCCGCGGCGGCGAGCGCGTCGAGCGCGTCCTCGGCGGTGGCGTCGGCGACCTCGGCGATCGTCTCGCCGGTCGCCGGGTCCTCGACGGCGACGGTGCCGCCCTCGCGGCCGTCGCGCCACGCGCCGCCGATCAGGAGCTGCTTCGGGACGGCCGCGAGCACGGCCTGCTCGGCGTCGGCCCCTCGGGTTGTCGTGCTCATGTTCGGATCACCGTCTCCTCTCCAAGCTCGTCTGAGATCGCGACGTCAAGCGAGTAGTCGATCGGCAGCACGATGAGGGAGGGCGCCTCGAGGCCGAGCGCGTGGCGCAGGCGCTCGCCGAAGTCCGCGGCCGACTCGCAGCGCCACGCCGGCAGCCCGAAGGACTCGGCGAGCCGCATGAAGTCCGGGTTGCGGAAGTCGGTCCCGAAGCTCTCGCCGAAGCGCTGCTGCTGCTTCCAGGCGATCGAGCCGAAGCGGTGGTCCTCCCAGATGACGTTGACGACGGCGGTGCCCAGGCGTGCCGCGGTCTCGAGCTCCTGCGCGTTCATGAGAAAGCCGCCGTCGCCGCTGACCGCGACGACCCTGCGCTCCGGGTAGACGAGCTTGGCCGCGATCGCGCCGGGCAGCGCGAAGCCCATCCCCGCCAGGCCGTTGGCGATGAGGACCGTGTTGGGCTCGTGGGCGGGGAACATCCGGGCGATCCAGAGCTTGTGCAGCCCGACGTCGGAGACGAGCATGTCCGCCGGGCGCAGCGCCCGGCGCAGCTCCCACAGCACGCGCGGCGGGCGCAGCGGGAAGCTGTCGTCGTCGCGGGCCGCCTCAAGGCTGCCCAGCACGACCTCGCGCAGGCGCGGCGCGATCCGCGGCGGCTCCGGATGCGCCCGGCCGTCGCGGCACTCCTCGGCGAGGCGCATGAGCACGTGGTGGACGTCGCCGACGAGCTCGACCTCCGGCGTGTAGTACGCGTCGATCTCGGCGGGGACCGTGTCGATGACGACGATCCGCTTGTCGCGGCGCGGGTTCCAGTGTTCGGGCGCATGCTCGACGAGGTCGTAGCCGACGGCGATGACGAGGTCGGCGTCCTCGAAGCCGGCGAGCTCGTAGTCGCGGTCGTGCAGGCCGACGGTGCCGAGCGCCCGCGGGTCCTCGTAGTCGAGCGCGCCCTTGCCCATGAACGTCTCCGCGATCGGGATCCCGGTCGCGCGCGTGAACTCGCGCAGCGCGGGCGCGGCCCGGGCGCGCAGGACGCCGTTGCCGGCGAGCACGACGGGGCACTCGGCGCGGCAGATCATCTCGGCGGCGCGCATGAGCTCGCGCGCGCTCGGCTCGGGGTGGGCCAGGCGCCGGCGCGGCAGCGGCGTCGCGTCGAGCTGCTGGGCCATGACGTCCTCCGGCAGCTCGAGGTGCGTCGCGCCCGGCTTGTCGCCCTCGGCGACCTTGAACGCCTTGCGCACGACCTCGGGGATGACCTCCGGATCGGCGACGCGAGCGTTCCACTTCGTGATCGGCCGCAGGACCTCGAGCAGGTCGACGAACTGGTGGGACTCCTTGTGCATCCACTCCAGCGCGCGCTGGCCGGTGAGGGCGACGAGCGGCGCGCGGTCGAGGTAGGCGTCGGCGACGGCGGTGACGAGGTTCAGCGCCCCCGGACCGAGCGTGCCGAGGCAGACGCCGGCGCGGCCGGTGAGCCGGCCGCACATGTCGGCCATGTAGGCGCCGCCCTGCTCGTGGCGGACGGGGACGAAGTCGATCGTCGACTCGTGCAGCGAGTGGTTGAGGTCGAGCGTCTCCTCGCCGGGGATGCCGAAGACGCGGCGGACGCCCTCGGACTCGAGGCACTCGACGAAGACGTCGGAGGCGCGCCGCGCGGTCACCCGCCGACCCTCCGTCTA
>DASWQM010000137.1:0-1947 GCA_036403675.1 Solirubrobacteraceae bacterium | reverse complement strand
CTCGACCTGCCCGACGAGGTCCTCGCGCGGCTGTACGCCGGGAACGCCCGCGCGGTGTTCAGGCTGCCCGCGTTCTGAGCGCGGCGGTGAGCGCTTCCTCGGCCGCAGCCAGCGAACGGTCGACGTCGTCCTGCGTGTGCGAGGCGCTGATGTGGCTGCGGCCGAGGCTCTCGGGCATCTCGAACACGCCGCGAGCGATCAGCTCGCGCCGGTAGCGCACGAAGAGCGCGTTGTCGTTGCGCAGCACGTCGTCGTAGGTCTCGAGCGGGCCCTCCATGAAGCACAGGACGAACAGCGACCCGAACCCGCCGACGACGGCCGGCACGCCCGCGCGCTCGGCGATGTCGCGCAGGCCGCTGCGCATGCGCTCGCCCAGGGCGAAGACGCGCTCGTGCGCCGTGCCGTCCTCGAGCTCCTCGATGGTGGCCAACGCGGCCTCCACCGCCACGGAGTTGCCGTTGAAGGTCCCGCCGAAGTGCACGTCGCCGGCCGGGTGGGTCGTGTAGCGCTCCATGAGCTCGCGACGGCCCGCGACGGCGGCGAGCGGGAAGCCGTTGGCGATCGCCTTGCCCATCGTCGTGATGTCCGGCAGCACCCCGGCGATGGCCTGATAGCCGCCGAGGTGATGGCGAACGCCGGTGATGACCTCGTCGAAGATGAGCAGCGCGCCCTCGCGGTCGCACAGGCGGCGTAGGCCCTCGAGGAAGCCGGGGCGCGGGAGCAGGCCGGGCGAGTTGTGCGCCACCGGCTCGACGATGATCGCCGCGATCTGCTCGCGGTGCTCGGCGAGCACCGCCTCGACGTCGTCGAGGTCGTTGAAGCGCGCGATCAGCGTCGCGTCGACCGCCGCGTCGAGCATCCCGGTGGACTGCGGGTCGCGCCCGCCGACGAGCTCGGGCGTGCTCAGGACGTTGCGCAGGACGTAGTCGTGAAAGCCGTTGTAACAGCCCTGGAACTTCAGGATCTTCTCGCGCCCGGTGACGCCGCGGGCCAGGCGGATCGCGTGGTAGGTCGCCTCCGAGCCGCTGTTGCAGACCAGCGCCTGCTCGGCGCTCGGGACGTGCTCGACGATCTTGCGCGCGAGCGCGACCTCGGACCTGGTCACCCCGGCGCCGAAGAGGACCGTCTCGCGGATCGCCTCGCTCACGCGGTCGGTCACGGCCGGGTGGGAGTGGCCGAGGAAGATCGCGCCGTAGGCCGCGTGGTAGTCGACGTACCGGCGGCCGTCGAGATCCCACAGATAGGCGCCCTGCCCGCGCTCGAAGCACAGGCCCTGGGTGCTCTGGCGCCGGCAGGTGTTCACGCCGCCGGGGATCACGGTCGCGGCCTCGCTCAGCAGCTGCTGGGACTTCGTCGGACGCTCGGTGAGGGTCATGCAGTGATTCAATCACTCTGCTGCCGGACGCGCAACACCCAGGCCGCTGGCCGCGAGCGCGGCGCGGACCTCGTCCTCGGTCACATCGTCGGCGATGACCGTCTCGCCGGGACTCACCGGGAGCACGAAGCGCAGGCTCCCGGCGCGAATGAGCCGGACCTTCTCCATGGCGGCCAGCACGGCGTCGGCATCGACGGCGATCGGGAGGTCCACGGCCGCGGTGGGCAGCCCGCAGCGGCGCAGGAGCTCCAGGATGCGGGCCAGGACGTCGTCGGCGAGCAGCCCGCGAGCCGCCGCGATGCGCGACTCGACGACCATCCCGAAGGCCACCGCCTCGCCGTGCAGGAGCGGCCCGTAGCCCGTCACGGTCTCCAGGGGATGGCCGATGGTGTGCCCGAAGTTCAGCGGGCGGCGCAGGTCGGCCTCGTAGGGGTCGCGGGCGATGAGCTGGGTCTTGATCGCCGCGGCGCTGACGACGAGCCGGCGCAGCGCGTCGTCGTCGCGCGCCAGCAGGGCCTCGGCGCTGGCCTCGATGAAGGCGAGGTACTGAGGCGACGCGATGATCGCCTTCT
>DASWQM010000136.1:0-3544 GCA_036403675.1 Solirubrobacteraceae bacterium | reverse complement strand
GGACGAGCAGCACCGCGCCGACCGCCGCCACCGCCCAGACCGCCACCCGCGCCTGGACCGAGCCGATCGACATCGTCGAGACGAGCGCCAGGACCGCGACGACGAGCACGCTGTGCTCGTCGTCCCCGGGCAGGCCCGCGGCCTTCAGCACGTAGGCGTAGACGAGCAGCGCCAGCACGCCGCCGACGAGCCCGCCCACGCCCTGGAGCGCGCGCAGCGGCAGCCGCCGCGCACGCGCGGGCACGGGAGCCGGGACAGGCGCAGGCAGCGCCTGCTGGGCCGCGGCCGGCTCGGCGGCCTGCAGCTGCTCCCGGTGCCAGGCGACGTAGCGCGCGACGCCCTCGGCGAACGGCGTGCACGCGCGCCAGCCGAGCTCCCGGGCCGCGCGCTCGCCGCACACGCGCGCGCCCGCGAAGTCCCCGGAGCGGCCCTCGACGTACGTGATCTCGACGTCGCCGACGGCCGCGCGCACCGTCTCGGCGATGTCGCGCACGGAGGTGTCCTCGTCGCT
This sequence comes from Solirubrobacteraceae bacterium, assembly GCA_036403675.1. Taxonomy (GTDB): domain Bacteria; phylum Actinomycetota; class Thermoleophilia; order Solirubrobacterales; family Solirubrobacteraceae; genus CADCVQ01. Next base: position 3,033 of record DASWQM010000136.1, on the reverse strand, counting down.
GACGAGGTTGTAGACGCGCCCGGCGGCCTCCGGCACGAGCGCGCGCACGACGCCGTCGGCGAGGTCTTCCACGTAGACGAACCGGCGCGTCTGCAGGCCGTCCCCGGCGATCGTCAGCGGCTCGCCCGCGAGTGCCTTCTTCACGAAGATCGGCAGCACCGCGGCGGGCCGGGCGCGCGGGCCGTAGGGGATCCCGAAGCGCAGGATCGTCGTCGGCACGCCGTACAGCTCGCCGTACGAGCGGCAGTACATCTCGCCGGCGAGCTTCGTCGCCGTGTAGAGGTGCGACGGCAGCGCGAGCAGCGAGTCCTCGTCGACGTCCGGCTGGACCACGTCGGAGTAGACCCAGATCGTCGACGCGTAGACGACGCGCGCACCGGTCTCGCGGGCCGCCTCGAGGACGTTGAGCGTGCCGCGCGCATTGAGCCGCTCCGCGGCTGCGGGGTCCTTCGCGACGAGCCCGACGTCGGCCGCCGCGGCGAGGTGGACGATGACGTCGCAGCCCGCGGCCGCGCCGCGCAGGACGTCGGGATCGAGCAGGTCGCCTGTCACGACCTCGCAGCCGTCGCGCCGGTCGTAGGTCCACGGGAGCAGGTCGAAGACCCGCACGCGGTGCCCCTCGGCGAGCAGCCGGTCGACGACGTGCGAGCCGATGAAGCCGGAGCCGCCGGTGACGAGCGCCTTCATCGCTTCGCGCCTCGCGTGGGAGCGGCAGCGGTGGGCACACAGGTGAGTGAGTTCATGGGCTGGTGTGCGTCGGAGAGGGGCGACAGGGCGCCGCGCGAACGCATCCTCCCACGCAGCTCCCCACGGTGTCGTGCGCACCATATCCTGGAGCGCGGAAGCATTCCTGAACCCGTGGCGATCTATCGTTGCGTGGATGACCGGGCCTGCCATCCTCGCCCGCGGCCACTGGCCGGTGGAGCGCGTGCACACGCGCTGGCGCTCGGAGCACTACGAGCCGCCGGAGCATCACGCCGAGGCGGCCGACGCCGCGATCACGGCGCTGCGTGAGCGCGGCTCACCGAGCCACGACGGGCTGTCGGGGCGCCTCGTCGCGCACGCCGAGGAGGGCGACGACCTCCTGCTCGAGCTGCAGCCCACGCGCTGGGCGCTGCGGCTCGTCGAGGGCGACGCCTCGCTGTCGATGGCGGCGCTGGCCGTCACGCGCGACGCCGAGGGGCGCTGGCTCGCGGGGCGGCGGGCGGCATGGCTGTCGTCCTGGCCGGGGCGCTGGGCGCTCGGCGCCGGGGGCGCCGTCGACATCGGCGAGAGCCCGGCGAACACGCTGACGCGCGAGCTCCACGAGGAGTGGGGCGTCGAGCCCGAGCGGCTGACCGTCGAGGCGCTCGTGCGACTGCCCCACGAGCTTGTCATGGTCGTCGGCCTCGCCTGGCTGCCGGCGGGCGCCGAGCTGACGATGGACGACGAGCACGACGCCTACGCCTGGTGGCCCGCGGACATCGCGGACTGGCCCGAAGAGGCCGATGAGCCGCTGCGGCGGATGGCAAGCCTCGTCGCGGCCGGCGCGCGATGAGCGGCGTGCTGACCTTCGAGCGCCTGAAGTGGGCGTCGTTCACGCACTCGGCGATCTACACCGTCCTGCTCGTGGTCTGGCTGGTCCCGGGCCTGCACGGCTTCGAGATGGTCTTCGGGATGGCCCACGGCCTGGGCTGGATCGCGATGTCGCTGGCCTGCATCGCGGCGCTGCGCCTGCGCGTCATCGACTTGCGTCTCGCCGTCGCCGTCGCGGTCCTCGGCGGGATCGGGCCGTTCGTCGGCTCGCTGGAGTTCCTGCGCCAGAGCCGGCACGGGCGCGGGAGCGACGCCGGCGCCGGGAGCGCGGCGCTGACGCGCGTGTAGCGCACCGACCGCCGGGAGGCGGACGTGTCGTCAGCCGGCCGCGAGGGTCGTCACGGCGATGCTGACGGCGCGCGTCACGTCGGCGGCGTAGTCGGCGTCGATCGCGACGTCGGCGGCGGGATCGCGGGGCGGCTGCGGGAAGCCGTCCTCGCTCACGAGCACCGCGGGGTAGCCCTGCTCCTGGAAGGCGGCATGGCCGGCGCGGTCGATCGCCGGGTCGTAGCGCCCCGGATCGTCGCCGGCGCCGGCGATCATGCCCCTGAAGACCTGCACCGGCGCGGGCAGGCCGAACGAGGCCGCGCCGTTGGCCACGAGCTCGGCGAGCGGGACGCCGAGGTCGCGCACCCCGCGGTCGGCGCAGCCCGCGTGGACCTCGAACGTCCGCGCGCCGTCGCGGTTGAAGCCGATGCTGTCGCACCAGATGACGCCGGTGACCGGCGTCCCGGTCGCCTTCAGCGCCGCCGCGTAGGCGCGGCTGCCGACGAGGCCGGGGGCCTCGGCGTTGAGGAAGCACAGCCGCACGCTGTGGTGCAGGTCCTCGCGCACGGACCGCAGGTGGCGCGCGATCGCGAGCACCGCTGCGATGCCCGAGGCGTCGTCGTCGGCGCCGCGTCCGCCGGCTCCGTCGATGTGGCAGCCGAGGACGATGACGCCCGCGTCGAGACCGAGCTTGCCGGTCCCGGGCTGCTCGGCGATGACGCTGCGCACCATGCGCCCGCCGAACGCGACGTCGTGGGTGACCGGCGCGTAGCCGAGCGCGGCGAGGTCCTCCAGCAGCGCGCGCACGACGCGCTCGTTGTCCGGATGCTCGACGTGGCGCGACTGGACCGGCTCGCCGCCGTCCAGCGGTGCCGCGCCGGCGTAGCGGGCGACGTCGGCGGCGAGCGCGTCGGCGGTCACCGGCGCGGGCATGGCCGCGGCGCGGATCGGCGTCCCGCGTCCTGCCGGGGCGCCGGCCGCCACGAGCAGCGCGGGGCGCAGCAGCTCCGGGCTCGGCGACAGCAGGCTGCATCCCCGGTGGCTCGATCCGGCGCCGTTCGCGGAGGGCGCGCCGTCGCGGGCCGCGACGAGCACGCGGTCGCCGTCGGACCACAGCACCTCCTGGTCGGCCATGGCGGCGCCGGCGCCGGGCTCGAACGCGACGAGCAGCGGGTCCTCGACTTCCGCCCG
>DASWQM010000135.1:0-16312 GCA_036403675.1 Solirubrobacteraceae bacterium | reverse complement strand
GTGCGTCTGGTCGTCGGCGGCGGGCGCGTGGTGGTGATGAGCGGGCAGCGCGGCCGGTGCCTGCAGTTGGATGGGTGGTATGAGCATGCCGCGACGGCGAGGTTGACGGTGGTGTCGACGACGGCGCGTCCGGGGCGCAGCTGCGTGGCCGTGTCGAAGACGGCGAGCATCGTCTCTTCGGCTGTGCTGGGAGAGCACCGCGGCGAGCGAGCGCAGGCCGGTGGCGCCCGGCAGCTGGCTGCTCTGATCTGTCAGCGAGATCCGGTCGTGGTGCTCGAGCACCAGCAGGACGGTGCCCTGGATGCTGATCTTCTTGGCGTTGGCAGCGGAGAGCCCGTCGAAGGTGTGCCTCGGCGTAGGCACCGAACGAGCTGAACCCGCGCGTCAGATGGACTTCGCCGTCTTGCAGTCGTCTGAGGTCGATGGCGAAGCGTGCGAGGTTGCGCCCGGCGGCGCGGTAGTGGCGCTTGGCCTGATTCTCCAATGGGCGGGCTTCGCCCTTGGTCAGGCGCGGGTCGAGGAGTTCCTGCCGCTCAGAAGGGCTCATGACATGCGTTCTCCTATATCCAGGAGACACCTGTCTCCCGAGGGGATGAGGTCGGTGTCAGTGGGCGGTCGTCAGCGACCAGCCGTGGCCCCAGCGGTTGACGAGCACGGTCCGGCGCCGGCGTCGACCAGGCGGGTACGCAGGCGGCAGACGTGGCTTTCGACGGTCCGCCCGCTGATCTCGCAGCGCCAGATGCAGCGCCCGAGCTCGTGCTTGCTGAAGACCCGCAGCGGGTCGCCGGCGAACGTGACCAGCAGCTTGAACTCCAACGGGCTCAGACACACGACCGTCCCCGCGACCGCGACGCTGCGCGCGGGCAGGTCGATGTGCATCTCGCCGACATGCAGGTGGCGGCTGGTGACGGACTCAAGCGTGCGCCGCACGACGCACGCCAGGACCGCGCGCAGCAGCAGATAGCCGGTGTCGTCTGGCATGTGATGGTCGCTGCCGCACTCATATGCGCGCAGCACCGTCAGCTCGTCACCGGCGCCGATCGTGATCACCGCCTGACCGGGATGGATCCGCGGGTACTGGCCGGCCCGCACCGCCCGCAGCAATCCCAGTTCGTCGGCTGGCCGCTGAAGCTCGCCGAGAATCAACACTTCCACTGGACAGGCCGACAACCGCTCGACAACCACCGCGGCGCTGTCAGCCTCATAGACGGTGTGCCCGTCGGCATTTAGCTGCGCCGCCGAGAACGAACGCCGCTCCTCGTTAGCGGTCACGACCAGCAGCGTGTGCTGCGCCAACGAGCTCTGGTACTGCAAAGGATCGGTCGCCATCTCGCGCCTCGCTGGTCGAAGGAACCAAGCGCGGGCACCCGAACCCCAGCGCCCTGCCGGGTCCGGCCCCGCCCGGCCCTAACCGATCAATCAGCGCAACCGGTCGGGGCTGTCCAGTGCAGCCCGACAGGGCCGAGCGCACCGAGCCGCGAAGTGGGGCACTTGACCGCCCCGACCGGCGAAGCTACCCGCCGTTCCCAACGTCTCAGATCCGGCTGCCGTCGCGTCGATCGACGAGGCGATCATTTCGCTCGGTGGCGACGATCGTTGAGGTACACCTTCGGGAGTCCGGGCCGGCGACGACGAAACGAAGGGGAGCGCGATCGTGCATCCGAACGAGGAGGTCGTGCGCGGGGCCTACGAGGCCTTCGCTAGGCGCGACATGCCTGCACTGCTGGAGATGATGTCGGACGAGATCATGTTCGTGATCTCGGGAAAGAGCATTCAATCCGGCACGTTCGCGGGGAAGGAAGAAGTCCGCAGGTACTTCTCGATTGCGGGATCGCATACGGGAGGAACGCACCGTGTCGAGGTGCTCGACCTGCTCGCCAACGACATTCGTGCCGTTGCGCTCGTGCGGGCACTCGGCCAACGCGGCGACCAGACGTTCGACATGACGGTCGTGCATATCTGGCAGTTGTCTGATGGACAGCTGGCGAAGCTGTGGCTCATCCCCGCCGACCAGTACGCCTTTGACGCGTTCTGGTCGTGAGCGGCGGTTCGGCGGGCGCGGCGCGGACAGACGGCAGCAGCGCGGTCGGGCGTAGCGCGACGAGATCGTGTGGACGGTCTACGGCTCGTAGACCGTGCTCGTGACTCCCCGGGTGGTGACGCGAAACCAACCGCACCTAGTTCCGCAATGTGCGCGAATGCTGGGAGGAGGCGAGCCTCCTTGCTCGCCACCAAGGCATCATTGAGATCGAGGAGCCATCGAACAGCTGCGGGCGCTAGGACGTCCGAGGACTCCACAACGTATGCGAAACCATGAGCCGCTGCTTCCCAAGCCCGCCTTGGCAACTCGCCCGTATCCCGGTCGCTCGTCATTAGGTTGACCACCTCATCAGCTGCGATTCGGCCCATAAGACCATGTTCAGCGCCAAGCCGCAGCCACTCTCATCGGTCGGTGCCCGAGGTTGCTCGCACGACGTCACGCACCTCAGAGGTAAATGTCCCCTCGTCTATGTGTCGGGCTAGGGCTAGCTCAAGCATCCGTTTGCGGTCGAGCTTGTCAACTCCCTCGTCGCGCAGACGACGAAGGCACGCGGCCACGACCTCGGCGCGCCCTGACCCCTCGGGTAAGGTGACAATCTCGCGGCGCGTACCTAGTATGTGACGATGGCCACAACCGGCGAGGCATACCTGTATGGCCCGCTCGCGGCTCCTCCGGTCCAAAGAAAAGGACCAGTCTGCCACCAGTAGGGCGGTGAGGGTTCGCGGATGATCAGTAAGGGCAAAATCGGGATCGTCGGCCAAGGCTTCGAGACAATCAGCGAGCGAGGGAAGCTCTCCGCTTGCGTAGAAGCCGGCGTAGAACCGCACGACATTGAGCCAGAACGCATCTCGAGCCATGGCGTCGAAGCGGTCTGCGCGGGTGCCCGGCCGCGACACCCCGAGCGTCGAGACCTGAGCGGTGGAGTACAAATGATGCGCGGCAAAAAACTCGCGCAGCGGTTGCACCTCAAACTCGAACCGCTCTTGACGCGTTGCGACCAACGCAAAAATCCGCTCCATAACGCCTTGAAACAGCTCGTCTGTCAAAGCAGCATCCGCTCCTTGAGCGTCTATATACCGCGCTACTTCAGTCTTGAGATCCTCAAGACCGATGCTGCCACCCTCCGACGACTGTTCCGCCCGAGAGTGCAATAGCCATGCGAGGTCGCCGTGAAGCCCGTAAAGTAGGTCTCGATATTTTCGCACCGTCGGGCTTTTGGAACTTTCACGATCAAAAAACAGATCCATATAGGCGGGATATAGCTGTGTGCGCTTGTCAGGCAGCGACTCCCCTTTGGTGTTGATTAGCGAGAGCTCGCCCAGGACAGCAGCACCAGCGACGTCCTCCCGGCCTAGCGACGCGCAGCAGCCGCGGCCGGTTTGGTGACGATCTGCTTACGTTCTCAAGGGCGGCGGGGCAGCGCTCAGATAGGCCGCGTCGTGCTGGCCGTTGACTCAGCGGCGCGCGAGAAACTGGATGCGCTTGCCGGTTAAGCGCCGGCCCCACGTGGTCTTCTTGGACGGCCATGCCCTCTTGACGTACAGATGCTTTGGATGCTTTGCCATGCCTCCGAGTATCTGCCGGGGCACCGCCAGACGGTGTGCGATCGAGCACTCGCGGCCATCGCAGGATCCGGTCGCGCGCATGCGCCCGCACGAGCGGTGTTCCCATGGAGCCTCCCGCACGCCCTTCTCAGCGCGCCGATGTGCCCGGCCAAAGCCGTCACGCGTCGGCCCGCAGCGGGTCGATCGTGTCGTGCGCTCCCGCGTGCCCGGGCTCGCGCACGCAGCAGTCCTTCGGCGTCGAGGTTGCCATCTCGGCCGTGTAACGCGGCACCGCGTCGGCTCGTCCCCTCTCGACGAGCGCGCGCCACGGAGCCGGATCCCGTACGCGATAGGCGTTCGCCCTCACCTGCGTGCGTCCATCGACCGTCACGACCTCCACCTCGCGCCGGACATACGGCCCCGTTCCGTCCTCGCCGTCATAGTTCTCGAGCCGGTCGATGAGGCGCAGCCCATCGGCATCGACGAGATAGACGTCGCCCTCCACGCGCAACGAGCCGACCTCAGGCACCAGCGCCGCCATGCGGTGCAGCAGGCTGCACCCCGGGTTCGCGCAGCCGCGCTCGTGCGGGACGACCACGGCGAACGGGTCGACGGTGCGAAAGCGACCCCGCGGCTCGCCCAGCACATCCGTCATGTCGGCATAGCTGGACAACCCCTTCTGGAGCGTTCCGTAGGCGAAGTAGTGGATGTCGCGCGCCATCGCCCCGCGGTCACGCCGCGCGCAGGTTCTCCGGGTCGATCGCCGCCCGGATCATCGGGCGCAGCAACCGCGCGGCCAGGCGTGCGGCTGCTGCCAGTACGAGCCCGGCGACGACGGCCGCGACGGCGGCCGGCCCGAGGGCCCGTGCGGCTGCGTCGAGCGCGTGCCCTCCGTCGGAGGCCACGCCCAGCAGCGCGCCCGCCGGTGCGCCGCCGACGAGCGCACCGGCGACGACGGCCGGGACCGCGGTCGCCGTCAGCTGCCGCGCCAGCACCCGCACGAGCACACCCTCGCCGGCGCCGAGCGCGGCGAGCGTGGACAGCGGCCGGCGCGCGTCGAGCAGCCCGTCGGCGGCGCCGACGAGCAGCGTCACCAGCGCGACCGCGGCGGCAGTGAGCACGACGAGCGCCGCCATCGCGTAACCGGTGAGGAAGAAGGCGGCATCGTCGCCGCTGCCGAAGCCGCCGCTGAAGGTCTGGTCGGCGATGAGAAACCCCTCGAAGCCGAGCGCGATGCCGCAGACGAGCAGGACGCCGGCAACACGGCCGGCGGAGCGCGGGTCGGCCCGCAGGTGCCGGCTGGCAAGCAGCGCCTCCGCGCCGCGCCGTCGCCCGAGCACGCGGGCACAGGCGAGCACCAGGCGCGGACCGCCGGCGAACGCGGCCAGCAGCAGCCCGATCATCGCCAGGATCAGCAGGCCCAGGCGATCGCCGTGATCCTCCACCAACGGGACCGCGACCATGACGGCGACGACGAGCGCGGCCCCGGACATCAGGACGGCGAGGCTCGCGCGTCCCGGTGCCGGTGGCCGGCTGCGGCGCCGGACACCGAGCGGCTCGACGACAGCCCGGCCGTGGACCGCAGCTCCCGCGAATGCGCCGGCAAGTCCGGCGAGCGGCAGGAGTACCGCCCAGGCGAGCAGGTCGACCGCGTCCGGGGCGTGGAGCATCCGCGCGCCCGCCGGAGACAGGGCACCGGCGAGCAGCCACACGAACAGATAGACCGGCCCGCCGAGCAGCCCGCCGGCGATCGCCGCGCCGCCCGCTTCCAGCGCCGCGATCACGCGGACATCGCGCGGCGTCGCGCCGGCGAGCCGCAGCGAGGCCAGCCGGCGGTCTCGCGCGACCGAGCCGACACGCAGCGCCTGGTCGGTCAGTGCGAGCACGGGCACGGTCAGCAGCAGCGTGGCGATGACGACTCCCGGGCGCAGTCCGCTCTCGGTCACGTAGCGGGCGAGGCCGGCACCGGAGTCGGCGGGCATGCGCAGGACGTGCATCGCCGCGAGCAGCAGCGCGCCCGCGACTACCGTCGAGCACGCGACGAGCACGCAGCGCGCGCGGTCGGCGGCGCTCGCGGGACGGGCGAGCCGCAGCGCCGTTCGCGCCTTCATCGCAGCACCGCTTCGGCCTCGACGCGTCCGTCACGCAGCGGCACCTCGCGGTCCGCGTACGCAGCCACGACGTTGTCGTGCGTGACGAGCACGACAGCCGCGCCGCGGTCGCGCGCCGCGCCGAGCAGCAGCTCGAGGAGATGCTCGCCGCCGATCGTGTCCATGCTGCCGGTCGGCTCGTCGGCGAAGACCACCGTCGGTCCCGTCACGAGCGCGCGGGCCACGGCGACGCGCTGCGCCTGCCCGCCGGAGAGCTCGCCCGGCGTCGTGTCGTGGTCGGCGTCGAGGCCGGCGCGATCCAGCCACTCCGCGGCGAGCGTGTAGGCAGCCGCGCGGTCGTGGCCGTCGAGCAACAGCGGGAGCGCGACGTTCTCGAGCACCGCCAGGTCGGGTACGAGCTGACCGAACTGCAGCACGATGCCGACGTGGCGCCGGCGCAGCTGCGTGCGCCCGGCCTCGTCGAGCGTCGCAAGGTCGCGGCCGAGCAGGCGCACCGAGCCCGCCTGCGGACGGACGATGCCGGCGGCCGCGTGCAACAGCGTCGACTTGCCGCAGCCGCTCGGGCCGGTGACGGCGAGCACCTCTCCGGCCCCAACGGTCAGCGACACACCGCGGAGCGCGAGCGTTCGCCGGTAGGCGTGTTCGACCGCGGTCATCTCCAGCACCGGCTCGTCGGGCCGATCGCTCATAGGTCATCCTCGGGCATGACGTGGGAGTGGTGGTCGGTGCTGCGGGCGGCGGCTGCGACACGCTCGACGGCGAGCTCCAGCCAGCGCAGGTCGGCGTCAAGGTGGGCGACGACATGGTCGCGCGCCAGCCGCGCCGCGGGGTCGTCCTCGGGCGGCTGAGCGGTGAGCTCGCGCATCCTGTGCAGGTGAGAGGCGCGCTGGCGCGCGAGGAACTCGCCCGGATCGGAGCCGGTGCGCAGAGCTGCGACGGTCTTGCGGACGATCTCCTCCGCGCTCGAGGCGGCGGGGCCCGCGGGCTCGGAGAGCCACTCGGTCAACTGCTGCTCACCGCGCTCCGTCAAGGCGTAGACGGTTCGCTCTGGCCCGTTCTGGGTGCGCGTCTCGAGCACGTTGACGAGGCCGCCCCGTTCGAGCCGGGCGAGCGTCGCGTAGACCTGGCCGAAGGCCAGAGGGCGGGCCTCGGGAAACCAGGCGTCGTGGTCGCGCTTGATGTCGTAGCCGTGTGCCGGGGCGTTGCGAAGGAGCGCGAGGACGATTTCGTTGGTGGCCATGGCGGGCCGCACTATACACAGTGTGTATGCACTGTGTGAAGAGTAGCTGCCGGGGAGGCTTCCTGCCGTTGGCTTCCCGAGTAGGCTCGCACCCGTGGCGGACTCGGAGCAGACGGCCTCCGAGTCGCGCTCGCTGCGGGTCGGTCTGCAGGCCGAGCCGCAGCTGCGCGACCTAGCCGAGCGAATCGCGGATGACCTCCGCGGCGATCTGCAGCGTCGCTTCCCGGAGCTCGAGTGGCGCGTCGAGCTCGGCCGGGGCAAGCCCAAGGACCCGCAGGCGAGGATCGCCGAGCTCATGCAGGACGCCAGGCAGGTACTGCTCGACAACGACTGGGACCTGATCATCTGCCTGACCGACATCCCGCTGCGCTCTGACGATCACCGGCCCCTGACCGCGGTCGTGAGCGCCACCGACGGCGTCGCCCTGATCTCGGTGCCGGCGTTGGGTGCGTTCGACGTCGAGCGCCGCGTCCGCGAGGCGGCGCTCAACGCGATCGAGGCCCTGGTCGGCGGGAAGGCCAACGCGGAGCCCGAGCGCCGCGAGAGCGTCCGCGACCGTCTCCAGGAGCTGGCCTCCCTGATCGGCAGGGCGCAGGTCCGCGATGACAACACGATTCGCTTCTCGACCGCGGTGATCCGCGGCAACCTGCGCCTGCTCGTCGGCATGGTGCGCGCCAACCATCCGTGGCGGGTCACCGCCAAGCTCTCGCGGGCGCTGGTCGCATCCCTTGGCACGGCCGCCTACGTGCTCGCATCGACAGGCTTCTGGACGCTCGCCAGCCACATGAGCTGGCAGCGGCTGCTCGGCCTCGCGATCGCCGCGCTGGTGCTGACCTCGGTCGCGCTCATCGCCGCTCACAACCTCTGGGAGCACAGCACGACGCCACAGACGCGTGAGCGCGTGGTGCTCTTCAACGCCGTCACCACGTTGACGATCACGATCGGCGTGCTGACGCTCTACCTCGCGCTGCTGGCGTTCAGCGTGGTCGGCTCGTTCAGCCTCATCCCCGAGAGCGCGCTCCACGACCAGATCGGCCGCGCCACTACCGGGGACTACCTGCGGCTGGCGTGGCTCGCCACGTCCCTGGCGACGCTCGCAGGAGCGCTCGGCTCACTGGTCGAGAGCGATCTGGCGGTCCGCGAGGCCGCGTACGGCTACCGGCCATCGCAGGAGACCGGCGACGATGACGAATCCTCCGAGCGATGAGCGCCTGGGCGCCCGACCGCGGGTGCTCAGCAATAGCCCTCGTGCAAGAGCCCCAACGCCGAGCCGCAGGCATCGTGCTCGATGGGCGACGTCAGCGGGTGCAGACCCAGCGCGGTCAACGCGATCCTGACATCCCCGTACAACCGCTGCTCTCCGATGGCGAGCTCCCCGAGAAAGGTGTCATGCCCGACCGGCTCGCGTCTGCGCGGCAGTTCGGTGACGGTTGGCGTAGTCATGAGCCGATTCCCCTGGTTCCCATTGCTGTCTTCCCGATTCTTAGAGTTTCCAAGCATACGTATTGAGATTCGTCTTGACGCAGGTGGCGGTCGAGCTTCGCGCGGATAAGTGGGCCGCGGCCGCGACTAGTCGCACGCCCACCTGGGGTATAGGCCGTGCGTATGTCGGTTGAGTCGCCGGCCCCGCCTCCCGCATCGGGGCCGCTCGGCGAAGAGGCGCTGGTGGACCTCCTGCTCGGAGCGGCAACGATCCCCGTGGCCGTCTACGACCCGGACGGCCGGCGGATCCGCGAGAACGACAGCGCGGCCGTGCTGCTGGGGCGAGGCCGCGCGGCTGGCGCCACCGATGACGCCGTCGCGGACAGGGTCGTCGGCGACGTCCTGGAGCGCGGCGAGGCTGCGCACGCCGATGAGGTGGTGTCCGCCGAGGGCGACGTCGTGACCCGCAGCTGGCATGGTCAGGCGATTCGCCGGCGCGACGGGCAACTCGCCGGGGTGTTGCTGATCGGTGACGATCCCGGCACCGCGCGCCTCGAGGCGCTCGCGCTGACGGACGGGCTCACCGGCGCGCTCAACCACAGCGCGTTCCGCGAGCGGCTCGCGGCCGAGATCGAGCTGGCGTTCCGTCACGGAACCCCGTTGTCGCTCGCGCTCATCGACATCGACGAGTTCAAGGTCATCAACGACACGTTCGGTCACCAGGTCGGCGACCGAGTGCTCGTGGACGTGGCAGCGACGATCGCCGAGCACATCCGGGCCAGCGATCTGCTCGCCCGGATCGGTGGCGACGAGTTCGCGATCCTCATGCCGCAGACCGACGGGCCCGGGGCGGCGGCCATCGCCGGACGCGTTCACGCCGAGGTCGGCGCGACGATCGTCGCCGGCGGGCACCGGGTGACGCTGTCGATCGGCGTGTGCGAGGTCAACGAGGGCGAGGCGGCCGAGCAGCTCGTCGAGCGGGTCGACCGCTTGCTGTACTCCGCCAAGCGGCACGGCCGCGACATGGTCTGGCGCTACGACCGGCCGAGCGAGGCACTCGCGGACGTGGGCATGCCGGTGCCACTGGCTCGCGGCCAGGCCGCGGCGGCGGTGCGCGCGCTCGCCCGCGCGATCGACCTGAAGGACGCCTCCACGCGCCAGCACTCCGACAGGGTCGCCGAGCTCGCGGTCCGCTTGGCCGAGACGCTCGGCTGGCCGCCCGAGCGCTGCGAGCTCATGCGCCAGGCAGCCGTGGTGCACGACGTCGGCAAGGTCGCCGTGCCCGACTCGATCCTCCTGAAGCCCGGCCGGCTCACTGCGGACGAACATGCCGTCATCCGCAGGCACGCCGAGCTCGGGGCGCAGATCGCCGCCGAGATCTTCAGTCCCGAGCAGACCGCCTGGCTGCGAAGCCATCACGAGCGCTTCGACGGGACCGGGTACCCGGATGGCCTCGCCGCCGACGAGATCCCCGACGGTGCGCAGATCCTCGCGGTGAGCGACGCCTACGACGTCATGGTCTCCGACCGCCGCTATGCTCGGGCGCTCGAGCCGACCGAAGCGCTGGACGAGCTGCGACGGTACGCCGGCACCCAGTTCGCGCCGGAGGCCGTCGAGGCGTTCCACAGTCCTCGCTTCGTGAGGCTGGTGAGCATCCACGCCAACCAGGGCCGCTCCCGAGCGGCCAACGAGCACCCGGCCGCCACGGGCGACGGCCGCTTGGAGATCGCGTGCGAATGCGCTGATCCGGCGTGCACGAGCTCCGTTCGCATCACCGCCGACGAGTTGCGCGCCGTCCGCGCGCACCAGCGGCGGTTCGTGCTCGCGGACGGCCACGAGCTGCCGGAGGTGGAGCGCGTCGTCAGCCGCTCGCCGCAGTTCATCGTCGTCGAGAAGCGCCTGTAGCCCCGGCGCGCGCGGCTAGTCGCCGTCGAGGAGGCACGCCCCGAGGTCGCGCAGCTTGCCCTCGAAGTTCTCGTAGCCACGCCGGATGAGGCCCATGTTGGAGATCGTCGAGTCGCCCTCGGCGACGAGCGCCGCGATGACGTACGACATGCCCGCGCGCAGGTCGGGGATGCGGATCTCGGCCCCGCGCAGCTTCGTCGGACCGACGACGACGGCGCTGTGCAGGTGGTCGCGACTGCCGAACCGGCACGCGCGGGCACCGAGGCACTCGCTGTAGAGCTGGATCTGCGCGCCCATGTCGTTGAGGGCCTGCGTGTAGCCGAAGCGGTCTTCGTAGACGGTCTCGTGCACGATCGAGACGCCGTTGGCCTGGGTGAGCGCGACGACGAGCGGCTGCTGCCAGTCGGTCATCAGGCCCGGGTGGACGTCGGTCTCCAGCGCCACCGAGCGCAGCGTCTGGCCGCGCCAGAACTCCATGTGGTCGTCGAGGATCCGGAAGTCCCCGCCGATGCGGCGGAACGTGTTGAGGAAGGTCATCATGTCGAGCTGGTGCGCGCCGTGGACCCGAACGTGGCCGTCCGTCGCGAGCGCCGCGCACGCCCATGAGGCCACCTCGAGCCGATCTGGCAGCGCGGTGTGCTCGAACCCGCGCAGCCGGCGGACGCCGTTGATCGTGATGACGCGATCGGTCTCGACGCCGATCGTCGCCCCCATCTTCTGCAGGACGGCGATGAGGTCGATGATCTCGGGCTCGATGGCGGCGTTGGACAGCTCGGTCACCCCATCGGCGAGGACCGCCGCGAGCAGCACCTGCTCGGTCGCACCGACGCTCGGGTAGGCGAGCCGGATCTTGGCGCCGCGCAGCCGCGACGCGGTGAGGCGCCAGCCACCGGAGACCTCCCGGACGTCGGCCCCGAGGCGGCGCAGCGCGTCGAGGTGGAAATCGATCGGCCGCGGTCCGATCGCGCATCCGCCGGCGTTCGGGATGACGACCTCGCCGCAGCGCGCGAGGAGCGGCCCGCAGATGAGCACCGGGATGCGGCTCTTGCCGACGAAGAACCCGATCCGCTCGGGCGTCAGCACGGCGGGGTCGGCCGTGCGCATCGTGAGCCGGCCGGAGCCGGGCTTGCTCACCGTGCCGCCGAGCGCGTCGATCATCTGGGCTGTGATCTCGACGTCGACGACGCCGGCGACGTTGTGCAGCACGCACTCTTCGTCGGTCAGCAGCGAGGCGACCATGTTCTTGGGCAGCGTGTTCTTCGCACCGCGGACCTTCACGTCGCCGATCAGCGGCTGGCCGCCGCGGATGCGCACGCTGGTCTCGGGGACGGAGTCGTCAGGGGCGCTCGTGCCGCCGAGGGTCAGAGCGGCGAAGTCAACGGTGCTCATCGGCCGCAGCGTACCTCCGGCGGCGGCAGCGCCTCTGTGTCGCGACTGCGACGACTTCGCAACGATTCTGTGTCAACAGCTCGTCGCGGGCCGGCGACGTGCTGTCCTGGTCGCATGTGGCTCGGCCTCCTCCATCTCTCTCCCGGCGAGGCGCACGACGGTGAGGAGAGCGTCGTGCTCCTGGTCTGGGAAGCCGGCCGCGAGCGGCCGCTGACGGTCGGCGGGCCGATCGCCGCCGTGGCGCAGCTCGCCCGCCTGCTGCGCCAGGCCGCCGACCAGACGCCGCTCCTTCCGCCGCGCTGTGACGCCTGCGGCATGCCGTTCGACCTGCCCCTGGACTGATGCAGTTCTCGCTGATCCATCTCGCCGAGGTGCCGAGTGAGGACGAGGAGGTCTTCGTCGTCGTACCGGGAGGCACGAAGACCGTGATCGCGGTCCCGCTGGACGCGCTGGCGCAGTTCCTGCCGCTGCTGGCGCAGGCCGCCGCCGAGCTGCCGCCGCCACGCTGCCCGGCGTGCTCGGCGCGGCTTCCCGCAGGGATCGGGGCACCCCGAGGATGACCAATGAGCCAGGGACGGCAGCCACGACCGGCGTCTACGCGCCTGGCCGGTCAGTCGTGTGTCCGGCAGCACATTCGCGATCCACGTCGCGGGTAGGCCCGTGGCCGGATCGCTCGTCCGAGCGATGTACGGACACACAGGAGCGCCAACGTGACGAACCCAGAGATCCCAGAACGCACCCGCGGCGGGCGGGCCGGCAAGCTCGCAGGACGCCTGAAGCAGGCCGCGGGATCGTTGCTGGGCGACAACGACCTCGCGCGTGAGGGTCGGCTTCAGGAGGCCCAGGTCGGAGCGGAGGCCGACGCCGACGCCGCCGCGCAGCGCGCCCGCGAGGCCGATGCCGAGGCCGAGCTCGAGGCAGCTCGGACGGAGAACGAGATCGAGCGTGAGCGCCTCGACACCGAGGTCGCCGCGCGTGAGCGCGAGGAGGCGATCGAGCGCGATCGCGTGCAGGCCGAGCGGGCGGCGCAGGCCGATGCCGAGCGGCACGAGGCCGCGGCCGACGCCGAGCGGCGTGCGCAGGAGTCGGCGGCCGACGCCGCCGAGCGCGCCGCGGCCCGGGAGCGCGCGGCCGCCGGCCAGGAGGCCGCGATCCTGCAGCAGGAGGCGCGTCGCGCGGAGGCGACGGCCGAGGCGATCGATCCCGAGGAGCGATAGATGAGCATCCGAGCCATTTCCCAGATCGCGATCGGCGGCTCCATCAAGGCGGTGCGGCTGCCAGTGGACATCGCCGTCGCGCTGCTGCCGGGCAACGGCGCCGGGCCTGGACAGAGCGCCGCCATCGCGCTCGACCGCATCGAGGCGCACGTCCGCGACCTCGCGGGGCTCGCGCTCGGCGACGCGGTGCTGCGCGAGGACGCGGCCCGCCGTCGCGTCGCGGCGGACGAGCGCGAGCGCGCGCTGCGCCTGCGTGCGGCGGCGGCGCGTCGTGCGGACGAGGCCGAGGAACGCCAGGCCGAGACGCATGAGGACGCCCAGGAGCTGCGCGAGGAGGCCGCCGAGCGCGACCGGCGCCAGCGCACCGAGGCCGACCGGCTGCACCGGCAGCGCGCGCAGGATGCGGCGCGGGTCGAGCACACGCGCAAGGCCGCGAGCGAGACGGCGCGGTCCAAGGCCGACGAGGCGATCGACGACGCGGCGACCGCGGCGCGCCTGCAGCAGCTCGAGCGTGAGGCCGCAGTCCTCGACGAGCAAGAAGAGGCCCTCACCGCCGAGGCCGAGGCCGAGCGCCTGCAGGACGCGGCCACGCGCAGGAAGGCCGCCCGCCGGCGCGGTTGACGCCGATCGGCGGCACGCGTGCTGTGCTGTCGCGATGGACGGGCCGCGCATGCGCTGGTGGGGCTGGGGTGTCGACGGTCACGACGCGCCGCTGCCCGCGGCCGCCGTCGCGCTGCTGCGCGACGAGCTGGGCGTCGAGCCGGCGCACCACGCGCCGGTCTCACTCGACGCCGTCGACATTCCGGAGCCGGCGCTGCCGGCGGCCGCTCGGGCGCGCCTGACCGAGGTCGTCGGCGCCGCCAACGTCCGCGACGATCGCCTCGCCCGCGTGACCCACAGCGCGGGGCGCGGCTATCCCGACCTCGTGCGCCTGCGCAGCGGCCGCGGCCTCGTGGCGCCCGACGCGGTCGTCCTGCCGGGCACGCGCGAGGAGGTCGCGCGGGTCCTCGAGGCGTGCGCTGACAGCGGCGTCGCGGTCGTCCCGTTCGGCGGCGGGACGAGCGTCGTCGGGGGCGTCGAGCCGCTGCGCGGCCCGTTCGCAGCGGCGGTCAGCGTCGACCTCGCGCGGCTGCACGGCCTGCTCGAGCTCGACGAACGGTCGCAGCTGGCGACGTTCGGGGCCGGCACGCCGGGGCCCGACGTGGAGCGCCTGCTCGGCGCGCGTGGCCTGACGCTCGGCCACTTCCCGCAGAGCTTCGAGTTCTCGACGATCGGCGGCTGGGCGGCGGCGCGCTCGGCCGGCCAGGCATCGACGGGCTACGGGCGCATGGACGAGCTCGCGGTCGACCTACGTGCCGCCACCCCGGCCGGCGAGCTCGTCACCCGACGCGTGCCCGCCAGCGCCGCCGGGCCGAGCCTGCGCGAGCTGCTGCTGGGCTCCGAGGGGACGCTCGGGATCATCACCGACGTGACCGTCCGCGTCCGGCCGCGTCCGGCGCAGCAGCGCTTCGAAGCGTGGTCGCTGCCGCGCTTCGCCGCCGGCAGCGAGGCACTGCGCGAGCTCGAGCAGGCGGGCGCGGCGCCGGACGTCGCGCGCCTCTCCGACGAGAGCGAGACGCGGCTCTCGCTCCTGCTGGCATCGCATCCGGCGGCGACGCGGCTGCTGCGGGCCTACCTCCGCGCGCGCGGTCACGCGCCCGGCTGCCTCGCGATCCTCGGCTTCGACGGCGAGCCGGTACAGGTCGCCCGCCGCCGCGCGCAGGCGCGGCCGATCCTGCGCCGGCACGGGGCACTCGCGCTCGGGCGGGCCCCCGGCGCAGCCTGGGCCAAGGGCCGGTTCCACGGCGCCTACCTGCGCGACGAGCTGCTGCGGCGCGGCGTCCTCGTCGACACGCTGGAGACGGCGACGACGTGGACGCAGCTCGGCGAGGTTCACGGTGCGGTCAGTCGCGCGCTGCGCGAGGCGCTCGCAGCGCGCGGCACGCGGGCGCTCGTCATGTGTCACGTCTCGCACCTCTATCCGACCGGCGCCTCGCTGTACGTCACGTTCCTCGCGCGCCAGCAGGCGGGCGAGGAGCTCGCGCAGTGGCACGCGGCGAAGGCCGCCGCGACGGACGCCATCTGCGCCGCCGGCGCGACGCTCACCCACCACCACGCCGTCGGCCGCGATCACGCGCCGTGGCTGCCGCGCGAGGTCGGCGAGCTCGGCGTCGAGGCGCTGCGAGCGCTGAAGGCGCGCCTGGACCCGGCCGGGATCATGAACCCGGGCAAGCTCCTGCTCGACCCCGGCCACGACCCGGGCGCCTAGCATGTACCCGCGTGTCCTCAGCGATCCCGCCAGAGCCGGGCCCGGCAGCCGACACGGTCCTCTGCCCGCGCTGCTCGTCCGGCTTTCAGTGTGGCGTGCAGTCCGGCTCGTGCTGGTGTGCGGGCGTCATGCTCGACGACCAGGTCCGCGGCGACATGGCGCTCTTCTACGACGGCTGCCTGTGCCCCGAGTGCCTGCGCGCGATCGAGGACGCACGCCCGGCGCGGCCGAACGTCTGGGAGTTCCTGCGCAAGAACCTCAAGCGCGCGAGGTAGCGCTCAGCGCACGCCGACCGCGGCGAGCGCGTCGGCGACGCACGCGTCGCGCACCCGCCGGGCGTCGATCGCGAACGTGCCCGGGAGCCCGTCAGCCGCGCCGAGCACGCCCGCGCCGACGCGCGCGAGGTGCATCGTGCCGAGCGTCTGCGCGTAGAGCCGGTTGGCGACGAAGTCGGGATCGTCGACGTCGAGCACGCCGTCCGCGGCGCCGGCGGCGAGGATCGCGGCGAGCGGCCCGATGCAGGCGCTCATCGCCTGGCCGAGCCGCAGCCAGATGGCGTCGGGCACGCGCTCGCGCAGGTCGCTCGCCGGCCGCCGCATGAGCGACAGCGCGCAGTCCAGGAACGCCGGGTACTCGAGGCAGAAGTCGGCGTAGCGGCCCCAGCCCTCGCGCAGGCGCCCGACGTGGTCGAGCTCGGGGTCGACGCCGTGCAGCCGTTCGGCGAGCTCGTCGAGGTAGAGCGACACGGTCGCCACGTAGAGCTCGTCCTTGGAGGCGAAGTGGCGGTAGATGAGCGCCTTGTTGATGCCGACGGCGCGCGCGATCTCCTCGATCGGCGCGTCCTGCAGGCCACGCTCGTCGAAAAGCACCCGGGTGGCCGCGACGATCTCGCGCTCGCGGCTGCGGCGGGCGGCGCGCAGCGTGCCGGAAGCCGAGGGCATGGCGCGAGTCTACGGGAGTAAACGGACGATTGACAAGCGTTTACACCCTGCTTTAGATTGATGTCATGTCAACGACCGTCGACCTGCCCGAGGGCGCCGAGGCGGCCTTCTCGCTCGAGCTCACGCAGGACCAGCGCGACATCCGCGACTGGGTCCACGGCTTTGCGAAGAACGTCGTCCGCCCCGCCGCGCAC
>DASWQM010000134.1:0-2282 GCA_036403675.1 Solirubrobacteraceae bacterium | reverse complement strand
GCCGAGCGCCGCGTCTACGACATTCGCGACGTCGTCCGTACGCTCGTGGACGGCGGCCGCGCGCTCGAGCTCAACGCGCGCTGGGCGCGCAACGTCATCACCGCGTTCGCCCGCCTCGACGGGCACGCCGTCGGCGTCGTCGCCAATCAGCCCAAGTTCCTCGGCGGCGCGCTGGACGGCGACGCGGCGTCGAAGGCCGCGCGCTTCGTCAACATGTGCGACGCGTACAACCTGCCGCTCGTCGTCCTCGTCGACACGCCCGGCTTCCTCCCCGGCAGGCGGCGGGAGGCAGGCGGCATCATCCGCAACGGCGCGAAGCTCGTGCACGCGTTCGCCGCAGCCTCGGTGCCGCGCCTGACGGTCGTCCTGCGCAAGGCCTTCGGCGGCGCGTTCATCGCGATGAACAGCCGCGAGCTCGGCGCCGACCTGCTGCTCGCCTGGCCGCGTGCGCAGATGGGCGTCATGGGCGCCCGCCAGGCGGTCGACCTCGTCCACCGGCGCGAGATCGCCGCCGACGACGAGCCCTCGATGGCGCGCGATCGGCTCGCTGACCGCTACACCGCCGAGCACCTCACGGCCGCGAGCGCGGCCGCCGAGGGCGTCATCGACGAGATCGTGGCGCCGTCGGACACGCGCGCGCGGCTCGCGTCCGCCCTTCGCATGCTTTCCCACCCCGCGCGGCCTGTGCGGCCGGCGCGCAACATCCCGCTATGACGACACAAGGAGGTCACATGACACGGAACGGAGGCCCCGTTCTGCTCACGGGCGCCACGGGCTTCGTCGGCATGGAGCTGCTCGTGCGGATCCTCGACGAAACCGACCGCGACGTCATCGCACTCGTGCGCGCCAAGGACGCCGAGTCCGCACAGGCGCGCATCGACGACGTGCTCGCGACGCTGCTGCCGCCGGCCGAGCGTCCCCGCCGCGGCCGCGTCCGCGCTCAGGCCGCCGAGCTCACCGCCCCCGGGCTCGGCCTGTCGCCGATGACGCGCGACCGGCTCGCCGGCAGCATCGACGCGGTCGTGCACTGCGCGGCGTCGATCAGCTTCGCGCTCCCGCTGGACGAGGCGCGCGAGATCAACGTCGGCGGCACGCGCGAGGTCCTGGCGCTCGCCCAGGACGCGGCCGAGCGCGGCTCACTGGACCGCGTCGTCCACGTCTCGACGGCGTACGTCGCCGGCGACCGCGAGGGCTGCGTGCGCGAGGACGAGGGCGAGGTCGGCCAGCGCTTCCGCAACACCTACGAGCAAACGAAGCTCGAGGCCGAGGAGGTCGTCCGCGGCAGCGGGCTGCCGGCGGCGATCCTGCGCCCGAGCATCATCGTCGGCGACAGCGCCACCGGCTGGACGCCGGCCTTCAACGTCATCTATTGGCCGCTGCAGGCGTTCGCGCGCGGGCTCTTCCCGACGGTTCCCGGCGACCCCGACGCGCGCGTCGACATCGTGCCGGTGGACTCCGTCGCCGACGCGCTGCTCGAGCTCGTCCGCGGGCCGGTCCGCGAGGGCGCCTTCCACATCGTCGCCGGCGACGGCGCGCCGACGAACACGGAGCTTGCCACGATGGCCGCGGAGGCGTTCGACGCCGACCCGCCGCAGTTCGTCGCCCCCGGCGAGGATCCGTCGGCCGAGGAGCGTGCGGGTGCGCTGCTGCCGTACTTCCGCGTGCGCCACACGTTCGACGACGAGCGCGGCCGCTCGCTCGGCGTTTCGCCGCCCCCGCTGGCGGAGTACTTCCCCGCGCTCATGCGCTACGCCGACGAGGCGCGCTGGGGCAAGAGCGGCTCGCCGCGCTGGGCGCTGGCGGAGCGGGAGATGCAGCGCGTGGCGTAGGGCGGTGTCTGAGCGCCGTGGCGTCTCCTCCGCGGCGAATGGCGCCTTCCGCCCGCCGGGCCGTGGCGAGTTCGCGTTGCATGCGAACACGTTCTCGCCAGGGCTCGGCGCCACCACCTCACGCCACACTCGGCGCCCCCTCCGGCAGCGCGGCGAGCGCCGCGTCGAAGTCCTCGCGCGAGAACTCCGGATCCTCGAGCGAGCCGGCGAGGTACGCGTCGTACGCGGCGAGGTCGAAGTGACCGTGCCCGCAGAGGTTGAACAGGATCACCCGCTCCTCGCCGGCATCGGTCGCTGCCTGCGCCTCGTCGATGACCGCGCGGATCGCGTGCGCCGGCTCGGGCGCCGGGATGATCCCCTCGGTGCGCGCGAACCGCATGGCCGCCTCGAACGTCTCGTTCTGGCGGTAGGCGCGCGCCTCGATCATGCCCGCCTTCAGCAGGGCGCAGACCA
>DASWQM010000133.1:0-6094 GCA_036403675.1 Solirubrobacteraceae bacterium | reverse complement strand
ACGTCGCGGTTCTTGACGTGCGTGAGCTCGTGCGCCATGACGCCCTCGAGCTCGGCGGGCGGGAGCAGCTTCATGATTCCCGTCGTCGCGCAGACCGTCGCGCTCTTCTGGGAGCGCCCGATCGCGAACGCGTTGGGCATGTCGGTCTGGGCGACGGCGACCTTCGGCTTGGGCAGGTCGGCCTGGATGCACAGCCGCTCGATCATCGCGTGCAGCTCGGGGGCCTCCTGCGGCGTGACCTCGCGAGCGCCCATCGCGTGCAGCGCGAGCTTGTCCGACGCGAACAACTGGGCCGCGGCCAGGCCGGCGGCGATGATCACGATGAGCCCGGCGTTGGCACCGGCCGCGAAGAGGACGCCGACGAACACCACGTAGACGGCGCCGAGCAGGAACATCGTGAGCAGCATCCGCGCCTGGAGGCCAGGGTCGCGCGTAAAAGAGGTCTTTGTTGCGGCCATGGATCCATTCTGCCAAATGGACCACGTGAACTCGCCGGGTCCGGCGTCGGTGCTAGGGTCGCGCCGGATTTCCCTGGCAACGGCGCGGGGACGGGGAGCTCGCCTGGCGATCCCGCAAGGACGCTCGCAAGGCTCCATAACGCGAGGTGACGGTTTGATCCGCTGTGCAGCGCGAACCTAGACTGCGCGATCGCATGCGCGTCCGCGTCCTCGTCGCAGCCATCGCGCTGCCGCTGGTGCTGTGGGCCGCGCTGCCGCTGGAGTCCTCCGGCCAGTCTAAGCAGGAGGAGCTCTCCAAGCTGCAGTCGCGCATCGCCCAGGCGCGCAAGAAGATCGGTCGCAAGAAGGGGACCGAGCGCGTCCTCAGCAGCGAGATCGCCGGCTACACGCAGCGCATCGGCCGGTTGCAGGGCCGGATCACGACGCTCAGCACGCGTCAGCAGCGCATCCAGGCCGACCTCGACGCCAAGCGCGCCGAGCTCGAGCGCCTGCGCACCGAGCTGCGGACCGAGCGGGCGCGGCTGGTGCGCCTGCGCACGCGCCTCAACGAGACCCGCCGCATGCTGCGCACGCGCCTCGTCGAGATCTACAAGAGCGAGCGCCCCGACGTCATCACGGTCATCCTCAACTCCAACGGCTTCGCCGACCTGCTCGAGCGCGGCGAGTTCATCAAGCGCATCTCCGACCAGGACCGCCGGATCGTCACGGTCGTCGGAAACGCAAAGGCCGACTCCGTGCGCAGCGAGCGGCGCCTGAAGCGGCTGGAGACCCGTCAGCAGACCGTCACCGAGATCGTCCAGAAGCGCCGCGACGAGATCGCCAGCGTGAGGATGCAGCTCGTCGGGACGCGCGCCGGATACGCCCGGACGAAAGCGGGCAAGGCGGCGGCGCTCCGCAACGTGCGCGGCGCCCGCCGCGTCCTCGAGTCGCACCTCGGCGAGCTCGAGAAGGCCTCCAACCGGATCGCCGCGCAGCTCAACCAGCTCCAGCAGTCGGGCGACTTCCCGATCCGGCAGGGCTCGGGCAGCATGATCTGGCCGGTCAACGGGCCGATCACGGGCGTCTTCGGCGAGCAGCGCCCGGGTCACGTGCACACCGGCGTCGACATCGCGGCGCCGATCGGCACGCCGATCCACGTCGCCGACGACGGCCGCGTCGTGCTCATGCAGGGCGTCGACGCGTCGGGCGGCTACGGCAACTTCACGTGCGTGCAGCACAGCGCGAGCCTGTCGACGTGCTACGCCCACCAGTCGCAGTTCGGGACGAGCCTCGGGGCGGCCGTCAACAAGGGCCAGGTCATCGGCCTCGTCGGCAACACCGGCCACTCCTTCGGCGCCCATCTGCACTTCGAGGTGCGCGTCAACGGCGCGCCCGTCAACCCGATGGGCTACCTGTAGGGCGGCATCGCGGCGAGCGCTAGCGTTGGCGCCGCGATGCAGCCCACGATCGACGTCCTCGGCATCTCCCTCAAGACGTTCGGCCTCTGCTTCGGCCTCGCCTTCGTGGTGTCGGGGGCGATGGTCGCGCGGCGCCTGAGGGAGCTCGGCCGTCCGCCCGACTGGGCGTACGAGATGGTCTTCGCGGCGCTCGTCGGCGGGCTCGTCGGCGCTCGGGGGTACTGGGTGCTCGGGCACACCGGCGAGGTCCGCGGCGACCTGCTCGGCAGCCTCTTCGGTGGCACCGGCCTGGTGTGGTACGGCGGCGCGCTCGGCGGCGCGGCGGGCGTCCTGCTGTGGGCCTGGCGCAAGGGCATGTTCAACCTCCTGCTCCTCGACATCTGCGCGCCCGCGCTGGCGATGGGGTACGCCGTCGGGCGCATCGGCTGCCAGGTCTCCGGCGACGGCGACTACGGCACTCCGACCGACCTGCCGTGGGGCATGGCCTATCCACACGGCGTCGTCCCCACGACCGACGTCGTGCACCCGACGCCGATCTACGAGACCGTCTCGATGGGACTCGTCGCGTGGGCGCTGTGGCGGGCGCGCGACGCTTTCCGGCCGGGGGTCCTGTTCGCGTTCTATCTCGTCTTCGCCGGCGCCGAGCGACTGCTCGTGGAGTTCATCCGCCGCAACGAGCCGGTCCTGGCGGGGCTCACCGAGGCGCAGCTCGCGAGCCTCGTCATGCTCGTCGCGGGCCTCGTGTGGATCGCGCGCGCGGCGCTGCGGGGCGGGCTGCGGCCGGAGCCGAAGCCGGAGCCGCGCGCGGCGATGGCGTAGGGCGTGCTCGCGCGGCATGACCGCCACGCGCGGGTCAGCCCATCACCCGGGTTCGGCTATGCGCTCTTGGTGTTCGGCGACGTGGCGTAGCTGGTCGATCGCGTGGCGGATGATCCGCGAGATCTGCATCTGGCTGACGCCGAGCAGCGCACCGATCTCGGCTTGCATGAGGTCCTCCTCGAAGCGAAGGCGCAGGACCTCACGGGAGCGCGGCGACAGCCCCGCCAACAGCCCGTCGAGCAGGACGCGCGCCTCGACACGCGTGTAGCCGTCATCGCTCTCGCCGAGAGTGTCCTGCAGCAGCGTTTGCTGCTCCTGACCGCCGGTGGGGGCCTGCAACGACAGTCCGCGGTACGCGCCGCGCGCCTGCAGCGCTTCCAGGACGTCCTCGTCGGTGACCTGGATTGCGGCGGCAAGCTCAGCGACGGTCGGCGCGCGATCGAGTTGCGCTGACAGGTTCTCGGCGGCACGGTCCACCCGCAACGCGAGCTCTTGCAGGTCACGCGGCGGGCGCACGGCCCAGCTGCGATCGCGGAAATACCGCTTGAGCTCACCGACGATCGTCGGAACCGCGTAGCTGGAGAACGCGACGCCGCGCGCGGAGTCATAGCCGTCGATCGCTTTGACGAGCGCCAGCGACGCGACCTGAACGAGATCCTCCAGCGGCTCACCGCGGCGCTCGTAGCGACGCGCCAGCGACCGCGCGAGCGGCAGGAAACGCTCGATCAGCTCATTGCGCGCGCGAGGATCGCCCGCGTCGCGGCGCGCAAACAGCCTGCGGTCGATCCGTGCCCGGGAGTCCTCGGCATGCTCTCCCCGCGACGGTGACCTGTTCGTGTTCGTCGCCTGGTCGACAAGCTCAAGCATCGTGTCGCACCCTTTCGCTCGGTAGCGCAATCCGCTCCCGCGGGGCCAGGCCTCACCGCTGTCCAGCGACACCCGTCCCCGAGGGACAACACGATCGAGGACGGTCAACGCGCGCCCTCCACCGATGGCAGCGTTACCCGCTCGGCAACGGCAAGCAACTCGCGGCAAGCCGTCAGGTGTGCACCCCGGATGCATGAAAGCCTGGGCCCTCCGGGAAAGACGCCTGTCGCGAAGCGCGTGCGATCTGCGCGCGCGTCGTAGACGAGTATCCCTGTCATGCGGTGGGCGTCCCCGAGCGGCACTCACGACAGCAGGTTGCATTCCGACGTTGGAGCAGCCGTGGCTCAGATACCCGCAGGTAACACCCCGCGTTCGCTCGAGCGGCTCGCCCGCCACCCGAGCGCGCTACCAAGCGCAGGCGCAGGTCCCCAAGCGCCCGCGCCGCCGCTGATCACCGGCGGATCGGCGCCCGCAGACGTCCCCCGGATCCGGCTATGCGTCCTCTGCGGCTGCCCGCTTCGCGGCGGCCAGCACATCGTTCGCATACAAGGCAACACCATCCACGCCCGCTGCGACGACGCCGGTCGGTGACGGCATCCAGGTTCGCAGCCTAGACGCGTTTCTCCAGCCCGGCCGCTGCCCGCAGGTCCTCGAGGTCGGCCTTGAGGTCTCCGGTCTCGCCGGTCGCATGGTGCTCCATGAGGTCGGCGAGTCCATCGGCGATCGCGTTGAGCTTGTGATGCAACGCCGTCTCGCTTCGGCGCTGGGTGTTCTGCAGCAGGGCAACCAGCAGGAACGTGATGATCGTGGTGATGGTGTTGATGACCAGCTGCCAGGTGTCGATGTCGCGCAACACGAGGATGCTCGGCAGCCACAGTGCGACGATGAGCACGCACGCGGTGAAGAACAGACCGCGGCTGGCGAAGGCCGCCGCGGACGCCGCGAAGCGATCGAACAGCGAGCGGCTGGCATCACCTTCCGGTGAGATGCTCATCACGATGCGCGCCGCCCCCGGCGCGACTGTAGGTTGCCGCCCGCACATCGTGGTCCCTACCCGGTGTCGCTGGCACGCCAAGCGCTCGGCTCGTTGGTTTCGGATGAAGCGTTGCGGCGCCGCGGGCCTGTCTTCACCGCGGGGCGCCCAGCGCCTCGACGGGCGAGCGGCGCCGGCCGGTCACGCGCGGTGCGGCCGCGGGTCGGGCGATCGCGGCCACGGCGTAGAGCGCGACCGCGGCGAGCGCGACCGCGGCGCCGGCGGCGATGTTGAGCTGTGCGCTGACCGCGAGGCCGACGACCCCGGCAGCGGCGCCGAACGCCGCCGCCAGCGCGAGCTGCGATCCGACGCTGCGGCCGAGGCGCAGCGCGGCCGCGGCGGGCGCGACGAGCAGCGCGAAGACGAGCAGGTTGCCGAGGCTCTGGACCGCGGCGACGGTCGCCACGGCCAGCAGGGCGAGCAGGGCGAGCTCGACGCGCTGCGGGCGAACGCCGAGCGACGGCGCGGCGACGGGGTCGAAGACCGCGGCGCAGAGGCTGCGGTGGCCGAGCGACAGTGCCCCGGCCACGAGCGCCGCGAGGACCCCCGCCGCCACGAGGTCGCCGGTGCTCGCCGCGAGCAGGTCGCCGAAGAGCAGCTCGCCGAGACGGGCGGGCACCGACGGCGCCAGCGCGAGGACGGCGCCGAGGCCGAACGCGGTCGTGACCGTCACGCCGACGGCGACCTCCGGCCCCAGCCGCGTGTCGCGCGCGGCGAGCGCGATGACGACCGCCGCCACGATGACACCGCCGCCGGCGCCGAGCAGCAGCGGCGCCCCGGCGAGCGACGCGAGCACGAGGCCGGGGAGCATCGCGTGCGCGAGCGACTCGGCCGCGTAGGCGTGGCGCAGGTACAGCAGCCACACGCCCAGCGCGCCGCAGGCCGCGCCGAGCACGACGATCTCGACGAGCGCTCGCTGCAGCAGGCCTGAGTGCAGGAGCTCCATCAGTGCGCGTGGTGCTGGACGGCGACCGCTCGCTCGCCACCCTCGAGCACGACGATCTCGGCGCCGTACGTGGCCTCGAGCACGTCCGTCCGGAGCGTCGTCGCGGGCGGCCCGTAGGCGATCTGCTCGCCACGCAGGCACAGGACGCGATCCCAGCGGCGCGCCTGTTCGACGTCGTGGGTCGCGACGAGCAGCACCCGGCCCTCGCCGCGCAGCTCGTCGAGGATGCCCATGATCGCCTCCTCGCTCGCGCGGTCGACGCCGGCGAACGGCTCGTCGAGCAGGAGCAGCCGCGCGTCCTGCACGAGCGCGCGGGCGACGAGCACGCGCTGGCGCTGGCCGCCCGAGAGCTCGCCGAAGCGCGTGCCTGCCCGATCGCCGAGCCCGACGCGCACCAGCGCGCGGCGGGCGAGCTCGCGGTCGGCCGCGGCGATCCGCCGGTACCACGGCGTCCGGGCGTAGGCGCCCATGAGCGCGACGTCGAGCGCGCTGACCGGGAAGTCCAGGCGCGAGCGCTCGGTCTGCGGCACATAGGCCGGCGTGCCGTCGTGGCTCACGCTGCCGGTGACGGATG
>DASWQM010000132.1:0-2368 GCA_036403675.1 Solirubrobacteraceae bacterium | reverse complement strand
ACAGGAACGAGACGCCGAGGATCAGCGCCGCGGAGGTCACGAGCCGCCCGGTACGTCCGAGTGCCCCGACTACGGCCTCGCGGGTCGAGCCGGTGCGGTCGTATTCCTCGCGCATCCGGGCGAGCAGGAACACCTCGTAGTCCATCGAGAGGCCGAAGAGGAACGCGAAGACGATGATCGGGATGAAGTCGCGGATCGCGCCGGTGGCGGGCACGCCGTAGACGAGCTTGGAGCCGTGGCCCTGCTGCCAGAACAGCACGAGGAACCCATAGGAGGCGCCGAGCGAGACCACGTTCAAGACGACGGCCTTCGCGGCGAGCACGACCGAGCGAAACGCCCGCGCGAGCAGCAGGAACGTCATCAGCGCGATGAGGCCGAGCATGAGCGGGAAGTTGCCGTAGACCTGCGAGACGAAGTCCTTGTTCTGCGCGGTGTTGCCGCCGACCTCGGGGTGACCGGGCACGGATGCCAGGCGCGCGCGCAACGTGCCGACGAGCGCGCGGCCGGCCGCGGTGCTGCCTTGGGCGCGGGGGATGACGCTGACGATGGCGTCGCCTGCCTTCTGGAAGCTGGGCGTCGTGGGGGCGAGCGCGGTGTAGAAGCCCGGCGTCCGATTGGCGATGGCGGCGACGCGCGCGGCGTTGGCCGCTCCGCCGTGGCTGAGCACCTGCACGGGGAAGACGACCGCGCTGGGCACGCCCTGGCGCTTGAGGTCCTGCAGCGCCCGCGCGGCGGGCGTGGTGGGCGGGAACGCGGCGGTGCTCGGCTGACCGGTGTTCATCGACAGGGCGGGGATGGCGAGCGCGAGGATGATCGCCAGACCGGCGGCGCCGGCGATCCAGCGGCGGCGCACGACGACGCGTCCCCAGGCCGCCCAGCCGCGGCTGAACGTCGTGCCGGCGCTATGGATGCGGTGGCGATCCAGCGCCGGGCCCCAGGCGGCGAGGGTGACCGGGAGGAGGGTGAGCGCCGCGACGAGCGCGACGAGCGGGATCAGCATGCCGCCGTAGCCGACGCTGCGCAGGAAGGGCACGGGCAGCACGATCAGGGTCACGAGTCCGATGGCGACGGTCAGACCGCTGAGCACGACGGCGTGCCCCGCGGTCGCGCCGGCCCTCACGATCGCCGCCTCGTTCTCCAGCCCGCGCTCGCGCTCCTCGCGCCAGCGCGTCACGACGAGCAGCGAGTAGTCGATCGCCACGCCGAGGCCGATGAGCGCGACGAGGAACTCGACGAGGAAGCTCACACTGGTGACCCGCTCGATCCCGCCGACGAGCAGGAAGCTGACGAGGATCGACGGGATGGCCATCAGCAGCGGCACGACCGCCAGGGCCGAGCCGAACACGAGGGTCAGGATCACGAGGGCGCCGGCCATGCCGATCAGCGTCTCGACGAACGCGCTCGGGCCGCTGCCCCCGCCGGTCACCTGCAGCTGCTCGAAGCCCGTGACCGCGACGGTGGCGCCCGGGGGCGCGGCCGAGCGCAGGACGTGCGGAATCCGCTGCATGACGCCGTGTCCGAGCGGGACGTCGGGGTTGGGCATGTTGATCAGCGCCCACGTGGTCCGCCCGTCGCGCGAGATCAGCTTGGAGTTGTGCGTGTTGGCGTAGTCGGCGACCGCCACGTGCCCTGCGCGGGGCTCGGCGGCGAACGTGCGCGCCGCCGTGGCTTGGCCGGCGGCGGTGCGCATCGATTGGCCGGCAGCAAGATGCAGGACGGCGATCGTGGGCTGCTCGTTGCCGTCGATGCCGAAGCGCTGCATCATGCGGTGGTTGGCTGTGTAGCCGGGCGTCCCGGGGGTGGCGAAGGTGTGCGTCATCTTGCTCGTCGTCGACGAGAGGGTCGCGACGCCGGCCGCGGCCAGGACGATCCAGGCGAGCACGACGAGCTTGCGGTGGCGCAGGGCGTTCTTCGTGATGGCGGTCATGGCGCCACCGTACGTTTGCCCGGCGCCGCCGTCGTCGGCCTCGCCGACGCACTTCGTGTACGCGCAGGGGACGACGTTTGCGCCCGCCGGCGGGCGGCGCCGTACTCCGTGACGAGTACGCGGATGCCGTCCGCTCGGCTGATGACGGGCGGCGCGCGCCGAGGTAGCGTCTGCGCTGTGTCGATCCCGACGCCCCCGGCTCGCGACGTCGCCCTCGCCGCAGTCGCGGCGGCGGCGCTCTTCATCGAGGGATCGATGCGCGCGAAGGGAGTCATCTCGCCGGCCGAGGCCCTGCTCGCGGTCGCCGCGGCGGCCCCGCTCGCCTGGCGCCGGCTCGCGCCGGTCGCCGCGCTGCTGGCCGTCGAGGCAGGCGCCGTCGCCTGCGTCCTCGTCTTTCGCCCGGTCTGGTCGGCGCTCGGCATGGTCGTCGTCGTTCTCTAT
>DASWQM010000131.1:0-14985 GCA_036403675.1 Solirubrobacteraceae bacterium | reverse complement strand
GGCGTGTACGGGACGCCGAGCAATCCGACGGCGGTGAAGACGTCGGGCCGCAGGAGCGCGCACGCCGCAGCGATCGGCGAGCCCCAGTCGTGACCGATCACGGTCGCGGTCTCGGCCCCGAGGGCGCGGACGATCGCGACGTTGTCGGCGACGTGGGCGATCATCCGGTACGCCTCGATGTCGGGCGGCCGGCTGGAGGCGCCGTAGCCGCGGACGTCGATCGCGACCGCACGGAAGCCGGCCGCGGCGAGCGCCGGAAGCTGGTGGCGCCAGGACCACCAACCTTCCGGGAACCCATGGACGAGAACCACCAGCGGCCCGTTGCCCTGCTCGACCGCATGGACGTGCCCGCCCGGGACCGCAAGCAGGCGTTCCCGGCCTCGGTCGATCTGGTCTGCGTCGTCCATATCGCCGTCTACGGTGTGCGCGACCCAACGCGATGCGCTGCGGTCGCCGAGCTCAAGGCCCCCGGCGTCGTGTTCGAGGACTACGACGCGCCCGGCCTCCGCACGCGCGAAGGGATCGCCGACATCGAAGGCAACTATCCCAGCAAGGAGTCCACTGGCGAGCGCGGCGCCACGTTTCGCGACAGCGAGGCCAACCGGCTCGAGATCGGACAACCCGTCCACTGACAGACCACGGGCCCTCAGCCGAGCAGCTCCGCCAGCGTCCGGCCGCTGAGGACCGACTCGGGCCGCTCGGTCACGATGTCCGAGCCGGGGCGCGCCTCGTCGTCACGGCGCTTGATCAGCAGCCACTGCGGCTTGGCGCCCGGTCGCGTGCGCTGGAGCGCGAAGCCGCCGCGCAGCTTCTCGCCGTGCAGGACGAAGACGGCGTGGCCGCGCTCGAGCGCGTCGGGCCAGGCGACGCGGCCGCCCTGCTCGTACGTGCCGCGATCCCACACGATCACGCCCCCGTCGCCCAGCGTGCCCTCGAAGTCGTTGTGGTCGACGGTGTGGTCCTCGACCTCGACGGCCAGGCGCTTGGCGGCGGGATCGAGCGACGGCCCCTTGGGCACGGCCCACGATCGCATGACCGCATCGACCTGCAAGCGCAGGTCGTAGTGGTGGGCGGTCGCCTGGTGCTCCTGGACGACGAACACCCCCGCGCTCACGCCGCGGATCGCGAACTGCTCGTGGCCCTCGACGCGCGCGCGTTCGGTGGGAACGGCGTCACCGAGAAACGCGATGAGCGCCTGCACCGCGTCGGGCGCGCCCTCGCCATGGAGCTCTCCGGTGGGCCGCACCCAGCCCATGACACCCAGCTCGCGGGCCTTGGCCGCCACAGCCTCGGCGTCGATCCCGCCGCCGGCGGCAGCACGCAGCGCCCGGTTGCGAGCGGGTGGTGACGCCATCGCCCGAGGGCCGCCGGCTAGCCGTCGTTCCAGCGAAAGAACGTGAGGAGGTTGCCATCGCCGTCAAGCGTGGCGAACTCCCTCGTACCGAAATCCGTCGCGGTCACGCCAGCGCGCGAGACGTCGTGGAGCACCCCCGCGGATTGCAGTTCGGCGAACAGGGCGTCGACATCTGAGACCTCGATCCGGCAGCTGGCCGTGCCGGCGAGGAATGACTCAGCGCCCGAGCAGATCGGGTGGTGGTCGATGTCCTCGCGTGAGCGCCAGTCGTCGTCGGTCGCGCCCCAGAGATGCAGCACGGCGTCGTCTCGCACCAGGACCGCAAAGTCGCCGGTCTCATGGGGTGCGTCGAAGCCGAAGCGGTCGCGGTAATACGTCACCGCCGCATCCACGTTGCGGACCGGGAGCGCGGGAATCGTTCGGTGGAGGCCAGCGACAGCCCGACGATCAAGACTCGACATGGCTCGAAGAATCGCCGATCGGGCAGTGCGCGACAACCGCTCCATGCAGGGGAAGCGAGCCGACCGCTCCTGGCCTGCCGACCAGACAGGGCCGCCGCTTGTCGTCTGGCGATGCGACGGGATCCGACCAACGTCCCATCACGTCGATGCCTAGCCAACCCGATGCGGAACCTGCGCCCGCCATGCGCCATCGCCAGACCCCCGTCCACTTGAAAGAGGCACCAGCCATGCATCGTCTCCTCGTCTGCCTGTCCGCCGCCGCAGCGCTCGCCGTCCCGGCGACCGCCGTCGCCAAGAGCGCCCCGCCCGCCCCGATCCCGGCGCCGGGTGTCGCCCCGACTGCGAAGGGCGGCGGCAAGTTCAGCGCGTCCCTTCCAGCTGACCTCCCGTCGGACGTCACGCTCCCGGCCGGCAAGCTCACCGGCTCGACCGCCAGCTCGCCGAACTGGTCGGTCGGGCTGCTCGTGGACGGCGGATATGCGGACGTGATGACCTCCGTGCACGACTTCTACGTCGCCCAGGGCTACGGCGACGCGGGCGCGTCGTGGATGTATGAGCTGACCAACGGCGTCTACGACATCACGTTCGTCGGCCGCAACCACGATCACAGCGCCACCCAGACCGACATCACCATCCAGGTGACCAAGCGCTGAGGACCGGCGAGAGCGGCACCTCGTCCGCGCGGAAGATCCACGAGGATGGCGATCGACGTGGCCCGACGCCGGGACGGGCTGCGCGCGCGGTCGAGCACGAGCTGTCGGGGCCAGGGCTCCCACGTCGATGAGTTCGCGGCGGTGGCGAGGTCTAACGGCAACAACATCGACACGGAGACGGGACGAAATGGGAGCGATGCACGTACACGAGTTCATGAGCCTCGACGGCGTGATCGACGCGCCGACGTGGACGTTCGACTACGGCTTCGACCCCAAGATGGGAGAGCTCCTCGGCGCGGTCACGGGACGTAGCGGAGGCATCCTGCTCGGGCGCACGACCTACGAGATGTTCGAGCCGGCGTGGTCGACGCGGACCGTGGAGGACGACCCCGGCGCGCCCTTCTTCAACGACACCACGAAGTACGTCGTCTCCGGGACGCTGACGGACGCGACGTGGAGGAACTCGCAGATCGTCGGCCCCTACGATCCCGACGCGATCCGCCGACTGAAGGACGAGGTCGACGGCAGCCTCTACGTCAGCGGCAGCATCACGCTGGTCCGGGCGATGCTCGCGGACGGCTTGGTCGACGAGCTGCATCTGTTCGTCTACCCGCTCACCCTCGGCGCCGGCCCGCGGCTCTTCACAGAGGACGCCGAGCCCCGCAAGTTCTCGCTGGCGGCCAACGAGTCATACGACAACGGCGTGGTCTACCTGAACTACCGAGCGCAGGCGTGAGGCCGCTGGGGTCAGCTCCGCCGCCCGCGGCGCGACAACCAGGTCATTTCCGTCAGTGACCGTCCGCGACGGCCGCGACCGCGTTCACGAGCCGCTCGACGTCCGAGGCGTCGTTGTAGTGCACGATGCTCGCGCGTACCGCGCCGTCGCGCTCGAGCCCCAGCAGGCGGAACAGCTCCCAGGCGTAGTACGTGCCGTGCCAGACAGCGATGCGCTCGGCGGCGAGCTGCTCGGCGACCTGCGCCGAGGTCCGCCCGTCGACCGTGAACATCGCCGTCGGCGCGCGGTCGCCCGCGTGGCCGAACAGCGTCACACCGTCGATCGCCGCAAGCCCGTCGAGGAGCTGCGCGAACAGCGCCTGCTCGTGTGCGCGCACGCGCGCCCAGTCGAACGTCAGCAGGTAGTCGGCCGCCGCGACCACTCCGGCCAGCGTCTCGAAGCTGCTCGTCCCCTGCTCCCAGCGCTCCGGCACGCCGTCACTCGCCGGCCGCAGCCGTTCCGGCGTCAGCTCCGCGAGCAGCCGCGGGCGCGCCCACAGCACCGAGAGATGCGGCCCGAACCATTTGTAGGCCGAGCACGCGAGCGCGTCGCAGTCCAATGCCACGACGTCGAGGCGGCGGTGAGGCGTGGCGTGGACGGCATCGACGAACAGCTGCGCGCCCTGCTCGTGGGTCAGCGCCGCGACCGCCGCAAGATCGGGCATCGTGCCGACCGCGTTGCTGGCGGCCGTCGTTGCGACCCAGCGCGTGCGCGGACCGAGCACCTGCTCGACCGCCTCGACCGGCAGCTCGAGCGTGTCCGGATCGGGCTCGGCGAAGCGCACGGTCGCACCGCTGTCGCGTGCCGCCGCCAGCCAGGGAGTGACGTTCGCGTCGTGGTCCAGGCGCGTGCAGACGATCTCGTCGCCAGGCTGCAGCGTGCGCGCGACCGCGCGTGAGAACGCGAACGTCAGGGCCGTCATGCTCGGACCGAAGACGACACCCTCGGGATCGGCGGCGAGCAGCTCCGCGATGGCGCGCCGGGCGTCGGCGACGAGAGCGTCACAGGCGGCCGAGGCCGCGAATCTCCCACCGTCGTTGGCGACCCGTCCGGATCGCAGCCAGACGTCGATGGCCTCGATCACGCTGTCGACGGGCTGCGTGCCCGCCGCGCCGTCCAGCCGGGCCCAGCCGTCCGCAAGACCCGGAAAGCGCCGGCGGTTCACGACGCGCCCGCGCGAGTTGACCTCGTAGTCGCCAACGTCCGCTAGCCCGTGCCGCCCCAGTCCGGCGCGCTGTCCCAGGCCGGGCTGCGGGTGACCGGCGTCAGGCCGGTGCCGTCGACGCCGATCGTGTAGACGTCCGCCTGGCCGTTGACGCCTGTCATCCCGACGGCGATCGCGGTGCCGTCGGGGGAGAACGAGGCCGAGTACACCTTCGTCCGTGCGCCTGCATGCGTGATCTGCCGCAGGCCGTTGCCGTCCGGATGGATGGTCCAGATGTCGTTGTTGAGGAAGTTCTCGTTCTCGGGGCTGCGGAAGAGGATCTGGGAGCCGTCGGGCGACCAGTCGGGGCCGTCGCCGGCCTTGATCCTGTACGGCGTGACGCGCCGGCGCCCGCTGCCGTCGGCGCCGACGACGAAGACCGCCTGCGTGCCGGAGGGCTTGGCGCTGACGTTGTGGCGGACGAAGACGATCTGCTTGCCGTCCGGCGACCACTGCGGCTCGACGTCGTCGGCCGTGCGCGTCGCCGGCAGGGAGACCTTGCGTATGCGGGACCCGTCGACGCCCATCCGGTAGATGCCGGAGTGGTCGAACTGGCCGTGGCGGATGCGCCCGAACGCGCGGTTGAAAGCGATCTGCCTGCCGTCGGGCGAGATCGCCGGATAGGAGTTGTCCGTGCATTTCGGCGGGAGCTGTGAGCAGCCGTCGTCGACGCGACGCAGGCCGCTGCCGTCCGTGTTGATCACATAGACGCCGCAGGTCTTGGCCCCACAGCGCTGGAACGCGACGAAGCTCCCGTCGGACGCCATGTCGGGGTAGTCGTCGCTCGCCTCGGCCGGCGCCGTCGTGAGCTGACGCTCGCCCGTGCCGTCCCGCGCAGCGACGAAGATCGCGCCCTTCGTGCGATCGGGCCCCAGGTAGCGCCGGAACGCGATCTGCCCGTTGTGCCCGGGCGGGGTCGCGAGCGCGACGGGCCGCGGGATCATCTGCACGACGAGGATGCCCGCGACGATCAACAGGGTCCCGGCCCAACGACTACGTCGTGCCATCTCGCATCCTCCGCGGCGTCGTCTTCGGAGCGACGCGAGTCTCGCACCACGCTCGCACGAAAGGCAAGCTTCCCGCGCGGCGGTGATGATCCCTGCGTTCCTCGACGCGCCGCCGCCAGAGGCGTCGTGAGCGGCGCCGGCGACGCGGCACCGCCGGCCATCGGCTCTACGTGGCGGGGTCGTGCTCGCGGCTCAGCTCGGCAATCGCCCGCTCGCGGAGCTTGAACTTCTGGACCTTCCCGGTGACGGTCATCGGGAACTCGCTGACGAACCGCACGTGGCGAGGAACCTTGTAGTGGGCGATGCGCTCCCGGCAGTGCTCGCGCAGCGCGTCCTCGTCGAGCTCTGCGCCGGCCTCGGGCCGCACGAAGGCGACGATATCCTCACCGTAACGCTCGTCGGGGATCCCGACGACCTGAACGTCGGCCACGCCGGGATACGTGTAGAGGAACTCCTCTATCTCCCGGGGGTAGACGTTCTCGCCGCCGCGGATGATCATGTCCTTGCTGCGCCCGACGATCTGGACGTAGCCGGCCTCGTCCATGGTCGCCAGGTCGCCGGTGTGCATCCAGCCGGCGCGGTCGATCGCCTCGGCGGTCTCCTCTGGCTGCTCCCAATAGCCGAGCATCACCGAGTAGCCACGCGTGCACAGCTCGCCGGGCTCCCCGCGCTGCACCGTCCGCCCGGTAGCTGGATCTACGAGCTTGATCTCCACGTGTGGGTGGACGTGACCGACGGTGCCGACGCGGCGTTCGAGTTCGTCGCTGGGCAGGGTCTGCGTGGACACCGGGGAGGTCTCCGTCATCCCGTAGCAGATGGTCACCTCGTCCATGTGCATCTCGGTGATGACGCGCTTCATGACCTGGGCCGGGCAGGGCGAGCCGGCCATGATCCCGGTACGCAGGCTCGTCAGGTCAAAGGACGCGAAATCGGGCTCGGCGAGCTCGGCGATGAACATCGTGGGGACGCCGTAGAGGCTCGTGCAGCGCTCCGCCGCAACCGCCTCCAACACGCGACGCGGCTCGAAGGACGGGCTTGGGATGACCATGCACGCGCCGTGGACACAGCAGGCGAGATTGCCCATGACCATGCCGAAGCAGTGATAGAACGGCACGGGAATGCAGACGCGGTCGGCCTCGGTGTAGCCGCATGTCTGGCCGACGAAATAGCCGTTGTTGAGGATGTTGTGATGGGTCAGGGTGGCGCCCTTGGGAAAGCCCGTCGTCCCGCTCGTGTACTGGATGTTGATCGGGTCGTCGAACTGCAGGGCGTCGGCGCGCGCCTCCATGTCGCGGCCGGTGGTCGCCGTGCCGGCGGCCAGCCGCTCCCACTCGGGGGAGTCGAAGAAGACCACGCGCTCCAAGTCGGGCAGGTCATCGCGGACCTCCTCGATCATCGCGGCGTAGTCCGACGTCTTGAACGATCGGGCTGCGACGAGCATCCGGCAGCCAGACCGGCGCAGCGCGTAGGCCAGCTCGGTGGCCCGGTAGGCCGGATTGACGTTCACGAGGACGACTCCAGCCTTGGCGGTGGCGAACTGGACGAGGACCCACTCCGCGCAGTTGGGGCTCCAGATGCCCACGCGGTCGCCCGGCTGCAGCTCGGCCTCGACGAGCCCCCGTGCGAGCGCGTCCACACGATCGTTGAGCTCGCCGTAGCTCCACCGCACGCCCTGGTGGCAGCAGACGAGCGCCTCGGCCCCCGCCCGCCGGCTGGCCGTGCGCTCGAGGTTGGCGCCGATGGTCTCGCCGAGCAGGGGCACCGACGAGGCACCGTGGGCGTAGGACAACACGGCTACCGCTCGCTCGGCGCCATCGCACGACCGCGCCGCCACGTCGAGATCATCACGACCGCGACGCTAACGCGCGCGCCGCCAGGTCACAAGGCCGGGCGGCGGCGCCGCGTCGAACCGCGTTCAATCGGGGCGCGGCATGGGCGCGGGGACCACCCGACCATGACGAGGATCCGCAGCGCTTCCGGATGGCGCGCTCGGTGCTGAGCCGTTACGGGCCCGGAGGCGATCTGCATCAGATCGTCGCTGCTCGCCTGATCGACGAGCAGCTTCTCCCCCGCTGACCGTCACCAAGCGCGGCGCCCTCGCCTTCGCCCGCCAAGGCGTGAGCTCAGCCCGCCCGGGCGAGGAGCAGCACCACGAGCAGGGCGAGCGCGGGCGGGATCGTCGCCGGCAGGACGTCGTAGACGAGGAACAGCTGGTCCCAGGCGAGCGACAGCACGAGCGTCGCCGCCGCCCCCAGCAGCTGGCTGCGGCGCTCGGCCGCGAGGATGCCCCCGACGACGGCGGCCGCGAAGAAGTCGCCGTAGCCGAGGCCCGCGTGACCGAAGGAGGCCGACTGCAGCTGCGGCAGGCCGTTGCCGGGCGAGGCGGCGACGAGGACGGCGTTGGGCGCCTGGAGCTTGTTGGAGAAGACGAGGTAGGCGTCGACTGCCGCCATCGCGAGGACCCCGGCCTTCAGCAGCGTCAGCGGCGCCGCGCCCGCCAGCACGCGCCCGAGCGTCACGGCCGAGCCGGCGATGAGAACGATCGTCGCGGCCTGGCCCGCTCGCTCGTCCTGATACGCCCAGGCGAGCGCCAGCAGCGGTACCGCGAGCACCGCGAGCCACCGCCGCGCCCCGTGCGCCGCCCACCCGAGCGCGAGCACGCAGCCCGGTGGCACGAGCAGCAGCGCGGCCCACGTGAGGACGCGGGCCGTCGACGGGACGAGCTCGATCGCCGCCACGACGAGCGCGATCGACAGCGGCAACACGAGCGCCCACCCCGGCCCGCGCAGGCGCTGCGCCCAGGCCGGCAGCCCCGCGCCCGGCAGCGCCACGCACGCCGACTGGGCGACGACGAGCACGAGGTTGTCGGTGGAGAGGTACAACCGGGCCCGGCGCTCAGCGCGCGGGGCGCACAAGCGCGTCGGCGAGCGCGGCGCGCAGCGACTGGAAGAAGATCGAGAGCGGGAACTCGTCGTCGAGGACGAGGTCGACCGTCGCCCGCGGCTCGTCGCCGTCGGCGATCGACTCGGCCCGGACGGCGGCCGCCCAGCGCGAGCCGGTCGCAGGTGCGACACAGGCGGCGACCAGGTCGTGCGCGGCGCCCCAGTGCCGCAGCTGGGAGCGGTCGATCCCGTCGCGGTAGAGCCGCTCGACGAGCGCGCGCAGCTCACCCACGCCCGCGGGCAGCGCCTCCCAGTCGATCGTCAGCCGATTGTCGGTCCAGTGCAGGCGGCCGGTCCGGTGCAGGAACGCGAACAGCAGCTGTCCGCCGAGCCCGTCGTAGTTGCGCACGCGCTCGCCGGTGACGGGGAAGCGCAGCATGCGGTCCAGGAGGATCGCGTACTGGACGAAGCGCGCGAAGCCGAAGCCCTCCTGCTCGAGCGCGACCGCCTCGCGGTATGCCGTCAGGTCGCAGCGCAGCTCCTCGAGCGCGTACATCCAGTACGGCATCCGCTTGCGGATCATGAACGGGTCGAACGGCAGGTCGCCGTGGCTGTGAGCGCGGTCGTGGATGAGGTCCCACAGCGCGTAGACGTGCTCGGAGAGCGGCTCGGACGCGAGCAGCCCCGCGGCGTCGGGTGGCAGGTTGATCTGCAGCGTGCGCGCGGCGGCGCCGATCGCGCGCCGGAAGCGCTCGGCCTCGCGGTCGCAGAAGATCGCGCCGAAGTGGTGCGCCGGGCGCGCCGCGACGGACACCGTCTCCGGGAAGAGCACGGCGCACTCGCTGTCGTAGCCCGCGGTGTAGTCGACGAGCGTGACCGGCACGAACTTCGGGTTGTCGTAGCGCGTCGCCTCGAGGTCGGCGAGCCAGTCCGGCCACGGCACGCGCACGATGAGCGCCTCGAAGGCGCTCTCCCGCGGCCCGTTCTGCTTGACCATCGGAAACAGGACGAGATGCTCGATGCCGTCGGTCCGCTCGCGCTCGGGCCGGAAGAGGTCCAGCGAGGCGGCGAAGTCGGGCTTGCCGTAGCCCGCCGCGGCCCACGCGCGCAGATCGCCGACGGCGGCGGGCAGGTGGTCGGCCTGGTGGGGGAAGTGCGGCTGCAGGCCCGCGACGGCCTGCGCGATCTGCTCGACGTCGCGCGCGAGCAGCGCGCTGTCATGCGCGTCGAGGTCGACCGAGCCGTCGGCCCGCTGGCGCAGCCGTAGCCGGTCGACGGCGTCGCGCAGCGCGCGCCAGCTGGGATCCTCGCGGGCAGCCGAGATGCGCGGCGCGGCCGCACGGCGGAACGCCCCGCCGGCGGCCCAGTGCACGAGGTTGCACCAGAGGGCCTCGTGGTCGTGCTGCGCGAGGCAGTCGTCGCCGAAGAGGTCGGAGTCGGCCGCGACGACGACGCGGCCCGCTCCATGCTCGGTCGCCGCAAGCAACGTGGCACCCGGCGTCGAGGCCGACGCCGATGCGCGCGCCAGCGCGGCCGCGCCGTTGCGCAGCTCGAGCCGCCCGGCGCGATAGAAGCAGGCGCTGCCGACCCCCGCGAGCAGGTCGACGCCGTCCACGCGCGTGCCGGCCGCGAGCTCACCGAGCACCCAGTGCGGCGCCCGGTCGTGGTGCTCGTAGTCCGACAGCGCGTCGTTCGCGATCCGGATGCCGAACCGCTCGACCAGCGCGTTGAGGTTGTTGGCGTACTTGTCGTGCTCCTCCTCGCCGAGCACGATGAGCCCGCCGCCGCCGCGCACGAAGGACTCGATCGCGTCGAGCTCGGCGTCCGACAGCAGCGGCGAGCCGCCCGGCACCGTGCGCTCCCAGTGCGGATCGGAGGGATGCGCGAGGACGAGGACGTCGGCGTCGCGCAGGGCGTCGCCGTCCAGCGGGCCGTCGAGGTGCGCGACGGCCGAGAGGTCGCGCGCACGCAGCGCCGCAGCGGCGAGCGCGTACGACGAGTCCTCCGGGTGCGACGGCTGGATCGCGCGGGCGACCTCGGGCCTGATCGTCCAGGCCTCGCCGTGCGCCTCGTCGAACAGGATCGTCGCGATCGGGCGGCGTACGTGCATCGGGGCTACGGCGAACGCTACTCCGTGCTCCCGAAGACCTCCGGCCGCCGGCGGAAGAACGCGCGGTCGTTGCGGCTCCAGACGACCATGAGCACCGCGCCGAGCAGCATGAAGCCGACGCCGATGACGAGCGGCGGGCCGACCCCCAGCCACGAGCCCGACGTCGAGTTCGCCGGATCCGACAGGTCGATGATCGACTTCACGAGCACCCACGCGAGGATCGCGCCACCGACGACCGGCGCGACGACCGCGAACAGCAGCCCCTTCGGCGACCCCCGCACGGCGCGCCGGTAGTACAGCGCGCAGGCGAAGCCGGTGAGCCCGTAGTAGAAGGCGATCATGAGGCCGAGCGCCGCGATCGAGTCCAAGAGGATGTTCTGGCTGACGATCGTCAGCCCGACGTACCAGACGATCGACAGCGCGCCGAAGAGCACCGTCGCGACGTGCGGTGTCATGTAGCGCGGGTGCACGACGCCGAGCCCGGCGGGCATGGCGCCGGCGCGCGCCATCGAGAGCGTCGTGCGCGCCGTCGGCAGGATCGTCGTCTGCGTCGACGCCGCGGCCGACGTGAGCACCGCGATGATGAGCAGGCTGTCGAACGTGTTGCCGAGGACGTCGGTGCCGAGGATCGACAGGGCGTCGTCCTTGCCGGCGAGCGCGTGGGTACCGGCGAAGGCGACGGCGGCCGTCGCGACGAGGACGTAGATGCCGACGAGCAGGATCGTCGAGACGACCGCCGACCGGCCGGGAGACTCCGCCGGGTCCTCGGTCTCCTCGTTGACGCTCACCGCGCTGTCCCAGCCCCAGTAGATGAAGACCGCGAGCAGCACGCCCGTCGTCAGCGCGGCCGTGCCGCCGTCGATCGCGAACGGGGAGAACCACGCAAGCTGCGGGTGCGCGGCGGCCGGCGAGGCGTCGCCGGCATACACGCGCACGAGCGCCACGACGGCGAAGAGCACGAGCGTCACGACCTCCGCGCCGAGCAGGTACCACTGCGTCCGCGCCGAGAGCTCGATCCCGATCGTCGTGATCGCGGTCATGACGACGATCCACAGGACGCCGACGGCGGTCACGGCGGCGGTCGAGCCGGCGGCCGAGTCCCAGCCGAAGAGCGTGAACGAGTACAGCCCCGCGATCTGCGCGAGGTTCGCCATGACGACGATGTCGGCGACGATGATCGCCCAGCCGCCCAGCCAGCCCGCCCACGGGCCCATCGCCTTCGTGACCCAGGCGAACGTCGTGCCGCAGTCGGGGTCGGTGCGGTTCATGTACAGGTAGGCGCTCGCGATGCAGAGCATCGGGATGAACGCCACCCACAGCACGGCCGGCGCCTGGAAGCCGACGGCGGCGACGATGAGGCCGAGCGTGGCCGCGAGGCTGTAGCCCGGCGCGGTCGAGGCGACGCCGATGACGACGCTCGAGATGAAGCCGATCGCGCCCCGGCGCAGACCCTTGTCCGCCACCTGGCCGTCCGCGGGTGGCGCCGGCGTCCCAAGGCCGGCGGGGGTGACGACTGCGCCCATGTCTTACTCTCCTTTTTGGTGCGCCTCCGCTGCGGACGCTACGGGGCAGCCTCTCTCCTGGCAAGTGGCAGACTGCTCAACACCGCTGGCGCGAGTTGTCCAAGATGTACAACGCCGCGGGGCAACATCTGCCCGTGGAACCTCTTGAGGGGACACCCGCCGGCGGTTACGGTTGTCCGAAGCGGACAGCCACGACGGCGCCGCGGCGTGCGTCACGAGAGGAGCGAGATGGCGACCGACCTGACCCAGCGACGGCCGCAGACGGAGATCGAGCCGGGGGACCTGCAGGCGGTGGCGCGCCGCCACCTCTGGATGCACTTCACGCGGATGGGCGGCTACGGGGCCGACGCCGAGATCCCGATCATCGTCCGCGGCGACGGCTGCTACGTCTTCGACGAGCACGGCCGCCGCTACCTCGACGGCCTCTCGGCGCTGTTCTGCGTCAACAGCGGCCACGGCCGCGCGGAGCTTGCCGACGCGGCCGCCGCCCAGATGCGGGAGCTGGACTTCTTCACGACCTGGAGCTACGCGCATCCGCGGGCGATCGAGCTCGCGGCGCGGATCGCTGGTCTGGCGCCGCCCGGCCTCGAGCGCGTGTTCTTCACGTCCGGCGGGTCGGAGGCCGTCGAGTCGGCTCTGAAGCTCGCCCGCGCCTACCACCGGCTGCGCGGCGAGGAGCAGCGCACGAAGTTCGTCGCCCGAGAGCTGGCCTACCACGGCACCTCGCTCGGCGCGCTCGCTGCGACGGGGCTGCCCGGGCTGAAGACGCCCTTCGAGCCCGTCGCGCCCGGCGGCTGCCATGTCCCGAACACGAACGTCTACCGCTGGCCCGAGGGCCGCGACCCGCTGTGGGCGGCGGACGCGATCGAGGAGCGGATCGTCGAGGAGGGCCCCGAGACCGTCGCCGCGGTGATCCTCGAGCCGGTGCAGAACGCGGGCGGTTGCTTCGTCCCGCAGGAGGGCTACTTCCAGCGGGTGCGCGAGATCTGCGACCGCCACGGCGCCCTGCTGATCTCCGACGAGGTCATCTGCTCGTGGGGGCGCCTCGGCCACCTCTTCGGCTGCGACCGCTACGGCTACCTCCCGGACATCATCACGACCGCCAAGGGCCTTACGTCGGCCTACGTCCCGATGGGCGCGATGATCGCCGCCGAGCACGTCGCCGCGCCCTTCATGGAGGGCAGCGCGTCGTTCGTGCACGGCTTCACGTTCGGCGGCCATCCGGTGGCGGCCGCCGTCGCGCTCGCCAACATCGACATCATCGAGCGCGAGGACCTGTGCGCCCACGTGCGCGACAGCGAGGGCGCGTTCCGCGCGATGCTCGAGAGCCTGCGCGACATCGAGATCGTCGGCGACGTTCGCGGCGCCGGGTACTTCCAGGCGATCGAGCTCGTCAAGGACCGCGACACGAAGGCGAGCTTCGACCACGACGAGGCCGAGCAGCTGCTGCGCGGCTTCGTCTCCGGCGAGCTGTACCGCCGCGGGCTCATCTGCCGCGCCGACGACCGCGGCGACCCCGTGATCCAGCTCGCCCCGCCGCTCATCGCCGGCCCGCAGCAGTTCGAGGAGATGGAGGCGATCCTGCGGGTGGTCCTCACGGCGGCGTCCGAACGGGTCGGTGCGCGCGGGTGCTGACCGTCGAGCAGCTCGTCTCCGAGGCGGGCCTCGAGCTCGCGGCCGGCCAGGCGTCGGCGGCGGCGCCCGTCCGCTGGGTCCACTGCACCGAGCTGCTGGACCCGACGCCCTGGCTGACCGGCGGCGAGCTGTTGCTGACGACCGGCAGCCAGCTCGACTCCGGCGAGCGCCAGCGCGAGTACGCCGCACGGCTCGTGCGGCACGGGATCGCCGGCGTCGGCCTCGGCGTCGGCTTCCGCCACGAGGCGCTGCCCGCCGGTCTGCTCGAGGCCGCCCGGCAGCTCGCGCTGCCGGTCTTCGAGGTCCCCTACG
Organism: Solirubrobacteraceae bacterium; assembly: GCA_036403675.1. Taxonomy (GTDB): domain Bacteria; phylum Actinomycetota; class Thermoleophilia; order Solirubrobacterales; family Solirubrobacteraceae; genus CADCVQ01. The sequence continues at coordinate 1,069 of DASWQM010000131.1, read as the reverse complement.
AGCTGCCGTTCATCGCGCTGACCGAGCGCGCCTTCGCCCATCTCGTCAGCGAGCAGTACGAGGCGCTGCGGCGGAGCACCGAGATCCAGGGGCGCCTGGAGCGGCTCGTGCTCGAGGAGCGCGGGCTCGACGCGGTCATGCGCATGGTGGGGGATGCGATCGGCGGCAGCGCCACGGTGCTCAGCGGGCGCGGCGAGACGATCGCGGCCAGCGGCCCGCTCGCCGAGGCCGAGCACGAGGCGCTGCGGGCGGCGCTCGCGGCGGGCGGCGCGGTCGGCGAAGCGCTGCGCGACCGCGCGCTCGTGCTGCCCGTCGTCGGGCGCGACCGTGCGCCGGCGCAGGCGTGGCTGGCCGGCGTCTGCCGCGGCACGCTGGGAGACTTCGAGCGCCTCATCCTGCAGCAGGCCGCGACGGTCGTCGCGCTCGAGCTCATGCGCGTGCGGATCGCGCGCGACACCGAGCGCCGGCTCGCCGGCGACGTCCTCGCCGAGGCGCTCACCGGGCGCCTGGAGCCGGAGGAGCTCGCGGCGCGCCTGCGCCCGTTCGGCCTCGGCGACGAGGTCGCGGTGCTCGCCTTCGAGACCGGCGATCCGGTCGCCGCCGAGCCGCTGCTCGACGCCGCGCTCGCGCGCTCCGACGTGCGCGCGCTCGTCGCGATCCGCGGGACGCTGCTGTGCGCGATCGTCGACGCGCGCACCGTGCAGCCGATCGCGCTCGGCGCGCGTATGCGCACCGAGCTCGCAGCAGAGCACGGCGCCGTTCGTGCCGCCGCGAGCCGGGCGGCGAGCGCGCGCTCGCTGCGGCGCAGCTTCCACGAGGCGCGCTGCGCGCTGGAGGCGGTGCGCTTCGCCAACGGCGATGCTCCCGAGGTGGCCTCGTATCGCGACCTCGGGTCCTTCCAGCTGCTGCTGTCGCTGCAGGACGACGAGGCGCTGCGCTCGTATTGCGACAGCGTCCTGGCCGGCGTCGTCGAGGCCGATCCTGCCTACGCCGACGAGCTGCTGCGCTCGCTCGACGCGTTCCTGGAGCACAACGGCCACTGGGAGCGCGCGGCGGCGCAGGTCTTCTG
>DASWQM010000130.1:0-8845 GCA_036403675.1 Solirubrobacteraceae bacterium | reverse complement strand
CGCCGGAGTCCTCGATCACGGGAGCGACCTCGACGCCGGCAAACGACGTCTGGCGGCGGTTGGCGGAGTCGAACGGCGACAGGCGGACGAGCCGGTGCACGCCCTTCTCGGCGCCGTAGAGGCCGTAGGCGTTGTCGCCGGCGACGCGGAACGTGGCGGACTTGATGCCGGCCTCCTCTCCCGGGCTGGCCTCCAGCAGCTCGACCTTGAAGCCGCGCTTCTCGGCCCAGCGCATCTCCATCCGCAGAACCATCTCGGCCCAGTCCTGCGCGTCGGTGCCGCCGGCGCCGGCGTTGACGGTGACGAGCGCGTCGCCGGCGTCGTAGCGGCCGGAGAACAGCCGCTGCTCCTCGAGCGCGGCCAGGCGCTGCTCGACGGGCGCGAGCTGTTCCTCGATCTCGCCGGCGATCTCGTCGTCGTCCTCTGCCATCTCGGCGAGGCTCTCGAGGTCCTGGACCTCGCCTTGGAGCGCGCGGAACTCCTCGAGGCGGCGGCCGGCGCGGGCGTGCTCGGCGCTGACCTTCGCCGCCGTCTCCTGGTCATCCCAGAAGCCCGGTGCCGACATCTGCTCCTCGAGCGCGGCGAGGCGCCGGCTCAGCTGAGCCGGGTCAAAGGTAGTCCGCGAGCAGGGACATCTGCGCGCGGATCGCGGCGAGGCGCTGCGGGGTGCTCTCGGGGACGGGCGTGGCGGCCATGTCAGCCAGCATAGAGCGCGGCGGGCCGGCTGAGCCAGGATCCAGGCTCAGTGCGCCCGCTCGGCACAATGCCCGAATGGACCCGCACGCCGTGCTCGGGCTCGATCGCGACGCCTCGATCGACGAGGCGACGCAGGCCTATCGCCGGCTCGCCAAGCGCTGGCATCCCGACCGCGCGGGGGACGCGGGTGCGGCGCGCATGATCGAGCTCAACGTCGCGCTGGAGTTGCTGCGCTCGGAGCAGCGCCCGCGGGCGGGTGCTCCGGTCGAGCCCGCGCGCGGGCACGGCCGCGGCGTCCTCGGCCACTGGCTGCCCGAGCCGATGCGCCGCGCCCTCGGCCGTGAGCTGCTGGGCGTGCTCGAGCCCGACGAGCGCGTCGAGCTCGTCACGCCTGCGGCGACGTGGGCGAGCCCGAGCACGCTGCTCGCGGTCACCGACCGCCGCCTGCTCTGGCTGCTCGACGATGCCGTCGGCAACCGCGTGCGCTCGCTGCACTTCCGCGACACGAAGGGGGTCGACCAGCGTCCGATGTGGCCGCGCCGCTCCCGCGCCCGGCTGCGCGTCCAGCCGCGCTACGGCGGCCGGCGCTGGACGTTCGCGGACCTGCGTCCTGCCACCGCCGCGGCGATCGCCGGGCACGTGCGCGCGGGGCTGCCGGCGCCCCAGCGCTGAGAGCTCGATCTAGCCGCGCGGGCGCACCGTCACCGCCGTCCCGTAGGCCGCGACCTCACTCATGATGTCGCCGATCTCGTTGCAGTCGAAGCGCATGGCGAGCACCGCGTTCGCCCCCTTCTCGGCTGCCGCATCGCGAAGCCGCTCGGTCGCGTGGTCGCGGCTGTCGGACAGGAGCTTGGTGTAGCCCTTCGCCTCGCCGCCGACGACCGTGCGAAGACCGGCGCCGATGTTCGAGAAGACGTTGCGGGCACGCACGATCAGTCCGTAGACCTCGCCGTGGACCTCGACGACGTCGTAGCCGGGGAGATCGTTCATGGTGGAGACGATGATGTTGCTCATGCGGGCAGCATGACGCGGCGAGCCGGCGGGACGAGGGCCACTACCCTTCGTCCCCTCGATGCGCTGGATCGTCGACGGCATGAACGTCATCGGGTCGCGCCCCGACGGCTGGTGGCGCGACCGGCACGCCGCGATGGTGCGGCTCGTCGACCGGCTCGAGCGCTGGGCGGCCGACGAGGGCGCCGACGTCACGGTCATGTTCGAGGGACCGCCGCGGCCGCCGATCCAGTCGTCGGTCATCGAGGTGGCGCACGCCGGCCGCCGCGGCGCGAACGCCGCCGACCACGAGATCGTGCGGCGCATCGACGCCGCCGACGACCCGAGCGCCATCCGCGTCGTCACCTCCGACCGCGTCCTCGCCGACCAGGCCCGCGCGCGCGGGGCCGCCGTCCATCCGGCCGAGGCATTCCGCAACGAGATCGACCCAAGATGAGGCATATGTCCCATGACATCGCCGGTAGCAGCCGTTATCCATCCGATCAGCACGGCTCGGGGCGATGCCGATGGGTCCTCACGCTTGCTGTTGACAACCGGCCCGGCTGGCGACGACGCCGATCGTCGCCGACTTGGCGGCGCCTTGATGCCGGAGATCGCGGCGCTCGCGGCGCGCTACGCCGAGGCGAGCAGCATCGAGGAGCGGGAGTTCCTCGCGGCCGGCATGCGCGGCCTCGAGCGCGCGTTGCAGCACTACGTGCCCGAACCGCGGACCCCCTTCGGGCCCTACGCGATGTGGTGGATCCGTCAGGCGATGGAGACGCTGCGCGCGGGCGGCGGAGGCTGAGCGCCTACCCGAAGACGTCGATCCACGTCAGCACGCGGCCGCCCGCACCGAGCGCGACCGGCACCGCGCGCGTCCGCCGCCGCGGCACGTCGTGGGTCAGGAGCGCGCTCCGCACGACCTCCTCGATCGTGCGCAGCTCCGAGCGGGCCGGGCGCTCCTGCACGCGCAGCACGATCCCGCTGGACACGAGGTGGACCGAGGTGTCGAACATCGTGTCCGCCGAGGGCCTGCGAACCTCCACGCTGAAGCCGCGCTCGCGCAGTCCGCGCGTGACCGTCTCGGCAAGCTGCTCGTCGCCGCCGGTGCTGTTGTCCACGACGAGCTGCATCACCCATAGGGATGGCCCGTCGCGCGGGTCGCCAAACACGATCTAGACGGACATCAGCTGCTGCATGCGGGCGCGCTCGAACGTCTCGGTCGGGCCGGAGGCGACGATCCGCCCGACGTCCATGACCGCGTACGTGTCGGCCAGCCGCATGGCGAAGTCGACGTACTGCTCGACGAGCAGGATCGACATGCCGCTGCTCTTCAGCTCGGCGATCGCGTCCTCGATCTCGAGGATGATCGACGGCTGGATGCCCTCGGTCGGCTCGTCGAGCAGCAGCAGCCGCGGCCGCGTGACGAGCGCGCGGGCGATCGCCAGCTGCTGCGCCTCGCCGCCGCTGAGAAAGCCCGCGGGGCGGTCGAGGATCTTGCGCAGCCGTGGAAAGCGGTCGAGCGCCGCCTCGATGACATCGGCGTCCGACGTCGCGGACGCCTCCGCGACGACGCGCAGGTTCTCGAACACCGTCAGGTACGCAAAGGCCTCGCGACCCTGCGGCACGTAGGCGATCCCGGCCTTCACGCGGTCGTACGGCGCGCGCCGCGTGATCGTCTCGCCGCCGAGCGCGATCGAGCCGGCCTGCGCCGCCTGCAGGCCGACGATCGTCTGCAGCAGCGTGCTCTTGCCGACGCCGTTGCGGCCCATGAGACAGCACAGGCCGCCCTCGGGCACGTCGAGCGACACGCCGAAGATGACCTGCGTCGGGCCGTAGGAGACCTCGAGGTCGGCGACGCTGAGGATCGGTGCGGCGACGGACCTCATCGCGAGGACCAGCCTTCGGGCTCGAACCTGACGACGGTCGAGCACTGACGCGCTGTCACGCGGGCACCTCCGCCGCGCCCCGCGCATCGCGCGGGCGCCCCAGATAGACCTCGCGGACCGTCTCGTTGCGCTGGACCTCGGCGACGGTCCCCTCCGTGAGGATCTTGCCCTCGTGCATGACGGTGACCTTGTGCGCGAAGCGCCGCACGAAGTCCATGTCGTGCTCGACGACGAGCACCGTCGTGCCCTCCTTGGCGATGTTCGTGATCAGCGCGCCGGTGTGCAGGCGCTCCTTCGCGGTCATGCCGGCGACGGGCTCATCGAGCAGCAGCAGCCGCGGACGCTGGACGAGCACCATCGCGACCTCGAGCCACTGCTTCTGGCCGTGCGACAGCGATCCCGCCCGGTCCTCGCGCTGCTCGGTCAGCTTCACCGACCCGAGCGCGCCGGCGACCTCCTCGGACATCACCCTGCGCCGCCGCAGCAGCGAGCGGAAGGGCAGCCGGAACGTCGCCGCGATGTCGACGTTCTCGAGCACCGTCAGCTCGTCGAAGACCGACGGCTTCTGGAACGTCCGGCCGATGCCCGCGCGGACGATCGCATACTCCTTGCGGCCGACGAGCTCCTCCCCGGCGAACATGATCGAGCCGCTCGTCGGCCGGACGAGGTTCGTGATCGAGTCGATGAGCGTCGTCTTGCCCGCGCCGTTGGGGCCGATGACGAAGCGCACCTCGTGCTCGTCCAGCGTGAGGTCGAGGCCGTCGATGGCGTGGAACTTGTCGAACGCGACGACGAGGTCGGTGATCTTCAGCAGCTCGGCGCTCATCGCGAGGACCGGCCTTGCGAGCACTCACGGACGATCGACGAGCAATCGCGCGCTGTCATGCGATCTCCTTGACCTTCGCGGGCACCTTCGACGTGGCGACCCGCGGGCGCCGGAGCAGCGGCCTGCGCTTGGCCAGCGCGCGCAGGTGCTCCACGACGCCGGCCACGCCCTTGGGCAGGAAGAGGATCACGACGACGAACAGCAGCCCCTGCAGGTACAGCCAGCCTGACGGGAACTGCTCGGAGATGTTCGTCTTCGCCCAGTTGACGATCACCGCGCCGGCCGCCGCCCAGGCGAGCGACGTGCGGCCACCCAGCGCGACCCAGATCACCATCTCGATCGACGGCACGATGCCCAGCAGCGCCGGCGAGATGATCCCGACGACAGGGACGAACAACGCGCCCGCCAGCCCAGCGAGGCCGGCCGCCAGGACATAGGCGAGGAGCTTGACGCGCGCCGGGTCGTAGCCGAGGAAGCGCACGCGGTCCTCGTCGTCGCGCACTGCGATCAGCACCCGCCCGTAGCGCCCGAGGACGAGCGCGCGCGTCGCGAGGAACGCGAGCAGCAGGATCACCGCGACGACGAAGTAGAGGATCCGCTGGTCGCCGGCATCGAGCAGCGACAGGCCGAAGAAGCTCTGGAAGTTCGTCAGGCCGTTCGTGCCCCCCGTGAGCGAGAGGTTGCCGACGATGACGATGACGAACGCGCCCGCGAGCGCCTGGCTGAGGATCGCGAAGTACGCGCCGCGGATGCGCTGGCGGAAGACCGCCGCGCCGAGCAGGGCGGCGATGCCCATCGGCAGCAGGATCGCCATGGGCACCGCGAACCACGCCGAGCTGAACGGCTTCCAGAGTGCCGGCAGCGTCTGGTACTTGCCGCTGTAGGTCAGGATGTCCGGCAGGTTCCCGGCGCCGGCGTCGACGATCTTCATGTGCATCCCCATGCAGTAGCCGCCGAGGCCGAAGAACAGCCCCTGGCCGAGGACGAGCATGCCGCCCTGGCCCCAGGCCAGGCCGATTCCGAGCGCGACGATCGCGAAGCACAGGAACTTCGCCAGCAGCGAGAGGCGGAAGTCCGACAGCACCGCCGGCGCGAGCAGCAGGAGCGCGGCGGCGACGAGTGCGAAGCGAACGGCGAAGCCCGACGGCTTGATCGTCGCCGGCAGCAGCTTCGCCAGCGTTGTCATCAGGTGAGCCCCCGACGCTGCTGAACGGCGATGCCCTGCGGGCGCCACTGCAGGAACAGGACGATGAGCAGGAAGACGCCGGCCTTGGCGATGCTCGTGCTCGTGTTGTACTCGATGAACGAGTTCGCCATCCCGAGCGCGAGCGCCGCGAGGATCGCCCCGCGCAGCTGACCCAGCCCACCGACGATCACGACGAGGAACGCGTCGATGATGTACCCGAGGCCGAGCGTCGGGCCGACCGGCCCCAGCAGCGTGATGCCGACGCCCGCCAGGCCCGCCAGGCCCGAGCCGATGAAGAACGTGGTGCGGTCCACGCGCGTCGTGCGCACGCCGCTGACCGAGGCCAGCGGCCGGTTCTGCATGACCGCGCGCATCCGCCGCCCGGCGGGCGTGCGCTGCATGTAGATCGCGATCGCGACCACGACGATCACGACGACGCCGATGATGAACAGGCGCGGGTACGACAGCGACACGTTGCCGATGTCGACGCCGCCGTCGAGGAACGCCGGCGAGTCGACGTTGACGTTCTGGGCGCCGAAGAGGTCGCGCGCGGCCTGCTGGAGCATGAGGCCGACGCCCCAGGTCACCAGCAGCGTGTCCAGCGGCCGGCCGTAGAGCCGCCGGATGACGAGGAACTCGAGGATCAGCCCCAGCGTCCCGGCGACCACGAACGCCGCCGGCAGCGCGAGACCGAAGGCGACCGTGATCGCCCCCGTCCCGAGCGCCGTCTGCAGCACGTAGGTCGTGTAGGCGCCGGCCATGATGAACTCGCCGTGCGCCATGTTGATGACGTTCATCTGGCCGAACGTGAACGTCAGCCCGAGCGCGACGAGCAGCAGGATCGACGCGATGCTCAGTCCGACGAACACCTCGTTGAGGAAGACCTCCATCGTGTCGTCCCGCCGCTCGCGCGCCCGGCGCTTACAGACCCTTCGCCCAGCTGTAGGTCTTCAGGAACGGATCGGGCTTGATCGGCGTCTTGGAGCCGCCTACCTCGTTGATGAGGCCGCTGGACTGCAACTGCCCGATGCGCGCCGTCTTGTGGATGTGCTGGTTCTCACCGTCGACCGTCACCAGCCCCTCGGGGGCGTCGAAGGTCAGCCCCTTGGAGGCGGCCTTGACCTTCTCGGGATCGGTCGAGCCGGCCTTCTGGGCGGCGAGCGCCCACAGGTGGACCCCCACGTAGCCGGCCTCGATCGGGTCGTCGGTGACGTGGTCGGCACCGTACTTCGCCTTGTAGGCCTTGACGAATGCCGCGTTCTTGGCACCCGGGGTCGTCTGGTAGTAGTTCCACGCCACGTACTGGCCGACGATGTTCTTGATGCCGACGCCGCGGACCTCGTCCTCGGCCGTCGAGACGGACATCACGGGGATCTTCTTCGCGTCCAGGCCGCTGTCGTGGAACTGCTTCCAGAACGCGACGTTCGAGTCGCCGTTGATCGTCTGGAAGACGGCGTCCGGGTTGGCCTGCTTGATCTTGTTGACGGTGGTGGCGTAGTCGGTGTTGCCGAGCGGTGAGTACTCCTCGCCGACGATCGACATGCCGTTGGCCTTCGCCCAGGCCTTGATCTCCTTGTTCGCCGTGCGCGGGAAGACGTAGTCCGAGCCGACGAGGAAGAGCTTCTTGACGTGAAGCTTGTCCTTGAGGAACTCGAGCCCCGGGATGATCTGCTGGTTCGTGGTGGCGCCGGTGTAGAAGATGTACGGCGACGCCTCGAGGCCCTCGTACTGGACGGGGTAGTACAGCAGCGCCCTGTTGCGCTCGAAGACGGGCAGCATCGCCTTGCGGCTCGCCGACGTCCAGCCGCCGAACGTGGCGGCGACCTTGTCCGTCGAGATGAGCTTCTGCGCCTTCTCGGCGAACGTCGGCCAGTCCGAGGCGCCGTCCTCGATGACGGGCTTGAGCTTCTTGCCGAGCACGCCGCCCGCCTTGTTGATCTCGTCGATCGCCAGGAGCTCGGCGTTCTTGACGGATACCTCGCTGATGGCCATCGTCCCACTGAGCGAGTGCAGGATGCCGACGGGAATCGTGGTCTGAGAGCCACTGGCGCCACTGCCCGTGGCCTTGTCGTTCGAGCTGCTGCCACAGCCGACGGCGAAGACCGCCGTTGCGGCGGCGATGACAGCGACGCACCGCCCTCCAGCACTCCGTTGCCGACGGATGGGACGGGTCATCGAAACCCCCTGGGGTCGTGTCACGCTCGCCGGTCGAGCGTGTGAGGCCGCTTCCAACCTACGTCGCGGGCAGAGCTGGCGACTATGGACCGGGGGGCCGAAGAATCAGGGACTGGGCTCGACCGGTTGGCGGGCCCGTTCTGGCCCCCGTAGTGGCCGATCTCGGCCTCCGCGGTGCGGCCCGTGTCGGCCGCGCCGCTCAGGCGCCGTGGCAGCGCTTGAACTTCTTGCCCGACCCGCACCAGCACGGGTCGTTGCGGCCGATCTGCTGCTCCTCGTCGAGCACGCGCTGCTGGACCGGCTCGGGTGCCTCGTAGCCCTCGTCGCCGAGCCCCTCGTCGGCCGCCGCCGTCGCCATCGCGCTGGGCGCGCTCTGCGAGCCGCCCGAGTAGGAGACGCGGCCGGGAAGCGTCGACGTGCCGCCGGGCTCGTAGCGCTGCGGGGGCTGCTCGTCCTCGACGACCGGCTCGACCTCGAGATGGAAGATCATGCGCGTGAAGTCCGCCCAGATCGACCCCATGAGCTCGCTGAACAGCGCGAAGGCCTCGTTCTTGTAGGCGACGATCGGCTCGATCTGCGCGAAGCCGCGCAGGTGGATGCCCTCGCGCAGGTAGTCCATGTCGTAGAGGTGCTCGCGCCAGCGCGAGTCGATGGACTGCAGCAGCACGAAGCGCTCGAAGGCGCGCATGAGCTCGGAGCCGAGCTCCGCCTCGCGCTGGTCGTAGAGCGCGATCGCCTCGTCCTGCAGCTTGCTGACGAGGATCTCGCGGTCGGTCTGCTCGGCCGTCAGCTCCTCGGGGGACAGCGTGACCGGGAAGAAGTCCTCGAGCGCCAGGAAGAGTCCCTCGAGGTCCCAGTCCTCGATGAAGTCGGTCGGCGTGTGGGCGGCGACGGTGCGGGCGATGACGTTGCCGATCTCCTCGCGGACCGTCTCCCCCATGTCGGTGCCCTCGAGCACCTCGTTGCGGTTGCTGTAGACGATCCGCCGCTGCTCGTTCATGACGTCGTCGTACTCGAGGACGCGCTTGCGGATGAGGAAGTTCTGCTCCTCGACCTTCTTCTGCGCCTTCTCGATCTGCTTGG
>DASWQM010000129.1:0-11567 GCA_036403675.1 Solirubrobacteraceae bacterium | reverse complement strand
GAATGTCATGTCGTCATGCCCGTGAACTGCCCGCCGGTGATGTTCAGCGTCTGGCCGTGGACGTAGTTCGACCACGGCGAGCAGAGGAAGAAGACGCCGCCCGCCGCCTCCTCCGGTGTGCCGGGGCGCCCGAGCGGGATGACGTAGGACGCCATGCCGCGCATCTGCTCCGGGATCCCGAGCTGGACCGTGCGGCCGCCGATCTGCATCGTGTTGTCCTCGACCTTCGGTGCCGTCAGGCGGGTCTCGATGAAGCCGAAGGCGACCGCGTTGACGTTGATCTTGAACTGGCCCCACTCCTTCGCCAGTGTCTTCGTGAGCCCCACGACAGCGGCCTTCCCGGCGGCGTAGTTCGCCTGCCCGGCGTTGCCCATCGTGCCCGAGATCGAGGAGACGTTGACGATCTTGCGGAAGACCTCGACGCCCTCCTCGCGTTCCTGCTTGGCCGGCTCGCGCAGGAACGGCGCCGCGGCGCGGCAGACGCGGAAGGGAACGACCGCATGGATGTCGAGCATCCGCTGGAACGCCTCGTCGGACATCTTGTGCAGCGGCGCGTCGATCGTGTAGCCCGCGTTGTTGACGATGATGTCGATCTTGCCCCAGGCGTCGTAGGCGGTCTGGACGAGCGCATCGCAGGCGCCGGGGGCCGTGAGGTCTCCGGCGTAGACGACCGTGTCGCCATCGATCTCCGATGCGCTCTCCTGCGCGGCATCGCCGTCGAGGTCGTTGATGAGCACGCTCGCGCCGTGCTCGGAGAGCAGCTCGGCCGTCGCACGGCCGATCCCCCGCGCCGAGCCGGTGACGATCGCGACCTTACCGTCCAGTACTCCCATTGCCTGCGCTCCTTGTTCCGTTTTGGAGCGCGGACGATAACCGTCTGGTTGACTGGCCAGTCGATGACTTGTGAACGTTTCGCGACAGGCCCGTAGCATGCGCCGCGTGATCGCCCTCGTCACCGGCGCCTCGAGCGGGATCGGCGAGGCGACCGCCCGCCGCCTCGCGCGGGAGCCCGGCACGCGGCTCGTGCTCGTCGCGCGCCGCGCCGAGCGCCTGTCGGCGCTCGCCGACGAGCTCGGCGGCGCGACGGTCGTCGCGGCCGACCTCACCGAGCCGGAGGCGCCCGCGCGCATCGCACGCGCGGTCGAGGACGAGCACGGTCGCCTGGACCTCCTCGTCAACAACGCCGGCGCGGCCTGGCGCGGCGCGTTCGCCGACGGCGGCTGGGAGAACGTGCGCCGCCACATGGAGCTGAACTTCGACGCGCAGGTCCGTCTGACCGAGGCGCTGCTGCCCCTCCTGCGCCGTTCGGCGCCGAGCTCGATCGTCAATGTCGCGAGCACCGCCAGCCGCGTCTCGCGCGCGACCTCGGGCGCCTACTCCGCGAGCAAGTTCGCGCTCGCGGGGTGGACCGACGCGCTCCACCTCGAGGAGGCCGCGCACGGCGTCCACGTCGGTCTGGTGCTGCCCGGCTACGTCGCGACAGAGGGCTTTCCGCAGCGCGAGCTCGTCGACAGCCGCCTGACGCGCTGGCTCGTCTCGACGCCCGAGCGCGTGGCGGACGCGATCGTCGAGGCGGGCCCCGGCCGCCGCGCCGAGCGCTACGTGCCCCGGCCGTACTGGCTGGCCGCAGCGGCGCGTGTGCTCGCGCCGCGGCTCGTGCGCCGCGCGACCGCCGGCGGGCGTCTCGCGCTCGCGCCCCGCACCACCGCGCCGACGAGCAGCGCCGGCCGGCCTGATTGAAGCGGCCGCCGCTTGTCCGCATACTTCGCGGCTGCGGCCTCGGGGAGTCGCCGACAGTCGTGGGGGTCGTCGCGCCGGCCCCCGCCTTGTCTCGGTAGACGGTCGTCATCGACCATTTCCCGCTCTTGACCCGGGCACTCTCCAACTCCCCGTTCGTGACCGCATTGCGCCGCGACCCCCTGACGGCGTTCCTTCTCGTCGCGTCGATCGCGATCGCGGTCGCATTCGCGCTGCTGCTGGGCTCGACGCTGCCCGAGAGCCGGGGGACGCGGACCGCGATCTCCGAGGTCCTGCGCCTCACCGATGCCAAGCAGGTGCGGGCGGCGACGATCCTCGACTACGACCACCGCATCGTGCTGCGCCTGCCCGACGGCCGCGAGGTGTGGGCGCAGCTGCCCTCGGGCGGGGGCGGCCAGGCGGTCGCGGTCGCCGACCGGCTGAGCCGCAACGGCGCGCTCGTCGACGTCGACGGGCAGGCCGGCAAGGAGCTGCGCCGTTCCGTCGTGCAGTACCTGCTGCCGATCCTGCTGCTCGTCTGCCTGTTCTCGCTGTTCATGCGCCTCGGCAACAACGGCGGCGGCTCGCTCATCTCGACGTTCTCGCGCTGGCGCGGGCGCTCGCGCGGGCCGGCGGCGCCGGTGACGTTCGCGCAGGTCGCGGCGGCCGACGAGGCGATCGTCGAGCTGCGCGAGATCTGCGACTACCTGGCCGACCCGCAGCGCTACGCGCGGATCGGCGCGCGCGCCCCCCGCGGCGTGCTGCTCGTCGGCCCGCCCGGCACCGGCAAGACGCTGCTCGGCCGCGCGACGGCGGGCGAGGTGAACGCCGCGTTCTTCTCGCTCTCCGGGTCGGAGTTCGTCGAGTCGCTCGTCGGCGTCGGGGCCGCGCGCGTCCGCGACCTGTTCGAGAAGGCGCGGCGCGCCGCGCCGGCGATCATCTTCATCGACGAGCTCGACGCCGCGGGCCGCAAGCGCGGCGCCGGCCTCGGCCAGGGCAACGACGAGCGCGAGCAGACGCTCAACCAGCTGCTCGTCGAGATGGACGGCTTCGACGGCGACAGCGGGATCGTCGTCATGGGCGCCACGAACCGGCCCGACATCCTCGACCCCGCGCTCCTGCGGCCGGGCCGCTTCGACCGCCAGATCACGGTCGACGTGCCGGATCTCGCCGGGCGCACCGAGATCCTCCAGCTCTACCTCGGCGCGCGCCCGACGAACGGCGACGGCGTCGACGCCGCCGAGATCGCCGCGCTGTGCCCCGGCTTCACCGGCGCGGACCTCGCGAGCGTCGTCAACGAGGCGTCGCTGCTGGCCGTCCGCCGGGGCCGCTGGGAGATCGGCCGCGCGGACCTCGAGGAGGCGATCGACCGCGTCGTCGCCGGACCCGAGCGGCGCTCGCACCTGCTCTCCAAGAGCGAGCGCCACGCGATCGCCATCCACGAGGCCTCGCATGTCGTCGCGGCGCGGGCACTGGGTCCGGCCACGGCGCTGCACAAGGTGTCGATCGTGGCGCGCGGGCGGCGGGTCGGCACGGCGGCGCAGATGCTCGTCGACCGCGACCGCACGGTGCTGCGCGAGAGCGACCTGCTGCGCCGGCTGCTCGTGACGATGGCCGGCGCCGCCGGCGAGCGGATCGCGTTCGGCGAGCACGCGACGACCGTCCACGACGACCTGCACGCGGCCACCGCGCTCGCCCGCTCGATGGTCACCTCGTTCGGCATGTCGGCGCTCGGGTCGGTGACGATCGGCGAGCAGCAGTCCGAGGTCTTCCTCGGCGCCTCGCTGCAGGAGCTCGGGTCGGTCGGGCCGCGGACGCTCGAGCAGATCGACGCGGAGGTGCGGCGGCTCGTGGAGGTCGCCGAGCGGCGCGCGGAGATCGTCCTGCGCGCGCGCTGGAACGACGTCGAGCGGCTCGCCGAGGTGCTCGAGGCGCAGGAGACGCTGTCGGGTGAGGCGCTCGCGGCGCTCGTCGCCGGCATCGAGCCGGTCACGCTCGACGAGCTCGAGGCCACGGAGGGGTGAGGCCCTGGGTCGCGGTGCTGGTCGTCTGCGCGCTCGCGGCGACGCTCGGACCGGCGTCGTCGAGAGCGCAGACCGAGCCGCCCGGCGCGCCGCCCGCGCCGCAGCCGTCGGCGGGCGGACTCGTCGCCGAGCCGGATCTCGCCGTCCCGCTGCGCGACGTCGTGCCGTTCGGCTCGACCGCGGCCGGCGAGGTGTGGGCCTTCGGCCACACGGCCGACGGCAGCGTCCGGATCGCCGCCCTGCGCGGCCGGGCGTGGCAGCTGCAGCCGCCGGCCGCCGGCGGGGGATCGCCGCTTGCGGGGTTCGCGCCGGCCGGCGGAGCGGCCGCGCCGCAGCACGCCGGCGAGCTCAGCGGCGACGGCACCGGCGTGCTGCTCGGGACGAGCGGGGCGGCCGGCGGCGCGGGCACTCAGGTCGTCCTCGGGCGCACGGACGGCGGCGACTTCAAGCTCCTGCCGGCGCCGCCGGCAGACGTGCTGCACGCGGACGAGCAGCTCTTCGACGCCACCCGCGTCGCGGTCGCGGCCGTCGACGGCGCGATCCTGCTCGCGCCCGCGGGCGGCGCCGTCGAGGACGGCGTGCTGCGCTGGAGCGGCGCGACGTGGACGCGCGAGCCGGTCGTGGCGCCGCCGGCCGGCTTCGGCGGCCGCTTCAGGATCCTCGCGCTCGGCGCGAGCTCGGCCACCGACGCGTGGCTGCTCGCCGAGCCCGCGCCCGACAGCGGAGCTGCCGTGGCGCTGTACCGCCGCGTCGCCGACCCCGACCCGCGCTGGGTCGAGGTCGCGCTCGATCCTGCGCCGCTGCTGCAGCCCGCCGCGCCCGCTGACGGCATCCGGGCGCTGCGCGCCGTCTCGCCTCCGGGCGACCCGCTGACCGTCGCGGCCGGACACGTCTGGATCGACGTCCATGTCACCGACACGACCGGTGCGGAGAGCGACGCGACGCTGCACGTGGCGACGAGCGGCGGCGCCGCGCGGCTCGACCACAGCTGGTGCGATGTCCGCCGCCCCGGCGGCGCGCCGCTGTGCGACGAGCCGCTCGGGGCAGCACTGGAGACGGCGCGCGGTACGCGCTCGGTTGCCGTGGCGGCCGCGGGCACGCCGTACGGGGCCCGGGTCGTCGCGGGGGCGGCGCGGCCCGACGGGGTCACGACCGGCGGCGGGCCGCTCGTGCTCGACGGCAGCGGCTTCGGGTGGGCGCCCGGCACCGGCGACGACGGCGACGGCGGCACGCAGGCGCTCGCGCTCGTGGGACCCGCGGAGGCCTGGCTCGGCGCGCGGATCGGTGCGACGCACCTCACGCGCATCCCCGCGGGCACGCAGCTCCAGCCGTGGGCGCCGCCGTGGTTCGACGAGCTCGTGGACGTCGCGAGCGAGCCGGGCAAGCCGACGACCGCGGCCACGACCCAGGCGCTCGTCGCCGGCCGCCGGTTCATGGTCCTGCACTTCGATCCCGGCGCCGGCGGGTGGCAGTTCGAGCCGATCACGCTCGAAGGCAGCGACAACTTCCTGCCGGTCCTCCGTGCGATCGCCTGGCCGCGCGCCGACCTCGCGGTCGCGGTCGGCGACGGCGGCTACATCTACGAGCGCCGCACCGGCGGCGGCGCCATGGAACTTGGGCCTCGCGATCAGTCCGCGTTCTGGTCGCCGGCATCGCATGCCGCCGGCACGGCCGATCTGCTCGACGTCGCCTTCGATCCGGCGGACGCCGAGCGCGGCTATGCGGTCGGTCGCTCGGGGACCGTCATGCGCCGCGGCGCCGACGGCGAGTGGGCGGCGGAGCGGCTGCCGGGGAACGCGGCCGACGCGGACGTCTACGCCGTCGCCTTCGCCGGTCACGATGCGCTCATCGCGACCTCGGTCGGGCTGCTCGTCAACAGCGGTGCGGGCTGGAGGCCGGATCCCCAGCTGGGAGCTCAGCGGGTCGGCACCGTCGCGGGCCTGCCCGACGGCGGCGCGACCGCCGACGGCCGCTTCGTCCGCGAGCGCGCCGGCGGCCGGTGGCGCCCCGTCGACGCGCCGCCGCTGGAGGTCGCCGCCGTGGCCGCCTACCGCGACGACGGCGGCGCGCTGCGCTCGATCGTGTCGACGACCGGGCAGCCGCTGCGCAGCAGCGGGCCGCCGCCCGCGGCCACCGCCGATGCGCCGGACGCCGGCTTCGTCCTGCGCGAGGACGCAAGCGGCTGGCACGACGAGCAGCATGCGGCGTTCCGGCCGTCGGGCACCGCCGACCTGCCGCTCGCGGTCGAGCCGGTCCGCGCGTTCGCGCTCGACGAGCACGGCGGCGGCTGGGCTGTCGGCGGCACCGGCGGCCCGTCGCCGTTCGTCTTCGCCGAACCCGACAACCCAGCGCCGCCGCCCCCGCCGACACGAGCTGCGTCGGCCGAGGTCTACCGCTACCGGCCCGCGATCGCGCAGCCCGGCACGGCGACGGCTCCGATCCCGCTGGCGCCCGGCGTCGTGCGGTTCGCGCTCGGCGGCAACGCCGCATGCCTCGAGCATTGCGCCGGGCTCGCCGGCCAGGGCACGGCGCCCGACGTCCTGCTCGACCGCGCCGTGCAGCTCGCCGGCTCGCTCGCCGCACAGGAGCACGGGCCGCGAGCGTTGCTGTACACCGGCGGCCGGGCCGCGGGCGGCCTCGATGCGCTCGACGGCGAGCGCTTCCGGTCGCTGCTGTCGGATGCGCGCCTGCCGGTGTTCCCGGCGCTCGGCCGCGGCGACGGGAAGTCGATCTTCACCAGCGTGTTCGCCACCTTCGCGTCGCCGCTCGGCGCCGGCCCGCTGGCGCCCGGCATCTCGCTCGACGGACTGCCGCTGCTGTCGCCGGCCGCCGGCGCCGCCCGGACGTTCTACGCCTTCGACTCGGCTGGGCCGGACGGGACGGTGCGCGTCGTGGTCATCGACCAGGCGCAGGGATCGCTCGGCGACGCCGACCCCGGCCAGGAGGCGTGGCTGCGCGCGGTGCTCTCCGACGCGCGCGCGAAGCGCACGCCGGCGATCGTCGTCGGGTCGCGGCCGCTCGACGACGGGCTCGGGCCGGGCGCCGCGGGCGACGGCGACCGGATCGCGCGGCTGCTCGTCGACGAGGGCGCGTCGGCGTACGTCAGCGGCGCGGCCGGCACCGACCCCGCCAGCGCGGAGTTCGGAGGCCGGCTCGCCACCGGAAGCGTCCCGGCGGGCGCCGCCGCCGACCACTCGATTCCAGCCTTCACGACGAGCACGCTCGGGCACAAGCCGGCGCAGTGGTCGGCCTTGTTCGACGCGAACCCGTCACCCACGCCGCCGCCGATGCGCGTGCCCGCGCTCGCGCTGCTCGAGGTCCAGCCCGGCACGCGCGACCCGCAGACCAACCGGGCGCAGGTCCAGCTGCGCGCGATCCCGCTCCTGCGCAGCCTGTCGCTCAACACCGAGCCGCGCGCGATCCGCCATCAGATCCTGTTCGTCAACCCGATGGCGCGCGAGCCGGACCGCGGCGGCTACCTCGTGCGGCGTGCCGGCGGCGATCCGATCGCGACGCGCACCGACCCGCTCGTCATCTTCTGCTCGACGACGTTGTGCGAGGGCGGCCCGCAGTTCGAGGCGCAGTTCGAGTCCTCCGACCCGCAGATCGGCTATTTCGTCCGGCCCGCCGCCGGCGCCAACGACGTCGAGCGCAACCTGGGCGGCCTCCCGGTCGCGTCAGACGCGTTCCCGTACTTCTGCCCGCTGAAGACCGGCACCGTGACATTGACGGTGCGCTCGGGCGGGCTCAGCGCCTCGCAGACCATCCAGGTCGTCGACGCGCCGCCGCCACCGATCCCGCCGCCGCCCGCGGCGCCGCGCCAGGTGCCCGGGCAGGCGACGCGCCCGCAGCGGGTCTGCTCCTTCGGCGAGGCCGAGGTCGGGCCGTCCGACACGGCGGCGCCGGCGCCCGATGCCGCAGCGCCGGAACCGGCACCCGCACCCGCGCCGGCAACCGCGACCCCACCGGCCAAGCCGCCGGCGAAGCCGCCCGCCGCCGACCGTCCGCCGCCGTCCTCGTCGGCGCCGCCGCTGCCGACGACCGCGTCGGGCGCGCAGGCGCAGGCGCCGGCGCACCAGACGCCGGTCGCACCGAGCCCGAAGCCGCCCTCGGCGGGACCGCCGCCGAGCGTCACGGGCGGCGGCGCGCTCCAGCCGGCGCCGCAGCCGCTGCCCGGCGTGCAGCCGGTCGCAGGCGTCGCGCCGGTCGCGCAGGTCGCGCCCGAGCGCAGGGAGCAGGCGGCCCCGGAATCCGAGCAGGCGGCGGTGCGCTACGTGCCGGGACGCGGCGACGCGCTGCCGCCCGCCGGGGTCATCATCCTCGCGATCGCGCTCGCCGCCGGCAGCGGCGCGGCGATCGTGCGCTCGCGTGGCGCGACCGCCCCGGTGCAGGTCAGCGCGGTGGACCCACGCGAACGGTCCGGCTGACCGCGAGCCGCGTCGCGCCGTCTGGCAGCGTCAGCACGACGCGCGCCCGCAGGCGCCGCCGCGTGCGCACCGAGAAGCGCACGCTCGAGGCGCGATCCAGGCGGCCCGCCTGGACGGGCCACCAGCCGAAGCGCTCGGGCAGGAAGAGCTGCACGACGACATGGCCGCCGCTCGACGCGGGCATGACGCGCGCGCGCAGGACGACGCGGCGCTTGGCCCGCCGCGCGGTCAGCGCGATGCGGCGGTCGAGCACGAGCAGCTCGACGGCCGGGCTCTCGAGCGTCCCGGCGACGGCGCGGTAGGTCGCCGTCGTGCTGGGAACGAAGCTCGCCGCGAAGCTTCCGTCCGGGCGGACGGCGGTCGCTGCCACTGCGGCGAAGCCTGCACCCGTGTCGGCCTGCAGCGACACCGCCGTGCCCGGCTCGAGCGCGCTGCTCGCCCGCCCGGTGAGGACGAACGGCCGCTTCGCCGACGCCGCCGCCGGCGGCTGCTCGAGCAGCAGGTCGTGCACGCCGATGGTGCCCTGGATGAACGGGTGAAGCTTGCAGTGATAGGCGGCCTCGCCGGCCGCGGGGAAGCGGTGGCTGAACGTCTCCGAGGACGTGATGCCGCCCGAGTCGAAGCCGCCGTCGTCGGCGGTGACCGTGTGCACGCGTGCGCTGTCGTTCGTCCACATGACCGACTCGCCCGCGACGATGTCGCTCTGCACCGGGCTGAGGGCGGCGAAGGCGATGTGCACGGACGCCGCCGCGGCGCCGTGGCCGGCGCCGTGCTGCGCCGCCGCGGGCGCGCCGAGCAGGCCGAGGCCGAGCACGAGGAGCAGCGCCGCCCGCTTCACCGGGTGACCCTGTAGGTGCCGATCATCCCGCGCTCCATGTGCTGCTCGACGTGGCAGTGGTACAGCCACACGCCCGGGTCGCGCTCGCGCCACCGGAAGCGAAACGACTCGGCCGGGCCGACCGTATGCGTGTCGCGCGACACGCCGCCGGCTTCGATCCAGCGGTGGCCGTGGACGTGGAAGTCGTGGTGCTCGGAGCCCATCGCCATGACGTCCCACTGCACGAGCTGGCCGACGCGGGTGCGGAACACCGGCGTGTTGCCGACGAACGCGCGCCCGTCGATCGTCTGGAAGTCGCCCATGGGGGCGAAGACGACGACGAACTCGCGGTCGGGGAGCGCCTCGTGGCGCCCGCGGATCGAGAGCATGCCGTACATGCCGCCGTCGATCGACTCGTGCATGGAGGGCGAGTGGTCGTGGTAGGGCCACGTGCCGCGCGACTGCGCGCCGGCGGTCAGCCGGTACGTCCACGTCCTGCCGGGCAGGACGTTGCCGTCGGGGCCGGAGACGCCCGGGACGTAGGCGCCGTCGGAGCTGGGCTTGTAGTCGACGCCGTGGAAGTGCATCGAATGCCCGTTCATCCGCGTGAAGTCCATGTTCTTGAAGTGGACGACGAGCCTGTCGCCCACGCGGGCGCGCAGCAGCGGCCCGGGGATGACGTTCTGGTTGCCCGACATCGGCGAGTTGCGCAGCGGCCGCCGCCAGCCGCGCGAGTAGCGGCGGTAGACCGTCGTCGGCATGACCGTCTGCGCAGGATCCAGGCGCGCGCCGGTGATGTTGTCGCGCTGGTTGGGCGCCATGTTCCAGAGCGCCGGCGTCGCCGCGATCCAGAACTCCCGCGTTGCCGCGCCTGCGTCCGGTGCGGCGGCGAGCACCGCCGCACCGGTCAGCAGGAGAGCGCCCAGCGCCCGCTGCGATCGGGTCACTGGACCGTGATCGTCCCCTTCATGTTCGTATGGATGAGGCACACGAACGGGTACGTGCCAGGCGTCGAGAACGTCACCGAGCCGGACCCCGGCAGCGGGCTGGCCGCGACGGCGTCCATGAGCCCGGCGTTCCAGAAGCCGTTGCCGTGGAGGGTCGGCGTGATGGCCACAGGCGGAGACCCCGCCGGTTCGCTGGGATACACCCCGCGTGCGTCAAAGACCGGCGGACCCTGGAACGACGCGGCGATCGCGCCGAGGTACGAGGTCTTCTGGTCCGGATCGCCGGGGCCGAACGTCGCCGTGTGAAGGTCGCTCGATCCGTTCGCCATCGCGAACTTCACAGTCGTGCCCGCGGGCACGGTCAGCTTGTCCGGGAGCATGCCGAAGTAGCTGACGCCGCCCTTGCCCTCGGCGCCGACGCTGACGGTGTTCGCCGGCGGCTTCGTGATCGCCGGCAGCGCCTTGGCCACGGCCAGCGCCTTCGCGGCCTGCGCCTTGACGAGCGCCGCGTCGGACTTCGCCGACGGGACGGGGGAGTGCTTGCCGACGACGCGGACGGTGCCCTTCATCCCCGAGTGGATGTTGCAGTAGTACGTGTACCGGCCGGCCTTGTTGAACCGCACCCGCATCGGCTTGGGCCTCTGGACGAGCGGCAGGCCGCTCGCGATGCGCGCCGGTCCCTTCACCAGCGTCTTGCCGAAGTTCGTCTTCAGCAGGGGCGCGTTGAAGCCCACCTCGTCGAGGCCGTTGAACCAGAACGGGATGCCGGCTGCGTCAATGGCCTCGACCTTCGTGCCCGTCGGCGAGACGAGCGGCAGCGGCGCCCCGCTCGCCGGCATGTCGACGGTGTGGAAGCCGACCGGGGTGAAGGCGACGACATCGCCGGTACGGATCCGGGTCGTGCTGGGGAAGAACGCGTTGGCGTCGCTGCTGACCTTCTCGAAGGCCTTCTGGCTCGCCGGCGGCAACCCCATGAAGACCGTCCTCGTCGACGCCATCGCGGCGCCGGGCATGACGAGCGCCACCCCGAATACCGCCAGCGGGAGGGTCCGGGCAATGCGTCTGGACATCATGCTCCTTCCGAGCGTGCCCCCCTGGTCCTCGGGCTATGGCGCAGCGTAATGCGTGACGCGCCGGAAAAGTGAGAAATGGCTCACAGTCCGTAGCTGCGCCCGATGAGATCGAGCATGATCTCGTCGGTGCCGGCACCGATCCGGAAGAGGCGCATGTCGCGCCAGACGCGCTCGATCCCGTACTCCCTCATGTAGCCCGCGCCGCCGTGGATCTGGATGCACTCGTCGGCGACCTCGACGGCGATTCGCGACGCGTGGAGCTTCGCCATCGAGATCTCGCGCACGGGGTACTCGCCGTTGGTGTGGCGCCAGGCGGTCGTGTAGACCATCTGGCGCGCGGACTCGAGCTTCGTCGCCATCTCGGCGAACTTGTGGCGGATGACCTGGAAGTGGCCGATCTCGCGGCCGAACGCGCGCCGCTCCAGCGCGTAGCGCAGCGTGCGGTCGAAGCAGTGCTGGGCGGCGGCGACGATGCCGGCGGCGGCGATGAGGCGCTCGCCCTGGAGCTCCCACATGACGTGGTAGAAGCCCTTGCCGACCTC
>DASWQM010000128.1:0-3043 GCA_036403675.1 Solirubrobacteraceae bacterium | reverse complement strand
CTTCCCGGCGCCGCTCGCCGTCGGGGGCGATCCATGCGGCGCCGGCGATCGCTTCGCGTCGCGCGTCGCGCAGGCGCTCGCGGACGGTGCGGACATCGCCGAGGCGGTCGCGGGCGCGGTGCGCGCGGCGTCCGCGTTCGTGGCTGCGGGCGGCGCCGCCGCGGTCGGCGACCGGGCAGCGCGCGACGACGGCGCACCGCACGACGCGCTCGACGTCGCGGACCGGGCTCGCGCCGCCGGCGGCACCGTCGTCGCCACCGGCGGCTGCTTCGACCTGCTGCACGTCGGCCACGTCCGCACGCTCGAGGCCGCGCGCCGTCTCGGCGACTGCCTAGTCGTGTGTTTGAACGCCGACGGCTCCGTCCGGCGGCTGAAGGGCCCCGGCCGGCCGCTCGTCGGCGAGCACGACCGCGCGGCCGTGCTGCGCGCGCTGCGCTGCGTCGACGCGGTGCTCGTCTTCGACGACGACACGCCGGCGCAGGCGCTGGGGCGGCTGCGGCCCGACATCTGGGTCAAGGGCGGCGACTACCGCCGCGCCGACATGCCCGAGACCGAGGTCGTCGAGCACTGGGGCGGCAGCGTCGTGCTGCTGCCCTACCTCGACGGCCATTCCACGACCCACCTCATCCAGGAGGCGACGATCCGTGCCATCACCTGAGACCGCCGAGCTGGACCGCACCGCCGAGCAGACCGCGCTCGGCACCGTCCTCGTCACCGGCGGCGCGTCGGGGCTCGGCGCCGCCGTCGCCGACGCCGTCGCGGCGCACGGCGGCACGCCGGTCGTGCTCGACCTCGCCGAGGCCGCCGACGGCGTCGACGCAGAGCGCGTGGACCTCGCCGACACGCGGGCGGCGGAGGCCGCCGTCCGTGCCGCCGCCGAGCGCCACGGCGGCTTCGACGCCGTCGTGACCGCCGCCGGTATCGACGCCTGCGGCCGGCTCGAGGACGTCGATCCGCAGCGGTGGGAGCGGGTCATCGCCGTCAACCTCCTCGGCACGGCGGCGGTCGCGCGCGCCGCACTGCCGTACCTCGAGCGCTCGCACGGACGCATCGTGACCGTCGCCTCGACGCTCGGCCTGCGCGCGCTGAGCGACGCGACGGCCTACTGCGCGAGCAAGTTCGGCGTCGTCGGCTTCAGCCGCGCGCTGGCCGTCGAGCTGGCCGGGCGCGTCGGCGTGACGATGCTCGTGCCCGGCGGGATGCAGACGGCGTTCTTCGACGGCCGCCCGGAGCAGTACCGGCCGGGGCCGGACGCGCAGCTCGCGCCGCCCGCCGCCGTCGCCGAGGCGGTCGTGTTCGCCCTGAGCCGCCCGGCCGGCCTCGAGCTGCGCGAGCTCGTCGTCACGCCGTCGGCCGAGCCGTCGTGGCCGTAGGCGCGCCGCGCCTGCTCGTCCTGCGGGCGCTCGGGCTCGGCGACCTGCTGACGGCGGTGCCGGCGCTGCGGGCCCTGGCGGCTGCCTTCGGCGACCACCGGCGGCTGCTGGCGATGCCGCGCAGTCTGGCGCCGCTGCTGGGCTTGCTCGGCGACGGCGCGCCGCCGTTCGAGGTCCTCGACGCGCGGCCGCTGCGGGAGCTCGGCGCCGCGGCCCAGCGGCCGGCCATCGCGGCCAACCTGCACGGCCGCGGGCCGCAGAGCCACGCGATCCTCGCGGCGGCGCGGCCGGGGCGGATGATCGCGTTCGCGCACCGCGAACTGCCCTGGCACGAGGGCCCGGCCTGGCGGGCGGGCGAGCACGAGGTGCGCCGCTGGTGCCGGCTGCTGTCCGAGTCGGGGATCCCGGCCGACCCCGGCGACCGGATGCTGCACGCTCCCGCGCCGGGGCCGCCGCGGGGTGCGCACGGCGCGACGATCCTGCACCCGGGCGCCGCGAGCCGGGCGCGCCGCTGGCCGGCGGTCCGCTGGGTCGCCGTGGCCCGCGCCGAGCGCCGCGGCGGGCGGCGGGTCCTCGTCACGGGCAGCGCCGACGAGCGGCGGCTCGCGCTCGGCGTGGCCGACGCGGCCGGCGTCCCGCACGCGGACGTGCTCGCGGGGAGGACCGATCTGCTCGAGCTGGCGGCGCTCGTCGCGGCGGCTGGGCGCGTCGTCTGCGGCGACACCGGCGTCGCCCATCTCGCCAGCGCCTTCGGCACGCCGTCGGTGCTGCTGTTCGGCCCGACGCCGCCGGCCGAGTGGGGGCCGCCGCGGGACCCGCGCCACCGCGTGCTGTGGGCCGGGCGCACCGGCGATCCCCACGGCGACCGGCCGGACCCGGGACTGCTCGCGATCACCCCGGCGCGGGTCGTCGACGAGCTGCGCCGCTTGGACCGCCTGCCCGCGTGAGCGAGGTCTCGATCGTCATCGCGACCCGCGACCGCCGCCGCGAGCTGCTGCACACGCTCGGCCGCCTCGCCACGCTCGACGGCCGGCCGCCGGTGATCGTCGTCGACAACGCGTCGTCGGACGGCACGCCCGAGGCGGTCCGGGCGGAGCACCCGAACGTCGCTCTCGTCACGCTCGACTGCAACCTCGCAGCGGCCGCCCGCACCGTCGGTGCCCGCCAGGCCGCGACGCCCTACGTCGCCTTCTCCGACGACGACTCGTGGTGGGCGCCGGGCGCGCTGGAGCGGGCTCAGGGTCACTTTGCCCGCGCGCCGCGGATGGCGCTGCTGGCGGCACGGATCCTCGTCGGCCCCGAGGAGCGGCTGGACCCGACCTGCACCGCGATGGCGGCGAGCCCGCTGCAGGACGGCACCGGGCTGCCGGGACCGCCGATCCTCGGCTTCGTCGCCTGCGGCGCCGTCGTGCGGCGCGCCGCATTCCTCGCAGCCGGCGGCTTCAGCCAGCGCCTCGGGATCGGCTGCGAGGAGTCGCTGCTCGCCCTCGACCTGGCCGCGGCGGGATGGTCGCTGGCGTACGCCGACGACGTCGTCGCGCATCACCACCCCGTGCCGGGGCCGCGGCCCGGCCGCGACGCGCTGCTGCTGCGCAACGAGCTGCTCGTGACGTGGCTACGGCGACCTGCGCGTGTCGCCGCCGCCGCGACGGCGCGGGCGCTGCGGCAGG
>DASWQM010000127.1:0-9181 GCA_036403675.1 Solirubrobacteraceae bacterium | reverse complement strand
AACGCCTGCGCGCCGGAGGCGCCGAGCAGGACGAAGGCGGCGGCGCCCGCGGCCAGGGTCTTCGTCACGCGCCCGATCACCGGGCCGATGATGCGGTGCTCCCTTGGCGCTCACATGGGGGAAGCATGCGCACGCGGTTGCGACTTAACGCACACCGCTACCGCGCGACGAGGTTGCGAGTTCCTGCAACCGCAATCCGCAGGACTTGCCCCTGTGCGTCCGACCGGGGTCCCGCAGCATGACGACCATGCCATCGACGCCGCACGCTCGCCGCCGCGCCTCCTCCGCCGTTCGGCTGGGCCTCAGGACCGCGCTCGCAGTCTGCGCCACGCTCCCGCTCGCCGCCTCCGCGCACGCGGGCACCATGACCGTCGCCGCCGGATCCGGGATGACGATGCCCGCCGGCGTCGCCGTGACGCCATCCGGATCGACCTGGGTCTCCGACCAGCTGCTCGGCATCTGCCGCGTCGAGGCCGGGAACCCCGCGCGGCTCGTGCCGTCGCCGTACTGCCGCCCGGAGGCCGCGACGGAGCTCGACGTCCCGCGGCCGGGCCCCGCGACGCCGAACCAGATGGCCTTTGACCCCGGCTCCTCGAACTTCTTCGTCGCGGAGGGCAACTCCAAGAGCGCCGGCGTGTGGCGGATGCACTGGAATGCGTCGAGCGAGACGATCGACGGCGCGCAGCACATCGTCTCCGCGGGCCGCAACCGCGTCTTCGCGCTGGCGCTCGGGACGAACCCCGACGGGACCGTCTACGTCGACTTCAACGGCCGCGACGACGCGACGATCCACCGCCTGAACAACGCCGCCGCCGCTGCGCCCGTCACGATCTCGGCCACGCCGGTCGTCGGCGTTGCGACGGCTCCGGGCGTCCTGTCGATGACGAACCTCGACGGTGCGCTCTACCTCGCCGAGACCGGCGGCGTCACGCGCGTCGCAGCTCCCGGTCCTGCGGCTCCGGTCGCGCTGACCGTGCCCGGCTTCCCGGCCGGCCTCGACGCGCTGCCGAACGCGCTCGCGGCCGATGCCGCCCATGGCCGCGTGTACGTCGGCACCGGCAACGTGAGCGGCGTCGACCGCGTCGACGTGCTGACCCCCACCGACGGGGAGGTCTCGACGTACGACACCGGCTTCGCGCTCGTCACCGCGATCGGCGTCCGCGCCGACGGCGGGCTGCTCGTCGCCGACGATCCGCTCACGAGCGCAGGCGCGCCGGAGTCGCTCGGACAGAGCCGGCTGTGGGACGTGCCGCTGCACCTCGCGCACCTTCCGACGGTGAAGATCACCGCCGGCCCGGAGGTGTACTCCAGCGCGACGTCGGCGAGCTTCGCGTTCACGTCGTCGCCGCGCGCGACGTTCGACTGCCGCCTCGACGGCGCCGGCTGGGCGCCGTGCGGCAGCGGCCCGAGCGCCGGCCAGACCTACTCGAACCTCGGCGACGGCATCCACGTCTTCGAGGTGCGCGGCGCCGCCGGCGCCAACGCCGCTCGCTACACCTTCAGCATCGACACGGTCGCGCCGGTCGCGTCGATCGACATGGTCGCGGCCGACGCCGTCACCGAAGCCGACGCGCTGCGGGTGCGCTTCTCCGCTGACGAGTTCGGCGTCACGTACGCCTGCGAGCTCGACGGCCGCGCGCTGCCGGCCTGCGACTCGCCGCTGTGGCTGCGCAGCCTCGGCCTCGGCCGGCACACCTTCGCCGTGACCCCGACCGATCTCGCCGCCAACGTGGGCCAGCCGCGGGCGTGGACGTTCGAGCGCATCGCCCCGCCGCCGCCGCCCGCGCCCACGCCCGCGGCAGCGCCGACCGGCTCCTCGGACCCGGCGTCTGACGCCGCCGGTCCCGGCCCGCTGCCCCTGCCGGCGGCCGCGTCGAGCGTCGCGGGGCCGGCGCCCAGCTGCCGGCCGCTCGCCGCCGCGGCCCGCACGGGCAGCTATCGCCTCAGCGGGGGCCGCGGCCGCATGCTGACGGTGCGGATCTCGCCGCCGGGGGACGCGCGTGTCGCGAAGCTCACGCTGCGCCCGCGCGCCAACGGCACGTGGCATGCGCAGAAGATCGCCCTGCTGCCGGTCTCTGGCACGAACGCCCAGGACCTGCGGATCGGCCTCACCCGCGCGCAGGCGGCGCGCCTGCGCTCGCGCCGGGCCACCGTCGGCGTCGCCTACGGGAGCTGCGCGAGCCCGATCGGCTCCCCCGCCGAGCTGACGCCCGCCACGACCGGGCACGCACGATGAGCTCCACGCCCGCCGTCGCCGGCCGGCCCCGCGGCCGCCGCCCACGCGCCTGGAACGTCGCCGTCGCCGTCGTGCTGCTGGCGACGCTCGCGCTCGCCGTCGCCGGAGCGGTCATCGCCGCGAACATCATCGCCACGGGCGTGCCGGTCGCGCCCGCGCCGCCGCAGCTCCCGGGCCCGTTCGGCACCGCCCAGGACATCCCGACGTCGTTCGGCGTCGTCGCGGTCGAGCACGCCGAGAAGATCAACGGCACGACGGCGAAGGAGCTCGGCGGCAACACCCACGGCATCTCCGGCTTCGTGGCCCCGAACAAGGTCCAGGTGCAGGCGTCGGTCACGCTCACGAACCTCCTGGGCAAGCCGATCGCCTACGACCCGCGGCAGTTCCGCCTGCTCGTCGGCGCCGACCGCAAGGCGGTCCGCAGCGTGAAGTCGAACATGCGGCCCGGCACGCTGCAGCCCGACGCGAGCATCGACGGCCGGCTCATCTTCGTCGCCCCGCGGACCGGCTCAAAGCTGTGGATCGAGTTCACCGACCCGGGCCGCGCGAAGCCGCTGCTCATCGACCTCGGCCGCACCGGCAAGACGCCGGCCAACGCGTTCGACGGCTTCCAGCACCACAAGGGGACTCGATGACCGACCTGCTCATCCGAACGCTCGCGCGCAAGCGCCTCTCGAGCCTCGCGCGCCCGAGCGCGGTCATGGCGTTCGCCCTGGCGATCGCCTACGGCGGCGGCCTGTGGCTGACGTTCCTGCACCACGTCGAGGGCGGTCACGAGCGCAGCGAGCCGCCGTTCGCGCTGCACTGGCTGCGCGACGCGACGCTCGCCCTGCCGCTCATCTGCATGGCGGTGTGGATCGGCATCGTGCTCGCGCGCAAGCTCATCGCGCGCGCCGGCGCGACAGACGGCCCGGTCGCGCTCTGCGCCGCGGTGCTTGCGGCGGTCGTCGCGCTGACGGCGACGGTCGCGGTCGGCGCGACCAGCCCCGCCCACGGCAACCTCTTCGGTGCCCACCACGGTGGCCACGAGCTGCCGTTCCTCGTGCACCTCGGGCGCGACATGCTCGTCGCGCTATGCGTGAACGTCCTGCTCTCGGCGGCCGTCAGCGCGGCGATCTTCCGCCGCCGCCCGTGGGCGGTGCCCGACGTGCAGAGCTGGTTCGCCGGCCGCGTGCTCCCGCGCCGGCGCATCGCGCTCAACGGCGGGTTCGCGCTCGTGCTCGTCCTGCCGATCGCGATCTTCGTCTTCAGCACCGCCGAGCGCGTCTCGGCCGAGGCCGGCGCAGGCTCGCCCTGCCCCGTCGGCGTGCCGCTGAAGACCTACGACGTCCAGGCGATCGACGTCGACATCACGCTCAACCGCTTCGGCGACCACGACCCGCAGGGCAAGATGTACGTCCTCTCCGAGGAGGTCGACCGCGTCCGCCGCGAGCAGGCCGCCCGCAAGGCCTCGATCGGGCTGC
The DNA here is from genome assembly GCA_036403675.1 of Solirubrobacteraceae bacterium. Lineage (GTDB taxonomy): Bacteria > Actinomycetota > Thermoleophilia > Solirubrobacterales > Solirubrobacteraceae > CADCVQ01. The sequence goes on along the minus strand of DASWQM010000127.1, from coordinate 5,482 downwards.
GCAAGGACGCCATCCAGCCGCTCGTCATCCGCGCGAACATCGGCGACTGCGTCGAGCTTCAGTTCGCCAACAACGCCGGCGGCGGCGACTACGGCATCCACATCGACGGCCTCGCCTTCGACGCCCAGAACTCCGGCGACGCCGTCGGCCGCAACATCTCGTCGGCGGTGCTGCGCGGCGGGACCCGCAGCTACCGCTTCTACGTGCCGGAGGACGACACGTTCGAGGGCTCGCACTACCTGCGCCCGGGCCCCGGCCACCGTCAGGCCGTCGCCCACGGGCTCTTCGGCGCGCTCGTGGTCGAGCCGCGCGGCTCCACCTACCACGCGATGGACGACCTCTCGCCGCTGAAGTCCGGCTGGGAGGCGGTCATCAAGCCCGAGGGCAAGAAGTCCTTCCGCGAGTACGTCCAGCTCTACCACGAGATCGGCGACGAGGACTACCGGCCGCTGGACTCGACCGGCGCCGCGATGCCGCGCGTCGACCCGCACAGCGAGAGCTACCGTCCCGGCGCGCGGGCGATCAACTACCGCTCGGAGCCGTTCATGAACCGGCTCAACAACCCCGGCGACGCCAACGAGGAAGCGCACGGCTACGGCTCCTACACGTTCGGCGACCCGGCGACCGTGATCCCGCGCGCCTACCAGGGCGACCCGACGAAGATCCGCATCCTGCACGCCGGCGCCGAGGTCTTCCACGTCTTCCACCTGCACGGCGGCGGTATCCGCTGGCGCCTGAACCCGAAGGCCGACCCGAACTTCGATTACCAGGACACGGGCCTGAACAAGCATCCGAAGCCCGGGGCGCCGTCGACGCGCCTGGACTCGCAGGCCTTCGGCCCCGGCGAGTCGTTCGAGCTCGAGATCGAGGGCGGCGCCGGCGGCGTCCAGCAGGGCGCCGGCGAGTTCCTCTTCCACTGCCACATCGTCGAGCACTACGTCTCGGGCATGTGGGGCTTCTGGCGGGTCTTCGACACGCGCCAGCCGGGCCTCGCGCCGCTGCCCGACCGCGCCGCGCCCCCGGTCGCGGTCGACTCGGCCGGCCTCATCGGCACGACGATCAACGGCACGACGATCACGGCCGCGAACCTCGACGACTGGATCCGCCCGCAGCTGCCGCCGCAGGGCGTCCGCAAGGACGGCGAGGACGCGAGCGTCTGGGACTGGAAGAACGACGGCTCCCTCTACCTCGGCGAGCCGGAGGACCGCGCGTCGTGGCCCGACTACACGAAGGCCGGCGACGACGAGCGCCTCGATGGCCATCCGAGCCTGCTCGCGGGCGACCGCCCCGCGCGCCTCGACGGCGAGAGCGTCGACCGCCCGAAGATCCTCTTCAACCCGGCGAACGGGCGGCCGGCGTTCCCGCTCCTGCGCCCGCACCTCGGCAAGCGGCCGCCGTTCTCCCCCAACCAGCACTCCGGCGCGCCGTGGCTCGGCGAGAACGGCGACGCACCGAAGACGGGGGCGACCGACCCGTGGGCCGGGCGCGCGGACGGCATCTGCCCGGCCGGCGCCCCGCTGAAGACCTTCAACATCGTCACGATCGCGCCGTCGCTGAACGTCACGAAGAAGGTGCGCCACAGCGCCCAGATCTTCGTCCTGGCCGAGGACGCCGACGCGGTGCTCGCCGGGCGCAAGCCCGTCGAGCCGCTCGCGATCCGGGCGAACATCGGTGACTGCGTCGCGGTCACGCTCACCAACCGCATCCCCGACGCCGCCGCGTACAACGGCTTCTCGAAGAACAACCTGCACATCCACCACGTGCAGTTCGACACGCAGGCGTCCGACGGCGTCATCACCGGCCTCTCCTACGAGCAGGCGGTCGAGGACTACCCGTCCGCCGACCCGACGCTGAGCGCGGCCGCCGCCGCCGGCACGCGGACGCTGCAGCTGTCGAGCGTCGCGAAGTTCCAGCCCGGCGTCGCGATCGCCGTCAGTCAGGGCGAGGCGAGCATCGAGATCCGCACGATCGAGTCGATCGATTCGACCGCCGGCACCGTCACGATCACGAAGGCGCTGAGCAGGGACCACCCCAGCGGCGACCACGCGGGCACGGAGTTCGTCCAGTCGCGCTGGTACCCCGACGTCCAGATGGACAACGTCTTCTGGCACGACCACGTCGACGGCATCCACGGCTGGCCGCTGGGGCTCGTCGGCCAGCTCATCGTCGAGCCGCAGGGCTCCACGTACCACGACCCGAAGACGGGCGAGCCGATCAAGTCGGGCACGATCGCCGACATCCGCACGACGACGCCGCTCGCGCCCGGCCAGGTCGAGGGCAGCTTCCGCGAGCTCGCGCTGTGGTCGATCGACGACCACCCCGTGACGGACTCGACCTTCAACCTCCGCGCCGAGCCGTGGGCGGACCGGCTCGCCGACAACCCCGACCCGTCGCTGCTGTTCAGCTCCTGGACGCACGGCGACCCGCACACCCCGCTGCCGCGCGCCTATGCGGGCGACCCGCTCGCGATCCGCGCGGTCAACGTCGGCCCCGCGATCGACGGGCTCAAGGTCGACGGTCACCGCTTCTTCCGCGAGAACCGCTTCCTCGACGGCCAGTCGCGCACGGCCGCGTCGCCGACGGACTCGCTGCACTACGGCGTCTCGGAGCGCTACACCGCGATCCTCGACGGCGGCGCCGGCGGGCCGGAGCAGCGCACCGGCGACTTCCTGTACTTCAACAGCCTCGGGCGGCGCTTCCGCCAAGGCGCGTGGGGGCTGCTGCGCGTGCTGCCGCGGCAGGTCGGCGACCTGCAGCCGCTGCCGGGCACGAGCGTACCGGCCGGCGGCACGCCGCTGCCCGCGCCGACCGGCGGGCGCCCGCCCGCGGCAGGCGGACCGGGCGATCCGTGCCCGCAAGCGGCGACGACCCGCACGGTCGACGTCAGCGCCGTCGACCTCGCGACCCCGCGGCCCGGCGTCTCCTCGGCGTTCGTGGAGAGCGCCGACGCGGGAGCCGTGCGCGACGGGAGCAAGCCCGCGCAGCCGCTCGTCGTCCACATCGCCGCCGGCGAGTGCCTGCAGGTGAACTTCACGAACGAGCGCGCGACGCAGCGGGCCTCGTTCCACGTCTCCGAGCTGCTCAAGACGATGTCGTCGTCGGGCATCAACGCGGGCTTCAACCCCGAGCAGACCGTCGCTCCCGGCGCGCAGCGCACGTACCGCCTCTACGCCGACACGCGCAAGATCGGCGCCGCGATGGTGAGCGACTTCGGTGGCATCGACACCGGCGTCGACGGGCTCTACGGCGCGGTCGTCGTCGCGCCGTCGGGGGCGACGTTCAGCGATCCCGACAGCGGGCGGCCGGTGCGCGTCGGCGAGGGCGTCGACGTCAGCCTCCCCGGCCGGCCGGGCTACCGCGACTTCACGACGATCCTCAGCGAGGACGATCCGATCATCGGCGGCAACTTCATGCCCTATCCGGTGGCGGTCGCCGGGCACGCGACGATCAACTACCGCACGGTCCCGCGCGGCGACGGCGACGCGGCCTTCAGCTCGCGCTCGGGCGGCGACCCGTCGACGCCGCTGATGCGGGCCTACGCGGGCGACCCGGTGAAGGTCCACGCGCTCGTCGCCCCGGGCAGCGAGCAGAGCCACGTCTTCGGCCTCGGCGGCCAGTCGTGGCGCATCGACCCCGAGATCGCAAAGGGCAACGAGACGACCGCGCAGGGCATGGTCGCCTGGGAGGCGTTCGACCTCGAGCTCATCGGCGGCGCGGGCGGTCGCCAGCGCGAGACCGGGGACTACTTCTACGGCGACGTCCGGCGGCCGTTCACGCAGGCCGGCATGTGGGGCCTCATGCGGGTCATGTCCGACGCGAGCTGCCCGATCCGGCCGCTCGAGGGCCTGGACTGCATCGGCCAGCGCTCGGTCTTCACCGGCGCGCCGCCGCGGCCGACCGCCAAGCCCGCCGATCCTCCCGCGGATGCGACGCCCGCGCCGGCCGCCGCGGCGTCGGGCTCGCCGGCGGCGAAGAAGCCGGCCGCGGCGCCCGCCGGGCTGCGCGGGCTCACGGTCCCCAAGCGGGTACGGCTCGCGACGCTCGCGACCGACGGCCTGACGTTCCAGGTCACGCTGCCCGCGACTGCGAAGGCCGTGCAGACCAAGCTCACGCGCCGGTCGGGCGCGAAGACGATCGCGATCGCCACGCGCGTGATGTCGGTGCAGAAGGGCGGCCGGCGGACGCTGACCTGGCGCCTGAAGCCCGCGCAGCTACGGCGCATGCGGGCCGGGGCGTACGTCCTCGAGCTGCGCGCCGGGCCGAGCGAGGCGCGCCTGGAGCCCGCGACGCTGAAGGCGACGATCCGCTTCACCGGGCGCCTGCCGCGCCGCACCGGCTGACGGTGATGACGCGCGTGCGGCTGTCATTCCCGTCGCTCGGCGCGCGCGCGCCGGCCGCGCTCGCGGCGGCCGCGCTGCTCGCCGGCGCGGCACTGCAGGCGTACGCCGGCGATCCGCCGGCAGCGCCCGCCGCCGGCTTCAGCGCGCGCGCGGCGACGGGCGCCACGCACGCGCTCGTGCAGCGCGCGCAGGCGCTCGTCGACGTCCGGCCCGGCGACCTCGGCTACCGCCTCGTCGTGAGCGGGCCACGCCCCGGCGTGCGCGGCCAGACCGACACGAAGCTGCGCACGATCACGCTCTACGTCGACGCCCGCGACGCGACGCACCGCGTGGCGCACGACCTCGCGCACGAGATCGGCCACGCCTACGACGCCCGCCGGCTCAGCGCCGCGCAGCGCTCGGCGTGGGTGCGCGCGCGGGGCGCGCCGGCGGCCGCGTGGTTCCCCGCGCAGGCCGGATCGGACTACGCATCCGGCGCGGGCGACTTCGCGGAGGTCTTCGCGCGCTGCCACGCCGCCAGCCCGGAGTTCCGCAGCCGCCTGGCGCCGCGGCCCGCGGACGCCTGCGCGCTGCTTCCCGCCGAGGCGCGCGCGGATGCGATGAGTCGCCGCTGACGCACACTCATCCGCAGGCGACGACAGACGCGTCGGTCGGCCGCAGGCAACTGTCGGTTCGTACCGGCGCATGGCCGCGACGGATCCGGAAGCTCGTGTACTTGCCGATCTGATGCTGATGGGCAACGAAGACCTCGACGCGGACCCCGGGCTTGAGCAAGCGCCCGCGGAAGCCCCTGATGCGGACATCTTGGGACGCACCGCTGGCGCGCGTCCGAGACGTGGCGACCACGAACGGTCCAAGCCGGTGATAGGGACAGCCGCGGCCTCGGCAGCGCACCATGACGGTCACCCCGGCCGGCGCCGTCACCGCGAAGAGCCGCAGCCGGACCCCGCGTGTCGAGTAGCTGCCCGTGAGCCGCACTACCGGGAATGGCGCGATCGGCATGGCCGCGCCCGAGGCGACGACCGGCAGTGGCACCGGGGGCGGCGGCGGTAGCGGCACGGGCTGGGGTGACGGTGGCGGCGGTGGGGCTGGTGGTGGTGGTGGCGGTGGCGGTGGCGGTGGTGGTGGCGGTGGTGGTGGTG
>DASWQM010000126.1:0-2271 GCA_036403675.1 Solirubrobacteraceae bacterium | reverse complement strand
GGAGGGGCTCGAGTTGCGCGCCCTGGTGCCCGTCTCGACGCGCAACGACAGCGACCACCACACGCTCGGCAACAAGATCGCCGCCGTTCGCGGGCCGCTGCCCGTCTACGTCGAGGATCCGGTCGAGCGCCTGGCCGTCGTGCGCGAGGCGATGGACGACCTCAAGGAGTCCAAGCAGGCCGTCGGCGCGGAGGTCCTCACGAGCATGCAGCAGTTCGCTCCGCCCACGCTGCTCGCGCAGGCCTCGCGGCTGAACTTCTCCACCCGGCTCTTCAACCTGCTCGTGACGAACGTGCCGGGCCCGCAGCTCCCGCTCTACGTCCTGGGCCGCGAGATGACAGCGGTCTTCCCGATCGCGTTCCTGCCCAAGGACCACGCGCTCGCGATCGCGATCATGTCCTACAACGGGCAGATGAACTTCGGCCTGCTCGGCGACTACGACGCGATGCCGGATCTCGACGCCTTCGGCGAGGCGATCGAGTCGGCGCTCGCCGAGCTCGTCTCGGCCGCGCGGCGCCAGGTGCGCGCGACGGCGAACGCCTGACTCAGCCGACGCGCGTGGAGAGATCTGGGGCCGCTGGGGCCTTCTCGCGGTTGCCGGCGCGGTCGACCGCGATCGAGTAGAAGCGATAGCGCACGCCGCGCCGGACGGCGACCTTCGTGCTCGTGGCGCGCGTCGTCTTGATGCGCCGGTAGGCGCGCCGGTTCGTCGAGCGGTAGATCTCGTAGTGGTCCACGCCGGAGGCCAGGAGGCCCGCCGGCGCGGGGTCCGCGCCGTTCCAGCGCAGCGTGATCGGGCGCGGCGTGCGCACGCGCCGGGGACCGCGCAGCTGCGAGCGCGGGGGCCGGCGATCGATCGTCCGCGCGGCCGTCACCGCCGCGCCGGCGTTGACGATCCCCCAGCCGAGGTCCGGCGTCCAGCCCGTCCCGGCGGGGCGCGAGGCGGTCTCCTTCAGCAACCGCACGATGTCCGGCGCGCTGAGGTCGGGGTTGAAGTGGCGCACGAGCGCCGCCGTCGCCGTGACCATCGGCGCGGCCATCGACGTCCCCTGCAGGTAGGCCCAGCGGTTGTCGCCCAGAAACTGCGAGCGGCAGCCGCACCCCGGCAGTGGGAACAGGATCCCGCCGCCGTTCTCGAGCTCCGTCGGGTTGCCGGGGAAGGCGCCGAAGATCCCCGGCGGGCCGCCCGTGTCTCGGAACGAGCCGTAGGCGGCGATCGAGATCTGCGACCCGCGGCCGGCGAACGGGGCGCGGGCGTCAGCGAAGTTCGCGGCCGTGACCGACAGGCCGCGGCCGGCGGTGACGTCGGGGCCTGTGCCGGCCGGCTGCAGGACGTTCGCCGGGTCCCCCTGCTCCTCGACCGGTGCGTCGGCAGCCGCCGCGACGAGCACGACGTTGCGCGCGGCGGCGTAGCCGATCGCGTCGACGATCGCCTGCGCGGGCGGCGTCGTGCCGTCGGTGCCGAAGCTCATGTTGACGGCGTCCGCCTTGAGGTCCGCCGCCTGGACGATCGAGCGCGCCACCGACCCGTCGCCGAGGTCGCTCTTGAGGACGATGAGCCGGCAGTCCAGTCCGACGCCGACGATCCCGACGCCGTTGTCGCCGGCCGCGCACGCCATCGAGGCGACATGCGTGCCGTGGCCGTTCTCGTCGGCGGTGGCGGGGCCGTGGCTGGAGATCGCGTCGTTGTCGATCGACTGCTGGATCTTGCCGGCCAGGTCGGGGTGCCCGGAATCGATGCCGGTGTCGATGACCGCGACGGTGGCACCGGTGCCGCGCGTGAGATCCCATGCCGCGGGCAGGCCGAGGCGCGGGATCCACCACTGCAGCGTGGTGCCCGGCGGCGCCCCGGGCGAGGCCTCGGGCGCGGTCAGCGCCGGGTCGTTGGGAGCGAGGCGCAGCTCGTGGCGGTGCTCGACCTGCACCGAGCGCACGCCGGCGCGGCCCCGCAGCAGGCGCGCGAGCGCGGCAAGCGTGACACCCGCCACGGGACGCACCGACACGAGGCCGATCTGCGGGACCTGCGCGCCGTCGCGCCGCAGAAGGGGAAGCGACAGCAGCGATGCCGCGGCGGCACCCAGCGAGCCGCCGGAGCCCTGCGGCTCGAGCGACACGAGCAGCCGCCCGGTCGGCGTGGCAGCAACTGCGGTCCCGGGCAGGGCCAGCGCGGTCGCGAGCGCGACGGCGGCCAGCAGCGCGGGAACGGCGATCGTGCGGCGCGCGCGCATCAGATGCACAACAACCCGGCGACCGTCCGTCTGTTGCGCCGCG
>DASWQM010000125.1:0-6916 GCA_036403675.1 Solirubrobacteraceae bacterium | reverse complement strand
GACGCTGCCCGTCGGGCCCCAGCACGAGCGGGACGTGGGCGTGGATGACGCCGGGGCCTCCGAGGAGCGCGCGAAGATGCAACTGACGCGGCGTCGTCTCCAGCAGGTCGGCTCCGCGCACGACCTCACCGATCCCCTGGGTTGTGTCGTCGACCACCACCGCGAGATTGTATGCGGCGACGCCGTCGTTGCGCCGTACCACGACATCGTCGACGGCGGCCTGCTTGGCGCCGAGCAGGCGATCCGTGAACGCGACGACCGTCTCGCCGGCCCGCAGGCGCAGCGCGGGCGGGCGTCCTGCGCGCTCGCGCTGCGCCCGCTCGCGCGCCGTCAGCTCGCGGCAGGTGCCCGGGTAGGCGCCTTCGGGCAGCGCGCCATGCGGCGCCGACGCCGCCTGGCGGATCTCGGCCCGCGTGCAGTAGCAGGGGTACAGCAGGCCGTCGGCGGCGAGGCGGTCGAGCGCCGCCGCGTAGTGCTCGAGGCGCTCGGACTGGCGCACGACCGGTCCGTCCCAGTCCAGTCCGAGGGCGGCGAGGTCGCCGAGCTGCGCCTCCGCGAGCCCGGGCCGCACGCGACCCGCGTCGAGGTCCTCGACGCGCATCACGAACGGCGCGTCCTGCGAGCGCGCGAAGAGCCAGGCCAGCAGCGCGGTGCGCAGGTTGCCGAGATGCAGGGGCCCGGTCGGCGACGGGGCGTAGCGACCTGCCGGGACGATCGGCGTCAGCGGGTCGGAGCGGTGTGACGCGAGGCGGCCGCCGCGCTGTCGCCGATCGGCGACACGCCCACCGTGGGGTGCTCGCCGGTGCGCACCTCGACGATGACGCCGCCGGTGACCGCGAGCTGCTCGCTCACCTTGCGGCCGACGACCACGCGGTTGGCCCGCGAGATGCCCGCCGCCTGGAGGAAGCCGTCGAGGTCCGGGCCCTCGATGTCGAGCACGTCGAGCTTGAGCTGCTCGATGCGGGCGGCCGGCGCGCTCGCACCCGGGGCGGCGTGCAGGACGACGGCCGCGAGGTCGTCGGGGACGCGGTCGGCGCGCTGGACGACGAGGTCGAGCAGCTCCTTGGCGGTCGCCTCGGGACCGAGGTCGGCGAGCCATCCCGACAGGCGCTCGGAACCGAGCGGCTTGCCGTCGATGCGCGCCTCGAGCAGGCCGTCAGAGTAGATCGCGACGGTCGTGCCCTCCGGCATCGGCAGCACCGTCTGGCGCTGACCCGTCGGGAAGCCCACGCCGATCGGAGGCGCCGACGACGCGGTGAGCGGCGTGTGCGCCGGCGGGCCGAGGACAAGCGGCGGCGGATGCCCCGCGCTGGAGTACGTCAGCGTGCCCTTCGCCGGGTCGTGGATCGCGGCGAGCACGGTCGAGAAGTCGTCGGCGAGGCGGCCGTCGAGCGAGCGCCCCGCGACCGCGATCGCCTCGCGCGGTGACATGCCCGCCTCGAGGTGCGCGCGGACGGTGAAGCGCACGAGCGTCGTCTTGGCGAGCGCCTGGCGCCCGTGGCCGGAGACGTCGCCGAGCAGCAGCCCGACGCGCCCGTCGGACAGCGCGAACGCGTCGTAGAAGTCACCGCCGGCGGCGGGGCCGTCGGCCGGGCGGTAGGCCACGGTCGTCAGGAGCGCGCCCAGCCGCGGGGGGACGGCGGGCAGCAGCGCCGCCTGGAGCAGGCCGATGTCCTCCATGAGCTTCTCGCGCTGGCGCTCGAGCCGGCGCGTCCGCGCGGCCGCCAGGACCGTGTGCGCGCCGAGCAGGAGGACGAGCGCGCCGAGCACGCCGACGGCGATCCACATGACGGTGGGGATGACCTGGGCAGCGCCGCGCAGCACGACCCTGAGGGGCGACGGCGACAGCTGCGGTATGCCGGGGTTGGCGCTCGGCGGCCGCGACGTCTGCACGCCGCCGGTGGGCCGCACCTCGACGCTGTCGATCGCGGCCGACGCGGGGGTGCGCAGCGGCTCGCTGATCGCCGTGGCGGGGGGGGTGCCGCCGGTGGACCGGTCGATCGCGGGCGTCGCGGCGGTGAGGCGGGGGACCTGACCGCGGCCCGCGATCACGCTCGTCTGCGAGGAGGAGGAGGCACCATGGCGGCTGACGGTTGCGGACGGAAGCGCGTTCGGCACCGGCGCGCTCGCGGTGCCCGGCGCCGGCGCCGGCGCCGTGGTGTCCGCCGTCGCGGTGGCCGGGCCCGCGACCTGGGACGTCACGACGGGGGCGTTGGGCTGGACGATCTCGCGGTCGGTCGCGCCGGCCGTCTCGGGTGCCGGCGCCGGTGCGACCGGGCGCGCGGAGTCGCTTGACGGGGTGCGGGGCGGCTGGTCGGTCGCGGGTGCCGGAGCCAGGGTCGGAGCGACGATCTCGCTCGGGGCCACGTTCGGAGCCGGCGGCGGCGGCGTGCCGCTGTCGCCGTCCTCGGGTGCGGTCGTGCTGGCCGGCACCGCCGGCGTCGGGGGCGGTGGCGCGGCGTCGGACGGGGCCATCTGCGCCGGCGCCGGCACCGGCACCGGCCGAGCCGACTGCGGCGGCGCTGGGTCGGCCGCAGCGGGATCCGGGGTTGCCGCGACCTGCCGGGTCGTCCGGTCTGCGACGGGCGTGGCGAGGGCGGTCGCCGAGCCCACGGCGGCGGACCGGCTGACGAGCTGGCCGCGTTCCCGGCGGCCGTTGCCCGATCCATCGCGTCCGAGCGCGGGCTGGACCGCGAGCGCGGCGACGAGCACCACGCACACCAACATCTCGAGGAGCGATCGCCGCCGCAAAGTCGTTTTCATGAGGTCACGCGCTCGAAGAACGCGCGTGGCTTGGGTTGGCATCCTTACCTCCCGGCATGTACGCATTGTGCCGACGGCCCCGGTGCAAGTCCAGCGCGCTCGAGGACACTTCTAGCAGGACTACGCTGCGCAACCTCGCAAGAAATGTGCGGGATTCCGCAGGCGCCGTTCACGGGCGCTGCTAGCGTGAGCACGCATGGCGGTTGCCGAGGAACGAGAGTCGGCCGCTCCCGACGCCTGTCAGCCGTGCAGGGGCACGGGCCACGTGCTGTCGCAGCTCGGCGGCACGCCGGAGCAGGTCGTCTGCCCCTGGTGCGAGGGCGGCGGGGTGCTGATCCCCGGGCACGACGCACAGGCCGCGCGCATCGCCGCCGCCGCCGCGCACTAGCGGGCCGTTTCACGCCATAGGGCCTCCAGGGTTCCGCCGAGCGCGCGATTTCGCGGGCGGGGTCGGCCATCCGTCCAGTGCCTCTACCGATCCTCCGCCCCCGGACCGATGAAGGCCGTGTGCAACAGCCAAGACTGGAGGCGCATCGCCAGGTCTGCACATCCATGTCATCCGGATCCTGGAGGGATCTCATGCTGCAGAACCTGCGCACCCGCGCACAGGGCGAGTCTGGCTTCACACTCATCGAGCTGCTCGTCGTCATCCTGATCATCGGCATCCTTGCCGCGATCGCGCTGCCGACGTTCCTCGGCCAGCGCGCGAAGGCGCAGGACGCGTCGGCGAAGTCGGATGCTCGCAACGTCGTCTCGCAGATGGAGTCGTGCTTCACGGACTCGCAGACGTACGCCGGCTGCGAGTCGACCGTCGAGAAGGGCCCGACGATCACGGCCACGGGCGGCAGCATCACGCCGAACGGCGCGGTGGGCTTCACCGTCGTTGCGGCGTCGCCGTCCGGCAACACCTTCACGATCACCAAGAACGCCTCCGGCTACTCGCGCACCTGCACCCAGACCGGCAAGGGCGGCTGCACCGGCAGCAGCTGGTAAATCCCAGACGTCTTCGACTGATCGAGGGCGGGCCGCAAGGCCCGCCCTTCGTCGTTCCCGGACGCCGCGAGCGGTCACCGGCCATCCGTCCAGATCGCGTCGCTCTGGTTCCGGGGGTTCGCGGACGCGCCGATCAATCCGCACAACACGACCTTCGCGGATCCAGGAGGGATCACATGCTGCACAACCTGCGCTCGCGCGCACAGGGCGAGTCTGGCTTCACGCTCATCGAGCTGCTCGTCGTCATCCTCATCATCGGCATCCTCGCGGCGATCGCGCTGCCGACGTTCCTCGGCCAGCGCGCGAAGTCGCAGGACGCCGCGGCGAAGTCCGATGCTCGCAACGTCGTCTCGCAGATGGAGTCGTGCTTCACGGACTCGCAGACGTACGCCGGCTGCGAGTCGACCGTCGAGAAGGGCCCGACGATCACCGCCACGGGCGGCAGCGTGACGCCCAACGGCACCGTCGGCTTCACGGTCGTCGCGGCGTCCTCGTCGGGCAACACGTTCACGATCACCAAGAACGCGTCCGGCTACTCGCGCACCTGCACCCAGACGGGCTCGGGCGGCTGCACCGGCTCGACCTGGTAGTCCCAACAGCAGCTCAAATGACAAGGGCGGGCCTCCAGGCCCGCCCTTCGTCGTTCTCGGCCGCCGAGGGGCCGTCAAGCCCGCGGCCGCGCCTGCCGATAGGGCCACAGAGCATTCCGATCACCAAGACGAGGACCTCTTCGCCCATGCCCGTCGCGCTTCTGCCTGCCGCCGCCTTCGGCCTCCTCATCGGGTCGTTTCTGAACGTCGTCGCCTACCGCCTGCCGCGCGGCGAGTCGCTCGCCCGCCCCGGCTCGCACTGCCCGTCATGCGGCGTGCCGGTCTCGCCCCGGGACAACATCCCGGTGCTGTCGTGGCTGCTGCTGCGGGGCCGCTGCCGCGGCTGCTCGGAGCCGATCGCGGGCCGCTACCCGATCGTCGAGGCACTCACCGCCGCGCTCTTCGGCGTCGTCGCCGTCGTCCATGCCCACGACACCGCGATGCTCGTGCTCGGGCTCGTGCTCGTCGCCTTCCTCGTGCCGATCGCGATCATCGACCTCGACCACCGGATCATCCCGAACCGTCTGACGGCGCCCGCCGCCCTGCTCGCCGTCGTGCTCGGCACGGCGCTGGACCCCGGCGGCGAGGTCGAGCGGCTCATCGCCGGCGCGGCCGCCGGCGGCGCGCTGCTGCTGCCGTCGCTCCTGCACCCGAACGGCATGGGGATGGGCGACGCGAAGCTCGTCGGCGTGCTCGGCCTCTACCTCGGCCGCGGCATCGCACCGGCCTTCCTCGTCGCCTTCGCCGTCGGCACGGCGGTCGGGGTCGCGATCATGCTGCGCAAGGGGATGACCGAGGGCCGCAAGACGGCCGTGCCGTTCGGCCCGTTCCTCGCGTTCGGCGGGCTCGTGGGACTGCTGGCCGGCGACGAGCTGGTCCAGCTGTACCTGGACACGCTGGGGTAGTGCGGCCGTCGATCCGCCGCTCGCAGGAGGGCTCGACGCTCATCGAGGTGGTCGTCGCGGCCGCGCTCCTGCTCATCCTGGCGACGGGCGTGCTCGCCGCGCTGGACCACGCCGACGCCCGCGGCGCCGAGCAGAAGGCCAAGTCGATCGCCGGCAACCTCGCCCAGGCCGAGCAGGAGCGGCTGCGCGCGCTGCCGCTGCAGGATCTGTCCAACCATCACAGCACGAGCACGCAGGTCGTCAACGGCGCGACCTTCGACATCGAGTCGCGCGCCGAATGGGTGACCGACGCCACGGGCGAGGCCAACTGCGCGACGGGTGGTGCGTCGGCCGACTACCTGCGGATCACCTCGACCGTCAGCTCGACGTCGCTGCTCGGGCGCGTGCCGGTCACGCTCGACAGCATCATGACCCCGCCCGCCCGCGCCTTCAGCCCAACGGAAGGCTCGCTCTCGGTGCAGATCGTCGACCGGCACGGCGATCCGGTGGCCGATCTGCCCCTGTCGCTGACCGGTGACGCGAACATCAGCGGCGTCACGAACTCCAAGGGCTGCGTGCTCTGGGGCTACCTGCCGGCCGCCAACGACTACACGCTGTCGTACTCCAGCGAGGGCTGGATCGACCCGTCCGGCGACAGCGCGATCTCGACGTCGCAGTCGGTGGCGGGCGAGCAGACCCGCAACGTCGTCTTCACGTACGACCGCGGCGGCACGCTGACCGCCGACTTCGCCACCACGCGCATGACCGATTCGGCGCGGGTGCCGTCGGAGCCGGCGTTCGCGACGATCGAGCACCCGGGACCGCCGGCGACGCTGCTGCCCTACGCGCTGGACCACAGCCACCTCCAGACGCCGCTGCTGTTCCCGTTCACGAGCCCGTACTCCGTCTACGCCGACAACTGCACGCAGGCGCGGCCGAGCACGCCGACCGTCGCGACCGTCCTCCCGGGGCAGGCGACGACGGCGCCGTCGATCGTCCTGCCCTCGCTCGACTTCAAGGTCGTCAACGGACCGAGCCCCATCACCGGCGCGACCGTCTCGGTCGTGACGTCGTGCGGCACGAAGATCACGCGCACGACGAGCGCCGGCGGCCGGCTCGCCGACCCCGGCTATCCCTCGGGAACCGGCTTCGACGTCTGCGTGTCCGACGGCGCCGTCAAGCGCGAGATGACGGTCTCCAACACGACGCTTCCGGGCCAGGACCTCGTGGTCGACCTCGCCGCCGCGCCGGCGGGGGCCTGCGCATGAGCCGGCTGCGCGGCGAGGCCGGCTTCACGATCATCGAGCTCCTGGTCGCGCTGACGGTCGGGCTCGGCGTGCTGTTCGCGCTCCTGGGCCTGCTGGACACGAGCACACGCCTCAGCGCGAGCACCGTCGATCGCGTCGAGACGACGTCGCGTGCGCGGCTGGCGATGGACCTCGTCACGCGCCAGGTGCGCTCGCAGCTGTGCCTCGGGACCGATCTGCCGGCGCTGACCGCCGCGAGCCCGACGTCGATGACGTTCTACGGCAGCCTTGCGCCCGAGGCGTCGCCGCTCGTCGTCCAGCGCCGCACCCTGACCTACGACGCGCCCGCCAAGCGGATCGTCGAGACCGTCTGGACGGGCGCCGGCGTGCGTCCCAACGTGACCTTCAGCACAACGCCGCAGACATCGGTCATCGCCGA
>DASWQM010000124.1:0-6781 GCA_036403675.1 Solirubrobacteraceae bacterium | reverse complement strand
CGTGAGATCCGCCGCTTGCCGGTCCACGGCACGGCGTCCATGAGCAGGACGTTGAGCTGGAAGTTGTCGACGACGCCGCTCATCCGGCCGGCGATGCCGGTCCCCGTGGCTGGCTCGAGCGCGACGAACGGCTCCTCGTGGAGCACGCCGAGCATCGCCGCCAGCCAGCCGGCCGCCTCGTGGAGGTCCAGCAGCTCGTGCACGAGCGGCTGCAGGTCGCTCGCCTCGGCGCGTCCCTCGGGGTCGAGCGACAGCAGCGCGATCGCGCCCGGCCAGACGACCTGCAGGCGCTGCCACGCCTCCGACGCCTCCGGCATCTCCGCCGCGGTGCGCGCGAGCGCCTCGTTCGCGCGCCGGCCCAGCCACTTGCCGGCCGCGTACTCGCTGAGCCCCGCGGGCGGGTCGCCGATCTGCGGCCGGACGGCGTCGGCGAGCGTGGCGCAGAGCGGCAGCGCCGCGCGCAGGCAGTCGAGCATCGGCCCCCGCGCCGGCTGCGGGTCGTGGCCCGCCTCGATGAGCGCGCCGAGGACGCGCGCGGCGACCTCGGCGCTCGCGAGGTCCGGCAGCGCGAGACCCTCGGACAGCTTCAGCAGCGCCTCACGCGACTGCTCCGGCGTCGCGCCGCGCTGCGTCGCGCCGACCGCCCGGACGAGCTTCTCGACCTGCGCCTCCTCCAGCGCGCCGGTCTTCAGGCCGGCGATGAGGAAGCGCGCAGCCTGTGCGATCTCCGACGACACGGATCGGAACCCTACTCAGGGCTCCTTCTTGCCCGGGTTGAAGAGGCCCTTGGGGTCGAGCGCGGCCTTGATCGCCCGCTGCGCGGCGACGGCGCCGGGCAGCCACTGGCGCGCGAGCTGGCCTGCCTTCAGCGCACCGATCCCGTGCTCGCCGCTGACGGTCCCGCCGAACCGCCGGGCGAGGTCGAAGACGTCCGCCGCCGCGGCCTCGGCGCGGGCGCGCTGCGCATCGCCGCCGTCGAGCATGAGCGTCGCGTGGACGTTGCCATCGCCGGCATGGCCCCACGAGCAGGCCTGCAGGCCGTGCCGCGCACCGATCGCGACGGTCTCGTCGACGGCCTCCGCGAGCCGCTCGACCGGCACGGCGATGTCCTCGGAGAGCTTCGCGCCGCGGGCCGCCGTCACCGCGAGCGAGACGCCGTCGCGCCAGCGCCAGAGCTCGCGCACCGCGGCGCGGTCCTCCGGCGCGGCGAGGCGCGTGGCGCCGTCCGTCAGCGCCTCGACGAGCTCGTCGCGGACCCGGGCGGCCTCCGCCGCCGAGCCGTCGGCCTCGGCGAGCACCACGAAGCCCCGCAGCGGACCGCCCGGAAACGCCCCGCCGGCCGCCTCCATCGCCGGTGCGTCGACATACTCCAGCGCCGCCGGCACGATCCCGGCCGCGAGGACGCGCAGCACCGCGCCACAGCCGGCGCCGGCGTCGGGATACGCGGCCACGACCGGCAGCTGTGCCTCCGGCGCCGGGACGAGCCGCAGCCAGGCCGCGGTCACGATCCCGAGCGTGCCCTCCGACCCGGTCAGCAGCGCGGGCAGGTCGTAGCCGGCGACGTCCTTGCGCACGGGCCCGCCGACGCGGACCAGCTCACCCGGAGCGAGCACCGCCTCCAGGCCCGTCACCCAGTCGCCGGTGACCCCGTACTTGAAGGCGTGCGGCCCGCCGGCGTTCGTCGCGATCGTCCCGCCGAGCTGGGACTGCTCGGCCGCGCCGGGGTCGGGCGGGAAGTAGAGGCCGCTCTCGCGCGCGCGGCGGGCGACGGTGTGCGTCGTGACCCCGGCCTCGGCCTCCATCCGCCACAGCCCGGGATCGAAGCTGCGCACGGCGCTGAGGCGATCCAGCGCGACCGCCACGGCGTCGGGGTCGAGAACCGCCGCGCCGCCCGCCAGGCCGCTGCGCCCTCCGACCGGCACGATCGCCACGTCGTGCTCGTAGCACCAACCGACGACCGCGGCGACCTCCGCGGCGCTCCCCGGGCGCACGAGGGCCGCCGCGCGGCCGCGCAGCGCCACGTCACCGACGACCGCGTCGCGCTGCACGTGGTCCGTGCCGACGATGCGCTCGAGCTCGTCCACGGCCCCTACGCTAGAGCCCATGCCCGAGGGCGACACGATCCACTACGCGGCGCGCCGGATCCGGCCGATCGTCGACGGTCGCGTGCCGGAGATCGAGCACCCGCACCCGCGGCTGCGCGGCGAGCGCTGGCCGGAGAAGCTGGCGGGCCAGGCGGTCACGAGCGTCGACGCGCACGGCAAGCACCTCTTCATCCGCTTCGAGAACGGCCTCGCCATCCACTCGCACCTGCGCATGACGGGCGCGTGGCGCACCTACCGCCCCGGCCAGCGCTGGCGCCGCGGGACGCACCGCGCGTGGCTCGTCCTGCGCACGGGCGAGGGCGAGGCGGTGCAGTTCGACGGGCCGGTGCTCGAGCTGCTGACCGACTCGCGCACGCGGTTCGATCGCCGGCTCGCCGAGCTCGGCCCGGACATCCTCGCCCGCGAGCTCGACGAGCAGCGCTTCCTGCGCCGGCTGCGCGAGGACGACCCGACGCGCCCGATCGGCGACGCGCTGCTCGACCAGCGCACGATCGCGGGGATCGGCAACCTCTGGAAGTGCGAGGGCTGCTTCGCCGCCGGGATCGACCCCTGGCGCCCGGCCGGGAGCGTGAGCGACGACGAGGCGCTCGCAGTCCTGCGCGCCACGCGCCCGGGCATGCAGGAGTCCGCCAGTGACGGCATGCAGGACCTCCATCGCACGATCTACGGTCGCGCGGGCCGCCCCTGCCCGCGCTGCGGTGCGCCGATCCGCAGCGCCAGCCAGGGCGACGACAACCGCATCACGTACTGGTGCGCGGGCTGCCAGGAGTGAGCGCGATCCGCCGCGTCGGCCACAAGGGCGCCGACCACATCGCACCGGGCAACACGTTCGCGTCCTTTCAGGCGGCGCTGGACTGCGGCGTCGACATGATCGAGTTCGACGTCCTGTCCGAGCACCCCGACGGCAGCGGCGAGCTGCTGCTCGCGCACGACTTCGCCGACGCCGCCGCGCGCGCGCCGCACACGCTCGATGAGGGCCTCGCGCACTTCGCCGGCGCGGCCTACAACGGCGTCGAGCTCGACGTCGACCTCAAGCTCGCCGGCTACGAGGAGCGCGTCGCCGAGGCGCTGGAGCGCCACGGGCTCGCCGAGCGCGCCCTCGTCTCCACGATGGAGGACTCCTCGCTCGCGCTCCTGCGTGAGCGCCACCCCGACATCGCCCTCGGCTGGTCGGTCCCGCGGCTGCGGCGCGACCCGCTGCGCAACCCGGTCACGGCGCTCCCGGCGATCGTCATCCTGCAGTACGTCCGCCGCGCCCTGCCGGGCGTGGCCGCCAACCGCATCCGCCGCGGCGAGATCGAGGCGCTCATGGCGCACTGGCGGCTCGTGACGCCGGGGCTCGCGCATGCGATCCGCCGCGCCGGAGGGCACCTCTACGCATGGACCGTCGACGAGCCGCGGCGCATCGCCGAGCTCGAGCGGATGGGCGTCAGCGGCGTGATCTCCAACGATCCGCGCCTGTTCGCTACGCGCTGATCGTGCAGGTCGCGGCGGTGTAGCCGGGCGGGTCCGAGCCGGCACTCGAGCGGTGGCCCTTGCCGGTGCGGGCGCTCGCGCGGCGGACGACGTCGTCGTTCAGACGCCACTCGAAGAAGACCCTGCCGCGCAGCAGGACCTGCTCGCCCTTCTTCGGCGAGATGCGAAACGAGCGTCCCGCCTGGCGCGCCTTGTCGCGGGCCGGCCCGACGTAGAAGAAGCCCGAGTCGCCGTCCTCCGGGACGTCGTGCCACTTGCCGTCGCCGGCGGCGAGGAACTGGACCTGGAAGCGCATCCACATCGTCTCGCGCCCGTCCTTGGAGCCCGGCATCGAGCCGCGGATGCCGATCGTGTCGGGCCAGCTCTGGGTGTCGCAGACGTTCACGGTCGCCCACGGGCGGCGGGAGGCCGCGGCACCCGGCTGCGCGTCCGCGAGCGCGAGCGGACCCGCGGCCATCGCGAGCAGGAACGCGCCGACCGCCCGGCCGGTCGTGACGATCTCCAGGCGGCGCCGTCGTTGTCGCATGAGCGCGGCTCTGACCATGCCAGAACGCATGAACACCGCGGGCCGGAGCTTCGATGCGCTGCGCGGTGGACCGTCGACGGCGGCGGGCACCGGACCGGGGCTCGGCGCTGCCGCCGGTGTGTGCTATTGCTCACGCATGGACCCGAGCGAGCGAGAGGCCATCGATTTGCTCGCGAACGTTCCGGTCTTCGAGACGCTGGGGCCGCGCGAGCTCACCCGCGTGGCGGCCGTCAGCGTGCCGCGCTCCTTCGATGCGGGACATGTCATCTTCCGCGAGGGCGACGCCAGCGACACGTGCTACATCGTCCGCAACGGCCACGCCCGCGCGATCCGCGCGCACGGCGACGGCCGGACGCTCACGCTCGCGCACTTCGGCCCGGGCGACATCTTCGGCGAGCTGGCGATGTTCGACGACGAGCGCCGGTCGGCGACGGTCGAGACGCTCGACCGGCTCGAGGCCGTGGCGGTGCTCGGGCCCGACATGCGGCGCTTGCTGCGCGAGCACCCCGACATCTCGGTGAAGCTCGTCATCGCGCTCGGCAGGCGGCTGCGCGAGGCCAACGAGCGGATCGCGCGCCAGTCCTTCCAGACCGTCCAGAGCCGCGTCGCAGGCGTCCTCGCCCAGCTCGTCCTCCAGGCGCAGGCGGAGGGCGCGGGCGACCGCGACGTGCTGGTCGTCGTCACGCAGTCCGACGTCGCCCAGCTCGCCGGCTCCTCCCGCGAGTCGGCGAGCCGCTTCCTCGCCGTCCTCGAGCGCGCGGGCGTCGTGACGCAGGGGCGCGGCAGGGTGACCGTCCACGACCCCGAGGCGCTCAAGCGCTACGTGTACTGATGGCCTCGGAGTTCTCGGCCGGCGGCGTCGTCTTCAACGCCGTGCGCGAGGTCGTCGTGATCGTCCCGACGCGGCGGGCCGCCGACGGCTCGCGCGTCCTGGCGCTGCCCAAGGGCCACCCCGACGGCGCCGAGTCTCCGGCGGAGGCCGCGCTGCGGGAGGTGCGCGAGGAGGCGGGCGTCGAGGCCGAGCTCGTGGAGTCGCTCGGGCAGGTGCGCTACTGGTACCAGCGCGGCGGCCGGCGCATCGCCAAGGCGGTTGAGTTCTTCCTGCTGCGCTACCTCTCGGGCGACCTCGCCGACCACGATCACGAGGTCGAGAAGGCGTGCTGGATCCCCGCCGAGGAGGCCGCCGAGACGCTTACGTACGACGGCGAACGCGAGATGGTGCGCCGGGCGCTAACACGCTTGCAGCCAGGGCAGTAACCTGCCGCATTGTGCAGGTGCTGAACTTCTATTCGACGATCTTCGCCGACCAGCTCAAGCGCGGCCGCAAGACCGCCACGATCCGGCTCGGGGACAAGTCGCACAAGTACAAGAAGAACCAGGCCGTGCTCGTGACGATCGGCTACCAGCACTCGCCGCGCGAGAAGGTCTTCACGGCCGTCATCGACAGCGTGGAAGTCAAGCGCGTCAAGGAGCTCTCGCCGCGCGACATCGAGCACGACAACCCGGAGTTCCGGCGCACCGAGGAGATGATCCACTTCCTCGAGCAGATCTACGGGCGCGACGTGACGCTCGACGACACGGTCACCGTCGTCCGCTTCTCGCAGATCGTCGAGAACCCGCCGTCGATGACCGAGCGCCTGCACGGGATCGGCGGGGCGCAGAACTAGGTTCGGCGCCGCCTTCGAATCGCCCGCGCGAAGAGGAGGCGGGTCGGGAGAGCCCCGGGGCGGGCCGACACCAGCCGTTGGCGACGTCATCGCCGCACGCGCCACTCGGCGTCGGCGGACACGCGCACTGGCGACTTCGTCGCGGAGCGGTGGAAGACGTCGCCAGACGCCGGCGGCAGCCCGCCCCCGCGACCGACCCCCACGACACGGCGTTGTTATCACGATGTTGGCACTCTTAGACCTAGAGTGCCAGATCCGCTAGAGTTGGGACGCAGCGTTGGCACTCTGTCCGTGCGAGTGCCAAGCCCACGTCACACTCTCTGGAGGTCAGCACAACATGAAGCTCAAGCCCCTGGGCGATCGACTCATCGTTCGCGCGATCGAGGAGGAGGAGACCACCGCGAGCGGGCTCGTCCTTCCCGACACGGCGAAGGAGAAGCCGCAGAAGGGCCGTGTCATCGCGGTCGGCGACGGCAAGTTCGACGAGGACGGCGAGAAGCGCATCCCGCTCGACGTCGCCGAGGGCGACGAGGTCCTGTACTCGAAGTACGGCGGCACGGAAATCAAGGTTGACGGCGAGGAGCTGCTCGTGCTCCGCGAGTCCGACGTTCTCGCCAAGATCCTCTAAGGCTTAGGAGAATCAATGCCACACAAGGAATTGCTCTACGACGTCGATGCACGCAACGCCCTGCAGGCCGGCGTGGACGCGGTCGCAAACGCGGTCAAGGTCACGCTCGGTCCCAAGGGCCGCTACGTCGTGCTCGACAAGAAGTTCGGCGCACCCACCATCACCAACGACGGCGTCACGATCGCTCGTGAGATCGAGGTCGAGGACGTCTTCCAGAACCAGGGCGCGCAGCTCGTGCGCGAGGTCGCCACGGCGACGAACGACGTGGCCGGCGACGGCACGACGACCGCCACGGTGCTCGCTCAGCAGATCGTGCGCAGCGGCCTGAAGAACGTCACCGCCGGCGCCAACCCGCTCGCGCTCAAGCGCGGCATCGAGC
>DASWQM010000123.1:0-10835 GCA_036403675.1 Solirubrobacteraceae bacterium | reverse complement strand
TACGGGCTCGCCTGTGACCCGACCTCGACCGCGGCCGTCGCGCGCCTGTACGAGCTGAAGGGGCGCCCCGCGGACAAGCCGGCGGCGGTGATGTTCTTCGCGCTCGATCGCGCGCTGGCCGCGCTGCCGGAGCTCGGGCCGCGGCTGCGCCGCGCGCTCGAGGCCTTGCTGCCGGGCGCGGTCACGCTGCTGCTGCCCAACCCGCTCGCCCGCTATCCGCTGGCCTGCGGGCCCGACCCGTGGACGCTCGGCCTGCGCGTGCCCGCGCCCGGACCGCTCGCCGCGGTCGCCCGCCCGGTGCTGCAGTCGAGCGCCAACCGCTCCGGCGGCCGCGACGCGCGGACGCTCGACGAGCTCGACCCGGCGGTGCGCGACGGCGCCGACCTCGTCGTCGACGGCGGTGCGCTGCCGGGCACGCCGTCGAGCGTCGTCGACCTGCGCTCCTACGAGCGCGACGGCGCCTGGTCGGTGCTGCGCGACGGCGGTGTGGGGCGCGACGACATCGCCGCCGCGCTCGCAGCCGGCTGACGCGGCGCCGCGCATGCGCGCGCGTACCATGGGCGCATGAGGATCGCCATCGCTTCAGACCACGCGGGCTTCGAGCTCAAGGAGCACGTCAAGGCGCAGCTCACCGCCGCCGGCCACGATGTCGTCGACGTCGGACCGGAGACCGACGAGTCCACCGACTACCCGCGCTACGCGCGCCCGGCGGCGCAGCTCGTCGCGGAGGGGGATGCCGAGCGCGGGGTGCTCGTCTGCGGCTCGGGCGTCGGCGTCTCGATCGTCGCCAACAAGGTGCCGGGGGTGCGCGCGGTCAACGCCCACGACCCCGAGGAGGCCGCGCTCGCGCGCGCGCACAACGACGTCAACGTCGTGACGCTCTCCGGGCGCACGATCGACGGCGGGCAGGCCGACGCGATCGTCCGCGCCTTCCTCGACGGCGAGTTCGAGGGCGGGCGCCACGCGCGCCGGGTGGCGGCGATCGAGGAGCGCCAGCAGGTCTGAGGCACGGCGCAGCGAGCGGACCGGACCGAGGGGTACAGTCGCGGTCGTGCTCGACGAGCTCGACGCTCTGACGGCGTTCGCGATCGCCCTCCTGGCGACGGCGGTGCTCACGCCGGTGACGATGCGCATTGCCCGCGCGATCGGCGCCGTCGACCGCTCGTGCGCGCGCGGGCTGGCACCGGGCGGCATGCCGCTGCTCGGTGGCCTGGCGATCTTCGCAGGGGGCGCGATCGCCGCCGTGGTCGTCCTGCCGGGCAGCCACGTCATGCACGGGATCCTCGCCGCCGCCGCCGTCATCACCGTCGTCGGCGCGATCGACGACCGCTTCGAGCTCTCGCCCCCGGTGAAGCTCGTCGGGCAGACGATCGCCGCGATCATCGCCGTCCGCGCCGGCGTGACGGTCGACAACGTGACGATCCCGTTCGTCGGCTCGCTGAACTTCGGCAGCATGGGGCAGCCGCTGACGGTCGTTGGGCTCGTGGCCGTGATGAACGTCGTCAACCTCTCCGACGGCATCGACGGGCTGGCGGCCGGCGTCTGCGCGCTGAGCGCCGCCACGCTCGCCGTCATCGCCTTCGACCTCGGGCGCAACCAGGCCGGCATCCTCGCGGCGCTCACCGCGGGCGCGGCGCTCGGCTTCCTCATCCACAACTTCCATCCCGCGTCGGTCTACATGGGAGACTGCGGCTCAAACCTGCTCGGCCTCCTGCTCGGCTGCGTCGCGGTGCTTGGCTCGGTGAAGACGAACGCCGTGCTCGCGCTCATCTTCCCGCTCATCGTGCTCGCCGTGCCGTTCTTGGACACGACGTTCGTCGTGCTCAAGCGCATGAAGTACCGCAAGCCGGTCTACATGGGCGACCAGGAGCACTTCCACCATCGACTCGACCGGATCGGCTTCTCGACCCGGCGCACCGTGCTCTACCTCTACGCCTGGACGCTCATGCTCGCGGGCCTGGCGATCGCGCTGCGCTTCGTGCCCTACTCCGACAACGGCGGCACGCTGAACCTGCCCTGGGCGGCGGTCATGGCGGGCCTCGGGCTGCTCGTCCTCATCGCGTCGGTCTACCTCGTGTACGTCCTGGAGATCCTGAAGTTCAAGCGCCTCGACGCGCTGCGCCTGCGCCGCGTCAAGCCGGCGACGACCGACGCGGAGATCGACGCCGACGTCGCCGCGCGGCTGGAGACGGGCGAGTTCGACGCCGTGCGGCGCGAGACGGAGGAGTTCGAGCGGCTGGGCTCGTAGCGGCGTGTCGCGGCGACGGCGCAAGACGGCCGCCCCGCCGACTACGGTTCACACCGGATGCACGTCGCTGCACTGGAGGAGGCGCGGGGCTTCGTGACGCTCGACGGATCGACGATCCGCGAGGTCGCGGGTGCGGTTTCGCTGCCCGCGCAGAACCAGATCCCAGCCGGAGCCGTGCACAAGCTCGTCAACACGGGCAACGAGCCGCTGCGGCTGCCGTGCTGCTGCGCGCCGGCCCACAGCGACGACGACACCGTCCTGACGGGCGGTTGAGCGTGGGCCACCGCCTCGCGTGCCTCGCCGCGCTGCTCCTGCTCGGCGCGGGGCTCGCCGCGCCCGCGACGGCGAATGTCGCCCCCACGCCGGAGCAGTCCGGGGTCGAGGTCGGCATCGCCGACCAGAAGCCCGACATGTTCTCGGACCCGCGCTTCGTCGGCCTCGGGATCCGGCGCGCGCGGCTGATGATCGGATGGGATGCGCTGACGAGCCCGTGGCAGGCGGCCGAGCTCGACGCCTGGCTGCAGGGCGCGCGCGCGGCCGGCGTCGATCCGCTGATCTCGTTCGGGCATTCGCGCACGGCCCGCCGGTCGCTGCCGACCCCGGAGCGCCTGAAGTACGAGTTCCGCCGCTTCCGCCAGATCTATCCGTGGGTGACGACGTTCGCGACCTGGAACGAGGCCAACCACTGCGGCGAGCCGACCTGCCACCGGCCCGGCCTCGTGGCCGGCTACTACCGCGCGCTGCGTCGCGAGTGCCCGACGTGCACGATCCTCGCGCCCGAGCTGCTCGACATGCCGAACATGGCGCGGTGGGCGCGCGACTTCCGCAACGCGCTCGGCTACACCCCGGCGCGCTGGGGCATGCACAACTACGTCGAGGCCAACCGCTTCAAGATGCAGCGCGTGCGCGAGCTGTTGCGTCTCGCGCCACGCTCGGAGATCTGGCTGACGGAGACCGGCGGCCTCGTCCGCCGCAACAACAGGAGCACGACCGACATCCCCGAGGGCGCGCGCCACGCCGGCGAGGTGACGCGCTTCATCTTCGACCGGATCCTGCCGCGCAACCCGCGCATCAGGCGCGTCTACATCTACCACTGGAACGCGGGCCCCACGACCGTCACCTGGGACTCGGGGCTCATCACGCCGGGCGGCCGCGAGCGCGCGTCGCTCTTCGTGCTCGCGCGCGTGCTGCGATTCGGGATTCGCCCGGGCGCCAGCTTCCATTCGCCGAGCCGCGGCGTCCCGCCGGGGTAGAACGGCAACCGTGATCGTCGACTGCGCGCATTACAAGGACGGCAGTCGCCAGCATGAGGGGCCGCTGCCGCTCGAGGAGGCCGCGCGCCGCTACTCGCAGGACGACGGCTTCGTGTGGCTCGGCATGCGCGACCCCGATCCCGAGGAGCTGCGCAAGGTCGCCGAGCGCTTCAACCTGCCCGAGCTCGCGGTCGAGGACGCCATGCAGGCCCACCAGCGCCCGAAGCTCGAGGACTACGACAACGGCTACTTCCTCGTGCTGCACACGGCGCGCTACCTCGACGACCGCGAGGAGGTCGAGTTCGGCGAGGTGCACGTCTTCAGCGGCGACAAGTTCGTCATCACGATCCGCCACGGCGCCGCGAGCGACCTCAGCCCGGCGCGCCGGCGTCTCGAGGAGGACCACCGCGACATGCTGGACGAGGGCCCCGCCGCCGCCGTGTGGGCGATCCTCGACAAGGTCGTCGACGACTACGAGCCGGTCATGGCCGGGCTGGAGAACGACGTCGAGGAGGTCGAGGTCCAAGTCTTCGGCGAGCAGCGCGACGAGACACGCCGCGTCTACTTCCTGCGCCGCGAGCTGGCCGAGTTCTATCGCGCCGTCCATCCGCTGCTGCAGCCGCTGGAGGACCTCGTCTCCAACGAGCACCCCGAGATCTCCTCGCGCCTGCGCGAGCACATGCGCGACGTCGCCGACCACGTCAAGCGGGTCGAGGACGCGGTCGCCACGCAGCGCGAGCTGCTGACGAGCATCCTGCAGGCGAACCTCGCGGTCATCTCGGTCCAGCAGAACGACGTCGTCAAGCGGATCTCCGGCTGGGCGGCGATCATCACCGTGCCGACGTTCATCGCGAGCGTCTACGGGATGAACTTCGAGTACATGCCGGAGCTGAAGTGGCACTACGGGTACCCGGCGACGCTCGCGGCGATGGTCCTCGTCGGCGTGCTGCTGCACCGGGTCCTGCGCCGTGCGGGCTGGCTGTAGCAAGATCCCGCGATGGGAGACGAAGGCAGCCTGATCCTGGCGGCCGGCGCGCTGCTCGCGCTCGGCCTCGGCGCGTCGCTGCTGGCGGGGCGCCTGCGGATTCCCGGCCTCGTGGTGTTCCTCGCGCTCGGCATGCTGCTCGGCTCCGACGGGCTCGAGCTCATCCCGTTCGACAACTACGAGGCGGCGCGCACGATCGGGATCATCGCGCTGGCGCTGATCCTCTTCGAGGGCGGCCTCGCGGCCGGCCTGCCGGAGATCCGTCCGGTGCTCGGGTCGGCGCTGAGCCTCGCGCTGCTGGGGACGGTGCTGACCGCGCTGATCACCGGTCTCGCGGCGGCGTGGCTGCTGGACCTCTCGCTGCTGGAGGGGATGCTCGTGGGCGCGATCGTGTCCGCGACCGACGGCGCCGCGATCTTCGCGCTGCTGCGCGGCTCGACGCTGAAGCGGCGCCTGGCGAGGACGCTCGAGGGCGAGGCGGGCATGAACGACCCCGTCGCGGTGCTGCTCGTGCTCGGCTTCATCCACTGGATCAAGCAGCCCGGCTACGGCCTCGGCGACATGGCGGTGCTGTTCGTCCAGCAGCTCGGGATCGGCGCGCTCGCCGGCGGCGCGGTCGGCTGGCTCGCCGTGCAGGCCTTCCGCCGCGCGCGGCTGGCGACCGCCGGGCTGTATCCGGTCGCGTCGCTGGCGGTCGTGGCGCTCGCGTTCGGCGCCGCCGACGTCCTGCACGGCTCCGGCTTCCTCGCGGTCTACCTCGCCGGGCTCATCATGGGGTCCTCCCCGCTGCCCGCGCGCCACACGATCACCGCGTTCCACGACGGGCTGGCATGGGTCGCGCAGCTCGCGATGTTCCTGACGCTCGGCCTGCTCGTCTTCCCGAGCCAGCTCGGCGGCAGCGCGCTGGAGGGAACGCTCGTGGCGCTCGTGCTCGTGCTCGTGGCGCGGCCGCTGGCGGTGATGGTCGCCACGGCGCTCGCGTCGCTGTCGATCAGCGACCGGCTCGTGCTCGGCTGGGCGGGCCTGCGCGGCGCCGTCCCGGTCGTGCTGGCGCTGTTTCCGATCATCGAGCACGTCGATCGCAGCGTGGAGTTCTTCAACATCGCGTTCTTCGCGGTGCTGCTGTCGACGCTGCTGCAGGGGACGACGTTCGAGCCGCTCGCGCGCTGGCTGGGGGCGACGACCACCGAGCCGGCGCTGCCGCGCCCGCTCGTGGAGGTCGGCTCCATCCGCCAGCTCGGCGCCGACGTCGTCGAGGTGCCGATCTCCGAGGGCGACGCGGCGATCGGCGTCCGTGTCCGCGACCTCGGCCTGCCACGCGAGGCGCTCATCAACGTGCTCGTGCGCGGCGACGAGGCGCTGCCGCCGCGCGGCTCGACGCGGCTCGAGGCCGGCGACCGGCTGCACATCGTCGCCCGCCAGTCGGCGGTGGCGGCGATCGCCGAGGCGCGCCAGCGCTGGCGCGTGGGTCCCGTCGGCCCGGCGCCGCGCCCGGCGCGCGTCCCGGCCACGCGCGCACCGATCTTCACGACGCGCCCGTGGACGAAGACCGACGGCGATCCCGACAGGCCCGAGGTCGTGCTCGGGCTCGTGGTCGTCGAGCGCCTGAACACCCGCTGGGACGTCCCCGGCGCGCTCGTCGTGCTGGAGGACGGCCGCTACGCCGTCACCGGTCCGCACGTGCTCGTCGGCAGCCGCGAGCAGCTGCAATGGCACGCGCGGCGGCGGCTGCGGACGGCGAAGACCGACGCGGAGCGGGCGTGGTGGCAGGAGGTGATCGGGGCGTCGGCGTTGTAGGCGCTCTGGGCGGGACGCGCCCGTCCCGGCGTAAGCGAGCCGGCGATCGAGGTGGCCGAGATGCCGCGTAGCGCGGCAATTGATCCACCTCGATCGTCGAGCAGGCGCGGCGCACCCCGCCGGCGCGGCGAGTCTCACACCGCCGGCGGCTCGATCTGCACCAGCGGCTGCCACGACTCGTGATCCACCTGCAGCGTCGTGTGCCTGATCCCGAAGCGCTCGTGGAGCACGGCCTGAAGCTCGCGGCGACGCAGGTGGCAGTCGTCGTCCGGCGCGACGACGACGTGCGCGGCGACCGCCACGAAGCCCGACGTCACCTCCCACACGTGGAGGTCGTGGATCTCGACGATCCCCGGCATGCCGGCGAGCGTGCGCCCGACGTCCTGCGGGTCGATGCCGCGCGGCGCGGCCTCGAGCAGCACGCGCGTCGAGTGGTGCAGCAGCGACCAGCCCGAGCGGAGCATGAGCGCCGCCACCGTGAGCGCCGCGACGGCGTCGACCTGCGTCGGGCCGCCGGCGGCGATGACGGCGCCGGCGGCGATCGCGGCAACCGAGCCGTAGAGGTCGGCGAGCACGTGGGCCCGCGCTCCCTCGACGTTGAGGCTGCGGCGCTCGGCGCGCGACAGCGCCCAGAACGCGCCGACGTTCACGAGCGCGCCCGCCACGCCGACCGCCACCACCACCGAGCCCTCGACGGAAGGCGGCGAGCCGAGCCGCCGCACGCCCTCGATCGCGATCGCCCCGGCGAGCAGGAAGAGCGCGGCGCCGTTGACCTGCGCCGACAGGATCTCGGCGCGCCCGAGCCCGAACGTGTACGCGCCCGCCGCCGGCCGCGCGGCCAGTCGCGCGGCGACGAGCGCGAGCCCGATCGACGCCGCGTCGGTGAGCATGTGCGCCGCGTCGGAGAGCAGCGCCAGCGAGCCGGCGAGCAGGCCCGCGACGACCTCGACGCCCATGAAGCCGGCGATCAGCGCGAGCGCGAGCGTCAGCCAGCGGCGGTCGGCATCGGGACTCGGAGCATGCGAATGACCGGCGCGGGAATGATCATGGTCGTGGGACACGTCGCTGGACGTTACGCCGTCTGCGTTCACGCGTCGTGCTGGCTGTCACAAAGTTGTTACAAAGTCCTGAATACCGCTATGCTGCGGGCCGTCGCCCTACGGATGACGCAAGCGGACCGCGCCTCTCGCGCGGCTCCTGTATCTGTAGGGTCGCTCACTCTCCATGCCTGATCCCGAGAACACCGCCCTCCCGGCCGATGCGCCAGCGCCCTTCCCCCCAGCGGCCGTCTCCGGCCGCACCGATCGTGGCCGGCAGCATCATCGTCGGCTCGATGGTCCTCTGCGCGCTCGTGGGCTTCGGTCTCGGGGCGCTCGCCGGCGTCGCGGTGATCACAGGTCTCGTCGGGCTCTTCGTCGGCCTCGTCGTCGGGTTCGCCCTTGTCTACGACCGCTATAGGGACCTCTGAGGGCGGCGGCGTGGCCGTGCTGCGCAACCTCGACCTCGCGCTCCTCGCCCTCGCGCTGCCGGTGTTCCTGGTGGCCGGCCTACCCCTGCTCGGGTACGCGACCGCGCTCGTCATCTGGCTCGCGTGGCGCACGATCGGGGCCTACGCCGAGCGCAAGGCCCGCGCAACGGCCGACCTCGCCCGGATGGCCGCGATCACGACCGGCTCGATGATCGGCCGCGGATGGCTGCTGGGTCTCACGCTCCTCGGTGTCGGCCTCGCTGCGGGCGATGACGTCGGCCTGTCGGCGACGGTGCTCTGCATCGTGCTGTTCACCGTCTATTTCACGACGAAGCTTGTCCTCCGTCCGATCGAGGGTACGAGGTCATCAGGACCATGAGCCGCCGCGTCAAGATCCTTCTCTCGGCCGGGGTCCTCATCGGGCTCGTGCTGATCCTCTTCGCCGCCTTCGGCTCGACCGGGAAGAACGACGCGTTCCAGCCCCAGAACGAGTTCAAGCTCGACCCGTGGATCTCGATCAAGGTCGGCCCGCTCGACCTGTCGATCAACAAGGCGGTCCTCTACCTCTGGCTCGCCGCCGCGCTGACGACCGGGACGATGATCTGGATCGCCAACCGCATGACGGCGCGCCCGAACCGCGTCCAGACCGCCGTCGAGGCCGCCTACCTGCTCATGCGCGACACGATCACGCGCGGGAACATGGAGGACAGGATGGCGCGCAAGTGGTTCCCGTTCGTGGGGACGCTCTTCCTCTTCATCTGGTTCTCGAACATGATCGGCTACATCCCGCTGCCGACGAACAGCGAGGAGACCTTCAACCTCTTCGGCATCGCCGTCCCGAGCTTTGCCATCTACGCCGCGACGGCCAATATCTCCGTCCCGCTCGTCCTCACGCTCATGGTCTGGATCGCCTACCACGTCGAGGGCATACGCGCGAAGGGGTTCCGCGGCTACCTCCGCAGCTGGATCCCCGAGGGAACGCCGCGCGGACTGCGGCCCGGGATCTTCGTCATCGAGGTCATCTCGCAGTTCGTCCGGATCATCTCGCTGAGCGTGCGACTGTTCGCCAACATCCTCGCCGGGCACCTGCTCATCCTCTTCATGGGAGGCGGGCTCGTCGTGCTGCTCGGCCTCGCCGCCCTCGGCGCGCTGACGCTGCCGGTGGCGGTCGCCTTCTTCCTCTTCGAGGTCGTGCTGATCTCCACGCTGCAGGCGTTCATCTTCGCCACGCTGACCTCGATCTACTTCGGCGGCGCCGTCGCCGAGTCCCACTAGACAGACAAGGAGCTACGCACGTGGACGATCCCACCGCCCTGATCCAGATCATCGCCCAGGCAAGCGGCGGATCTGATCCGACGAAGGGCCTGAAGGCGATCGCGCTGGGCGTCGGCGCGGGCTTGGGCACGATCGGCCCCGGCATCGGCGTCGGCTTCATCTTTGGCAAGGTCATCGAGTCGGTGACCCGCCAGCCCGAGATGAAGGATGAGATCACCTCGATCCAGTGGCTGGGCTTCGCGCTCACCGAGGCGATCGTCTTCTACGCTTTCATCTTCGGCCTCATCGCGTTCTTCCTCTAGTCCGATGACCGTGTTCACGAGCATCGCTCCGCTTGCCGCCGCGAAGTCAGGCGAGGGCAACTTCCTCGTCACGCCCGGCCTCGGGCTGATGCTGTGGACGCTGGCCGCCTTCGGCCTGACGCTGTTCGTGCTCTACAAGCTCGCGTTCCCGCGGATCGCCGAGGCGCTCGACCGCCGCCAGCGCGCGATCGAGGAGTCGATCGACACCGCCACCCGCCTGCGGGCGGAGGCCGAGGAGCTGCTGGAGCAGTACCGCGAGCGTCTGAAGGAGGCGCGCACGCAGGCCGAGCAGATCATCGTCCGCGCGCGCAAGGCCGCCGAGGTCCGCGAGGCCGAGGCGATCAGCGAGGCCAAGGAGCGGCGCGAGGAGCTGCTCGAGCAGACCAGGCGTGACATCGAGGCCGAGACGCGGCGCGCGATCCAGGAGATCCGCAACGAGGTCGCCGACCTCACGATCCTCGCGACGGAGAAGGTCACCCGCAAGGTCCTCACCGAGGAGGACCAGCGCAAGCTCATCGAGGAGGCGCTCGGGGAGCTGGACTTCTCGCAGCTGGCCGGTGAGGGGAGCAAGGACTAGTGGAGGAGATCGCCGAGGTCTACGGACGGTCGCTGTTCGAGGTCGCCTCCGAGCACGACAAGACCGACGAGCTGCGCGAGCAGCTCGGCCAGTTCGCCGATGCCCTCCAGGAGAACCGCGACCTGGCGATCTTCTTCTTCTCACCGTACTTCTCCACGCAGGAGAAGAAGGACGCCCTGAAGGGCCTGCTCGACGGCGCCGACGAGACGTTCGTCAACTTCCTCGAGCTGCTCATCGAGAAGCACCGGACGCCGGTGATCTTCCGCATCAGGCGCGTGTACGACAGCCTGTGGGAGCGGGCGCACCACGTGCTGCCCGTCCAGATCGCCACCGCGATCGAGCTCGACAAGGACGTGGCGCGCAAGCTCGGCGACCGCATCGCCGAGACCACCGGGCAGAAGATCGAGCTCACCGCCAGCGTCGACCCCGACATCCTCGGCGGCATCGTGCTGCGGGTCGGTAATTCGATCCTCGACGCCTCGATCCGCAACCGCCTCGACAATCTGAGAAAAGCCGTCGCGCGCGGCGCCGCGTAAGGCCACGAAGGAGCTGACACGACCTCCATGCAGATCAAGCCCGACGAAATCACCTCCATCCTCAAGAGTCGCATCGAGGGGTTGGACGCCGGCTCCGCCGAGCTGACCGAGGTCGGAACCGTCCTGTCGGTCGGCGACGGCATCGCCCGCGTCCACGGCCTCGAGAACGCGATGTCCTTCGAGATGCTCGAGCTGCCCCACGACGTCACAGG
This sequence comes from Solirubrobacteraceae bacterium, assembly GCA_036403675.1. Classification (GTDB taxonomy): domain Bacteria; phylum Actinomycetota; class Thermoleophilia; order Solirubrobacterales; family Solirubrobacteraceae; genus CADCVQ01. Next base: position 182 of record DASWQM010000123.1, on the reverse strand, counting down.
CCTGGCGCTGAACCTCGAGGCCGACAACGTCGGCGTGGTGCTCTTCGGCGAGTGGGACCGGATCGTCGAGGGCGACACGGTCAAGCGCACCGACAGCCTGCTCGAGATCCCCGTCGGCGAGGCCCTGCTCGGCCGGATCGTCGACCCCCTCGGCCACCCGCTCGACGGCAAGGGCGCGATCG
>DASWQM010000122.1:0-3016 GCA_036403675.1 Solirubrobacteraceae bacterium | reverse complement strand
CCTCGACCAGCAGGTCGCCGAGCTGCAGAGCCAGCAGGAGCGCCTGACCGAGTCCGAGAAGCGCCTGCGGGCGAAGATCGAGTCCTTCCGGACGAAGAAGGAGGTCATCAAGGCGCAGTACTCGGCGGCCGAGGCGCAGGTCCGGATCTCCGAGGCGGCCACCGGCGTGGGCGAGGAGATGGCGGATGTCGGTCTCGCGATGCAGCGGGCGATCGACAAGACCGAGAACATGCGCGCGCGCGCGGACGCCGTCGAGGAGCTCGAGGCCGCCGGGACGTTCGAGGACCTCACGCAGCTCGGCCCCGGCCAGGACGACATCGACCGCGAGCTCGCGGCGCTCGGAGCCGGCGGGATGGTGGACGACGAGCTGGCCAAGATGAAGGCCGAGCTGGGCCAGGGCGACGCGCCGAAGGCGCCGGCGGAGCTGGAGCGCGGGGACCAGCAGCCGTGATCGTCCGCATCATGGGGGAGGGCCAGTACCGCCTGGACGACGACTGCGTCGCGCGCGTCAACGAACTCGACAACACGATCGTACGAGCCGTCGACGACGATGACGAGGATGCCTTTCACGTCGCCTTCGAGGAGATGCTCGACGTCATTCGCGCAGAGGGCCAGCGGGTCAGCGACAACGACATCGAGCCCTCCGACGTCATCGTCCCGCCGCCCGACACCTCGATGGCCGAGGCGGCGAGCGACTTCAGCGGGGAGGGCCTGATCCCCGACTAGTCGAGCGCCTCGGCGATGACGGAGCGCGCCGCGCCGCGGACGACGAGGTAGAGCTCCTCGAGGCCGCGCTCGCGACCGTCGTGCCGAGGTGATCGCGGATCGCGTCGAGTGCGGAGATCATCGGCGCACCTGCTGGGCGCGTAGACCCAGCAGCTCCACGACGGCGCTGGTGGGGACGAACGGGTCGGCGATCGTGGCGCCGCTGCGCACCTCGACCGCGGCGACCGGCCGGCCTCCGACCTCGGCGATGAGCCGCTCCCCCTGCGGCAGCTCCTGCTCGTCGAGCGCCGCGAGGCGCGCGATCGAGGGCTCGTCGCCGGCGCGCGCGTGGCGGATGAGCACGGGCGCGCCGACCGACGGGTTGGCGCCGCGGCGGACGCGCGGGCGGCGCGAGTAGTCGATGAGGCTGGCGAAGCTGGACGGGAACATGGTCGGGCCCCTGACTGTCGTGTAACTAGCCAAAGTATATTGATGGTTAGCTAACCCGTCAACCGCGTATGCTGGTGTCATGTCGAATCCCGCCCCCGGCGACCTGGAGACGGTCCGCGCGTTCGTCAACACGCTCGACATCGACGACGCGATCGAGGAGCTTGCGCGGCCGGCCGACCTCGGCCGCTGGCTCGCCCAGCACGACCTGCTCGGCGGCGCCGCCTCCGTCCGACCGAGCGCCGAGGACCTGCGGCACGCGACGCAGCTGCGCGAGGCGCTCCGCGCCCATCTGCTCGCCCACCACGGTCAGCCGCTCGACCCCGCGGCCGTGGCGGTGCTCGACGCCGCGGCGCGCCGCGCACGGCTGACGCTGCGCTTCACCGGCGACGACGAGACGGTCCTCGAGCCCGCCGCGGGCGGTGTCGACGGCGCGCTCGGCCGCCTGCTGGCGATCGTCAACGGCGCGATCGACGACGGCAGCTGGCAGCGCCTGAAGGTCTGTCCCGCCGACGACTGCCTATCGGCCTTCTATGACGCGTCGCGCAACCGCTCGGCCGTCTGGTGCGACATGCGCGTCTGCGGCAACCGCGCGAAGGTGCGCGGCTACCGCGAGCGCCACTCGACAGGCTAGATCGGGATCCCCCAGAGCGGGAACCAGCGCTCGAGCTCGGGCTCGACGGGCAGCTCGTCGCCGATGATCGCCTTGATCTGCAGCTCGCGCTCGCCGTCACGCGCCTGCTTCCCGGCCGGCACGAACGGATACCAGTAGCCGCGCTTGTAGTTGTAGATGAAGTAGACGGGCCGTCCCTTGGAGTCCTGGAACGCGAACACGGCGGCGAGCACGCGATCGCCGTAGCCGCCGACGACGAGCGCATCGCTGACGGCGTTGATGCCCACGACGAGGTCCTCGATGTCGTCGTCGCGCAGGATGATCCAGCGGTAGCCGTGCTCGTCCTCGGTGGCCTCGATCGTCGTCCCGGTCTCCTCGCCGGTGCCGCGCAGGATCTCCTCCATCTCGGCGACGATCGACTCGAAGTCCGCCGTCGCCAGCGGCTGGAAGACGATCGCGGCGACGCCCTTCGTGACGATCCCATGCCCGGTCGCGAGCGTGACGTACGCCGTCGAGAGGGCGAAGAGCCGGTCCGGGGCCGGCCCCTTGAGCTTCTTGCGGCCGCCCAGCAGGGAGTCGAGGAAGCCCACGTGCGCCTGGGCTCTACGCGGCGGCGAGCGTGCCGCGCTGGAGCTCCGCCTCGAGCCGCGCGAGCGCCTCGATGCGCTTCTCAAGCGGCGGGTGCGTCGCGAAGAGACCCATGATCGCCTGCTTGCTCGGCGGCGCGATGAAGAACGCGCTGAGCTCGTTGGCGACGCGCAGGTCCTGCTGCGGCAGGCGGTCCATCCCGGAGGCGATCCTGCGCAGCGCGGAGGCGAGCGCGCTCGGGCGACCGGTGATGAGCGCGGCGCCGCGGTCGGCGACGAACTCGCGGTAGCGCGAGAGGGCCATCATGAGGACGAAGGAGATGACGTAGACGGCCAGCGAGGCAAGGATGACGACGAAGAAGCCCGGGCCGTCGTCGTCGTCGCTCTGCCCGCCGCCACCGAAGAAGAACCCGAACTGCAGGATCATCGAGGCGACCGAGGCGAAGAACGAGGCGATCGTCATGATCATCACGTCGCGGTTCTTGACGTGTGTGAGCTCGTGCGCCATGACGCCCTCGAGCTCGGCGGGCGGGAGCAGCTTCATGATCCCCGTCGTCGCGCAGACGGTCGCGCTCTTCTGCGAGCGCCCGATCGCGAAGGCGTTGGGCATGTCGGTCTGGGCGACCGCGACCTTCGGCTTGGGCAGGTCGGCCTGGATGCACAG
>DASWQM010000121.1:0-14625 GCA_036403675.1 Solirubrobacteraceae bacterium | reverse complement strand
CGGACGACGATGCCGGTGACGACCTCGCCCTCCTCGAACATCGTGAACGTGGCGTCGTAGTTCGGGACGATCTGCCCGTCGATCTCGAGCAGCAGGCCGTCGGAGCCCTCGACGACCTTCGCGTCTGGTGAAGCGTCGGTGATGGTTGACATGTGGAAGGGGAGGTTAGCGCCCTTACAATCCCGTCGCGAATGCCGGTTCGAGCGACCAAGCGCGGCGACGCGCGTACGCCCCTGAACGGTGAATGGGACGTGCTGGTCTGCGGCGCGAGCTTCGCGGGCCTGACCGTGGCGCGCGAGCTGGCGCAAACCGACGCCCGGGTGCTCATCGTCGACCGCTACGAGGTCGGCGAGCGCCAGACGAGCGCCTGTGCCGCGCCGACCGAGTGGCTCGAGCACCTCGGGCTCATGGACGCGGTCCAGCAGACGTTCGGTGAGCTCGTCGTGCACGTCCCCGGGCGGACGCTGCGCTGGCCGCTGCCGTTCACCTTCTCGACGTTCGACTACCGCCGCATCTGCGCGCTGCTGCGCGCGCAGTCCGAGGATTGCGCGCAGTTCGAGACGGCGAAGGTCGAAAGCCGCACCGGCTTCACGGTCCACACCGACCGCGGCGATCTGAGCGCACCGCTCGTCGTCGACGGCCTGGGCTGGCGGCGCATCCTCGGCGCCGGCAAGAACGTCCAGCCGCCGAACGCGCGCCTGTCGCGCGGCCTCGAGGTCCACCCACACGCCAGCGGCGACGACCTCGAGCTGTGGATCGACCCGAAGTACGTGCGCCGCGGCTACTCGTGGTCGTTTCCCGCCGACGGCGAGCTGCGCGTCGGGGTCGGCTCGTTCGACCCGCACGACCACGTCAAGGAGCCGACAGTGCAGCTCGCCGCCGACGTCGGCGTGGCGGCCGAGCGCTGGCAGGGCAACTGGATCCCCCACCAGCTGCGTCCTGCCGTCGAGGACGGGATCTTCTTCGTCGGCGACTCGGCGGGGCACTGCCTGCCGACGACGGCCGAGGGCATCCGCCCGGCGTTCTACTTCGGCCTCGCGCTCGGGCGCGAGCTCGTCGACGTCGTCGAGCGACGCCAGACGCGCGAGCAGGCGCTGCGGCGCTACGCCTCGTTCTCCGCCGATCACCTCTGGCAGTACCGCTGGCTGCTGCGCGTCCAGCACCTCGTCGGGCGGATCACCCCTACGCGGCTGCTGACGCCGGCGATCCGTGCGATCAGCCCGCCCGGGCTCGTGGGCTGGACCTTCGGGCACTACCGCGACATCTGCCGCCCCCCGCGCGGCGAGAGCCCGGCGGCGGCGCGGCGCGCGGCGGCCGCGACCGCCGCCTAGCCCGCGACGGGCTCGAGGTCGTCCGGGACCGGCTCCGGCGACGCGGTGGCGCGGTCGCCGGAGCGTGCGCGCGGCGGCGCGGCCGGCAGCTCGAGGGTCAGGCTCGTTCCGCCGGCCGGTCGCGAGCGGACCGTCAGCGTGCCGCCCGCCTGCTGGACGAGTCCCTCGAGCAATGAGAGGCCCACGTGGCCTGCGGCCGCCGCGCGCTCGCGATCGGCCGTCGCGAAGCCCTTGCCGTCGTCGTCGACGACGAGCCGGGTCGTCGCCGGCGACGGGTGGCACAGCGCGACGTGGATCGTGGACGCCTCGGCATGCGCCTGCACGTTGCGGATCGCCTCGCGCGCGACACGGTAGACGAGCGCGTCGGTCGACTCGCCGCCGGCCGCACAGACGTCGATGTCGAGCGAGATCGCCATGCCCTGCGCCTGCAGCGGGCTGAGCAGGTCGTGCAGCGCGGCCTCCAGGCCGACCGACTCGAGGTTCGGCGGGTGGATCTCCACGAGCAGCGTCCGCATGTCACGCACGCCCTGGCGCAGCTGGGCGATCGACCGCCGCAGCTCGGCGGCATCGACGAGCTCGCCGCGGCGTTCCGCGGTGCGGGCCAGCGGCGCCAGCCCGAAGGCCACGCCGGCGACGTTCTGGACGACGCCGTCGTGGAGGTCTGACGCGATCCGCCGGCGCTCCGCCGCCGACGCCTCGACGGCGTTGGCGAGCAGCGCGGCGCGGTCGCGGTGGCCGCGCTGCAGCCGGCGCCCGAGCGACCACGCGAGCGGCGCCTGGAACAGGAGGAGCACGAGCAGCCCGCCGAAGAGCGGCGGTGCCTCGGCCCGCAGCAGCCGGTGGCCGCTCGCGGTCACCGAGCTGAAGCGCTGGTAGATCTCGAACAGCAACGGGGTCCCGTCCGGGGTGTGCACGATCGAGTAGGCCTCCAGGAGCTTGCCGTGGCCGCGCTCGAGGCGGTTCTCCGGCCTCGAGAGGTCGCTCAGCGCGGCGTCTGCGCCGTTGCCGTCGAACAGCTCGCGATCGTCGGCGGCGAGCTTGTAGCGCTGCCCGATGAGCGCGTGCGCGTCGGAGTAGAGGATCGCTCCGTCGCGCGACCAGATCTTCACGCGCATGATGGAGCCGCCGAGCACCTGCCCGTGCACGAGCTCGTCGAGCTTTGCGATCGACGCGGCGTCGCCGCGCAGCAGCGCGTCGTCGAGGGCGGCGTTCTGGACCAGCCGCCCCTCCGCGGAGACGCGCTCGCGGGTGTCGCGCACGGCCTCCTTGACCGCCACCGAGCGCAGCGCGATGAAGCCGCCGATGACGACGACGGCGATCGCCAGCAGGCTGCCGAGCATGAAGCGGACGACGGCGGTGCCGATGCGGGGCGGCGGCCCGGCGTCACGCGCGGCGTCGCGCTGCTCACGCCACTTCGACATCGCTCCTCGCATTCGGCTTCATCGCGGCTCCCGGATCGCCCGCCACCGGCGGCGGCTCGGCGACGCCAACGTTCCCACGCGGGCACGGTCCGGGCACAGGTCCGTTTTCGCACGGCTCACGGCGCGATCGCGCACGACGTCCTCCGGTCGGCGGACAGGCGGCGGCGACGAACGTCGCAGGCCGCGGCGTCCGCTAGTCGCGGACGACGAGGTACGTGCCGGCGGCCAGCAGCGCGATGCCGGCGACGCGCGCGGCGGTGACCGGCTGCCTGGCGACGCCGAGGATGCCGAGGTGGTCGGCGACCACCGAGACCGCGAGCTGGCCGGCGATCGTCGCGGCGGTGACGCCGCCGAGGCCGAGCGTCCGAACGGTCACGAGCACGGAGGTGACGTACGCCGCCCCGAGCACCCCACCGACGAGGTACAGCAGCGAGACGTCGCGCACGCCGGCGATCCGGCTCATGCCGCCGTCCGCGAGCGCCGCGATGAGCGCAAGCGCCACGGTCCCGATCGCAAACGACAAGAACGCCGCCTGCCACGTCCCGATCGCGCGGCCGAGCGTCGAGTTGACCGGGGCCTGCAGCGCGACGAGCCCGCCCGCGAGCGCGGTCAGCAGGACGGCCGCGCCGCGGTCCACGGCTACTTGGCCTCCATCCAGGTCGGCCCGACGCCGATGTCGACCGCCAGCGGCGGGTCGTACTCCCAGACCGCGCACATCTCGCGGCGGATGAGCTCGCGCACCGCGTCGGCCTCCTCGGCAGGGCCCTCGAAGAGCAGCTCGTCGTGGACCGTGAGGATCGGCCGCACGGGCGAGTCGCGCAGCGCCGCGTCGACCCGCACGAGCGCGAGCTTCATGACGTCGGCGGCCGTGCCCTGGATGACGGTGTTGACCGCCAGGCGCTCGCCGAGCGTGCGGACCTGCCAGTTGCGCGCCTTCAGCTCGGGGATCTGGCGGCGCCGGCCCCAGAGCGTCGTGACGTAGCCCTTCTCCCGGGCGCTCTCGATCGTGCGGTCGATGAAGGCGCGTACGGCCGGGAAGCGCTCGAGGTACGTGTCGATGATCTCCTTGGCCTCCTCGCGCGGGATTCCCAGGCGGTCGGCCAGCCCGAAGTCGCTGAGGCCGTAGACGATGCCGTAGTTGACCATCTTCGCCTTCGAGCGCTGGCCGAGGTCGAGATCCTCCGGCGCGGTCTGGAACACCTTCGACGCAGTGGCCGTGTGGACGTCCTCCCCGCGCACGAAGATCTCCTTCAGCACCGGCTCGTCGGCGATGTGGGCGAGCACGCGCAGCTCGATCTGCGAGTAGTCGGCGCTCACGAGGACGTTGCCGGGCTCGGCGTCGAAGCAGCCGCGGATCTCGCGCCCGAGCGCCGTGCGGATCGGGACGTTCTGCATGTTCGGGTTCGTCGAGGCCAGCCGCCCGGTCGTCGCCGCGGCCTGCAGGAACGTCGTGTGGATGCGCGAGCGCGGGTCGGCGGCGGCGAGCTGCGGCAGGACCGAGAGGTACGTCTTGTCGAGCTGGTTGAGCTCACGCCAGCGCTCGATGAGCGGGATGATCTCGTGCTCCTCGCGGATCGCCTGCAGGACGCGCGCGTCGGTCGAGAAGCCGGTCTTCCCGCGCCGCTTCCTCGACAGGCCGAGCGTCTCGAAGAGGACCTCGCCGAGCTGCTGCGGCGACCCGATGACGAACTCCGTTCCGGCGAGGCGCCAGATCTCGTGCTCGAGCGTGTGGACCTCGTCGCGCACGCGCGCGGTGATCTCGGCGAGGCGGCTCGTGTCCAGCCGCACGCCCTCGAGCTCCATCCGCCGCAGGACCGGCACGAGCGGGAGCTCGATCTCGTCCATCACGGTGCGCAGGCCGCGGCCGTCGATCTGCTCGCGCTGCCAGACCGACAGCTCGCCGACGAGCAGCGCCTCGGCGGCGACGGGATCCTCGACGCCGGCCGCGGCCAGCCCGCGCTCCTCGAGCAGCTCGCGCAACGGATAGCCGCGGCGGGCGGGCTCCAGCAGGTACGCCCCGAGCAGCGCGTCGTGGACGAGGTTCGGCGGCACGCTGCCCAGCGCCTTGGCGTCGTAGGCGACGACCGGCCGCTCGCCGACGGCGGCGACGAGCTCCGCGGGGTCGTCCATCGCGCCGGTCAGGACCCCGTCGGAGCCGGCGACGGCGAAGCGCCAGGTGCTGTCGACGGCGAGCAGCTCGCCCTCGGGGATCTCGGGCGCGCGCGCCGCGAGGACGAGCTCGTCGCCCGCGAGGCCGGCGACGTCGGCGAGCGTGCCGGCGCGGACCGTTGCCGTCAGCGTCGTGGAGGCCACGGGCGCCGGCGCGGCCTCGTCCTCGCCGAGGATCTCCTCGAGGCGGCGCAGCGGGTCGCGCAGCTCGAACTCGCGGAAGACCTCGCGCAGCCGCGACCGGTCGGGGGTGCGCGCGGCAGCCTCGACGACGTCCAGGTCGACCGGCAGGTCGCGGCGCATCGTCGCGAGGACCTTCGAGACGCGAGCGTCCTCGGCGTGCTCGGTGAGGTTCTGCTTGCGCTTCGCGCCCGAGATCTCGTCGATCGAGCCCAGCACGCCCTCGAGGTCGCCGTAGTTCTGCAGGAGCTGGGACGCGGTCTTGTCGCCGATCCCCGGGACGCCGGGGATGTTGTCGCTCGTGTCGCCCTTGAGGCCGTAGAAGTCGGGGATGAGCTCGGGCGCGATGCCGTAGCGGTCGATGACCGCCTGATGGTCGTAGAGCTTCGTGTCGGTGATGCCGCGCGACGTCGCCATGACCGTCACGAGCCCCTCGGGATCGATGAGCTGGAAGGCGTCGCGGTCGCCGGTGACGATGACGACGGGGATCGAGCGCTCACGGGCCCGCTCGGCGAGCGTCGCGATGACGTCGTCGGCCTCGAAGCCGTCGAGGCGCACGTTCGTGTAGCCGAAGGCCTCGACGAGCGGCTCGAAGTGCGGCCACTGCTCGCCGAGGAGATCGGGGCGCGTGCTGCGCTGCGCCTTGTACTCGGGGTAGACCTCCTTGCGCCCGCTCGCGCCCGCGTCCCAGACGACGACCGTCGGTTTCGTGCCGTGCTCGGTGAGGATCTTCACGAGCATCGACGCGAAGCCGAAGATCGCGTTCGTCGGGAAGCCCGTGGAGGTCGCGATCGACTCGGGCAGCGCGAAGAACGCCCGGTATACGAGCGAGTTGCCGTCGATGAGGAAGAGCTCGTCGGGCCGGCCGGACATCGGTCCGGCACTCTACGCACACGGATGACGTGATCCCGTGCCTCCCGTACCATGCATCACCCAGACATGCGGCGCCATGCCGGCGCCATGGAGCCCCCAACGCAAGGAAGCGCGCATGAGCATCATCTACACCTGCAACTTCTGCGGCGAGACGATCGACGGCAACGCGCCGTTCGTGACGCTCAACGGCAACGGTGACCGCTCCGACGGGTACTGGAGCAGCGGCTACGTGGGCCACTACCACGCCGACCCGAAGGTCGGCTGCTGGATGCGCATCCTCGAGGTCGTCCGCGCCGCCGACGAGTGGGGCCCGCGCCTGGACCGGATCCCGACCGCCAGCCCGCAGCTCATCGCCGCCCGGCGCCGCCGCCATCGCCCGGTCGACGAGCCGACGCCGTAACGGCAGCCGGCGGCCGCCGGGGCGCGGCCGTATGCTCGTGACGTGACCATGGTCGTGCCTGCCCGCGTGGGTGTCGCGCCGCTCCCATGAAGGTCGCCGTCACCGGGGCGACCGGGCGCATCGGGTCGCACCTCGTCGCGGCGCTGCAGGCGCGCGGCGACGAGGTCACGGTTCTCTCGCGCGATCCCGACCGGGCGAGCGAGCGGCTCGGCGTCGAGGCCGCGCGCTGGGACCCGGAGAACGAGGGCGCGCCGCCGGCGGCGCTCGCGGGCCGCGACGCCGTCGTCCATCTCGCCGGCGAGGACGTCGCGCAGCGCTGGAGCACGGAGGTCAAGCGGAAGATCCTCTCCAGCCGCGAGGACGGGACGCGCAACCTCGTCCACGGCATCCTCGAGGCCGAGCCGCGCCCGCCGGTCTTCGTGTGCGCGTCGGCCTCGGGCTTCTACGGCGCATGCGGCGACGAGCCCGTCGACGAGCGGCAGCCGCCCGGCACCGACTGGCTGGCCGGCGTGTGCGTGCGCTTGGAGAGCCAGGCGGACGCGGCGAAGTCGGGCACGCGCGTCGTGAAGGTGCGCACGGGGATCGTCCTCGACGCCGAGGGCGGCGCGCTGGCGAAGATGCTGCCGCCGTTCAAGGCGGGCCTCGGCGGGCCGATCGGCGGCGGCAAGCAGTACATGCCGTGGATCCACCGCGACGACCTCGTCGGCATCTACCTCGCGGCGCTCGAGGCGCCGGGCTTCGCCGGGCCGATCAACGCGTCGGCGCCGAATCCGGTGACGAACAAGGAGTTCTCGCGCGCGCTCGGGCAAGCCCTGCACCGGCCGGCGGTCGCGCCGGTCCCGGGCTTCGCGCTGAAGACCCTGTACGGCGAGATGGCCCAGGTCGTCCTCACCGGCGTGCGGATGATCCCCGGCCGCGCCGGCGAGCTCGGCTACGAGTTCGCGCACCCCGATCTCGACGAGGCGCTGCGCGACACGCTCGCGGAGCAGGAGGGGTAGCGGGCGCTACCCGCCGAGCTTCTCGCGCTGCCACGGCAGCGGCCCGACGACGCGCCAGTCCGAGTCCGCCTTCGGCGGGATGCCGAGCCAGATGACGACGCCGAGGACGCTCAGCAGCAGCCCCGACGCGAGCCCGGCCTTCTCGCCGTAGCCCTTGCGCTCGGACAGGTAGGCGGCCACGATCGCCGAGCCGAGCCAGATGAACAGCAGGTAGAGCGCGAGGGCGCCGACGTTCGCGATGATCGTCATGCGCCGAGGTAGGCCCGCTGGACGTCGGGGTTCGTGCGCAGCGCGTCGGACGCGTCGGTGAGGGCGACCTTGCCGGTCTCCAGCACGTAGCCGCGCGTCGAGACGCCGAGCGCGTAGTTGGCGTTCTGCTCGACGAGCAGGATCGTCGTTCCCTGCCTGTTGATCTCGGCGATCGTCTCGTAGATGCGGTCGACGAGGATCGGCGCGATGCCCATCGACGGCTCGTCGAGCAGCAGGAGCGTCGGGCGGGCCATGAGCGCGCGCCCGATCGCGAGCATCTGCTGCTCGCCGCCGGACATCGTGCCCGCCTTCTGGCGCTCGCGCTCCTTCAGGCGCGGGAAGAGGTCGAAGACGCGCTCGAGGTCGGAGGAGACCTCGTTGTCGCGGCGCAGGTAGGCGCCCATGTCGAGGTTCTCGCCGACGGTCATGCGCGAGAAGCAGCGCCGGCCCTCGGGCGACTGCGAGATGCCGAGGCGGACGATGTCCTGCGGGGGCGTGCGCGAGATCTCGCGGCCGTTGAAGCGAATCGAGCCCGAGCGCGGGGGGCTCAGCCCGGAGATCGAGCGCAGCGTCGTCGACTTGCCGGCCCCGTTGGAGCCGATGAGCGTCACGACCTCGCCCTCCTCGACCGTCAGCGTGACGCCCTTGAGCGCCTCGATGTTGTCGTAGAACGTGTGGATGTCGTCGATCTCGAGGAGCACTAGCCCTGCTTTCCGAGGTAGGCCTCGACGACCACCGGGTTGGCGCGCACGTCGGCCGGGTCGCCCTCGGCGATCTTCTCGCCGTGGTCGAGGACCGTGATCCGCTCGGAGACGCCCATGACGACCTTCATGTCGTGCTCGATGAGCAGGATCGTCAGCTCGCGCTCGTCGCGCAGCCGGCGCATGAACGCCGTCAGGCGGTCGGACTCCTGCGGATTCATGCCGGCGGTCGGCTCGTCGAGCAGCAGCAGCCGCGGGTCGGAGGCCAGCGCGCGGGCGATCTCGACGCGCCGCTGGTCGCCGTAGGAGAGGTTGACGGCGAGCTCGTCGTGCACGCGCTCGGCGAGGCCGACGTAGCTCAGCATCTCGTGCGCCTTCGCGCGCACCGCGCGCTCCTCCCTGCGGACGCGCGGCGGGCGCACGACCGAGCCGATCAGCCCGGCGCGCATGCGCGCGTGCTGGCCGACCATGACGTTCTCGACCGCGCTCATCGTCGCGAACAGGCGGATGTTCTGGAAGGTCCGCGCGATGCCGAGCGTCGTGATCCGGTCCGGCCGCGTCCGCGAGATGTCCCGGCCGTCGAACACGATCCGTCCGACCGACGGCTTGTAGAGGCCCGTCAGCATGTTGAAGAACGTCGTCTTGCCGGCGCCGTTGGGGCCGATGATCGAGACGATCGAATGCTGCGGGATCGAGAACGACACGTCGTTGACCGCGACGAGGCCGCCGAACGTCTTGGAGACCGCCTCGGTCGCCAGCAGCGCGGGGCGGTTGCCGTCGCCGATGGAGGCCGGCGGGGCTGCGACGGGAACCGTCATCGCGAGGACAGGCCTCCCGGGTCGATGACGACGACGGTCGAGCAATGGTGCGCTGTCACGGCTGGCTGACCTCGAACGTACTGTCGCCCGCGCCGATCCCCTCGGTGAGCTCCAGGGCTCTTCGTCGCTCGGGGAACAGGCCCTGCGGGCGCAGGACCATGACGATGAGGATGAGGAAGCCGAAGATGCCGAAGCTCAACACCGTCAGGTCGAAGTCCAGGCCGAGCTTGTGCGGGAGGCTGTTGAAGACGTTCGGGATGAAGTACGTGTTGATGAACGACAGCAGGAGCGCCCCGAAGACGACCCCCCAGATGGACCCCAGGCCGCCGAGGATGATCATCGCGAGGAGGAAGATCGAGAACCCGAACTTGAACTGGTCGGCCTGCACCGTGAACTGGTAGGAGCCCAGGAACGCTCCTGCCATGCCGCCGAAGGCCGCGCCCGTCGCGTACGCGAGGAGCTTCGTCTTGACGAGCGGGACACCCATCGACGCCGCCGCGACCTCGTCCTCGCGAATCGCGATCCAGGCGCGCCCGAGGCGCGAGTCGCGCAGGCGGAAGTTCACGAGCAGCACGAGTGCGACGAGCGCGAGCACGAACCAGAAATATGGTCGGAGGTCGACCGCGGAGTCGAACGGCGGCAGGCCGGGCAGATCGATCGAGTCGATCGGCGAGATCGCCTGGCGACCGTTGGTGAGCTTGTAGCCGTCGGCGAATGTGATCTGGTCGCCGTTGACCGCGAAGCGGTAGACGATCTCGCCGAAGGCCAGCGTCACGATCGCGATGTAGTCGCCGCGCAGGCGCAGCGTCGGCAAGCCGATGAGCATGCCGGCGATCCCGACGATGATGACCGCGACGAGGAGGATCAGGAGGAAGTTCAGGTGGATGCCGGCCAGGTGGCTGGTGAGGGCGCCCGAGGCGATGTGGATGCCCTTCCCGCCGTTGACGGCCGCGAAGTGGTCGGATGCGAACCAGCCCACGGTGTAGGCGCCGATCGCGTAGAACGCGACGTAGCCCAGGTCGAGCAGGCCCGCGAAGCCGACCACGATGTTCAGGCCGAGCGCCATGACGACGTACGCGCCGGCCGTGATGAAGTTGTCGGTGACGTTCGAGAGCGGGTCGAAGAACAGCGGCAGCAGGCCGGCACCGCCGAGGCAGAGCACCGCCATGACGAGGTTCTTGTTGCGGCCGAAGATCGCCGTGGCGTTCGTCATCCGGCCTCCCTCGTGACCTCGCCGATCAGCCCTTGCGGTCGGAAGACCATGATGAGCACGAGATAGCCGAACACGACGGCGGTGGTCCACTGGGCCCCGATCCGGTTGTCGGCGAGTTGCTGGATGCAGCCGATGATGATCCCGCCGAGGACCGCGCCCTTGAGGTTGCCGATGCCACCCATGACGGCGGCGGTGAAGGCGATAAGGCCGGCGGTGAAGCCCTGGAAGTACCAGACGCTCGTCTGGTAGAGGAGGTTGATGAGGCCGGCGGCGCCCGCAAGCATGCCGCCGAGCAGGAACGTCATCGAGATCGTCGTGTTGACGTTGATGCCCATGAGCCGCGCGGCGTCGGGGTCCTGCGCGGTCGCGCGCATCGCCTTGCCGAGGCGGCTGCGGGCGATGAACGACGTCAGCACGAAGACGAGCGGGATCGTCACCGCGATCGCGAGGACGTCGCCGCGGTGGATGACGACGCCGCCGAGGTTGACGAGCGTCTCCTGGGAGCGGATGAGGTCGGGCACCGACGACGGCGAGGACCCGAGCCACAGGACCCCCACGTTCTGCAGGATGAACGACATGCCGACCGCCGTGATGAGCGGGGCCAGTTTGGGCGCGTTGCGCAACGGCTTGTAGGCGACGCGTTCGATCATGACGTTCATCACGCCGCAGACGACCATCGCCGCCAGGAGCGCCACGAACAGTCCGACTGCGAGCCCGGCGGGCCCCGTCGCGAGGCCGAGGCCGAGCGTCCCCCAGAGCCCGAACGCGACCATCGACCCGATCATGAACACCTCGCCATGGGCGAAGTTGATGAGCTCGATGATCCCGTAGACGAGCGTGTATCCGAGCGCGATGAGCGCGTAGATCGCCCCGTTGGACAGCCCGAGCACGAGGTTGTTGCCAAGCTGCGTGAGGGTCCCGTCCCGCGCGAGGTCGGTGATGCCGAGATAGATCGGCAGCGCCGCCAGGACCGTGATGAGGCCGTACTTGCTGAACGCCTCGCGCAGCGCGTCGGAGGGGCGGCGCCCGACGGGCTTTGCGGCGGTGGCTGTCTCGACGCTCATCCTTGAGAATCTTCCCTGAATCCTGAACGGTTGTGGCGGGGCGAGCGGCGCTGCCGCCCGCCCCCGCCTCGTGCCCGGTCGCCTATGCGGCCGCGGCGATCTTCTTGACGTAGTTCGGCAGCCCGTCCTTGATGTCGTACAGCCCGTAGTCGGTCAGCGACGTGTCGCCGTTCTTGTCGATCGAGTAGGTCCCGAGGACGCTCTGGCGGTCCTTCGTGGCAAACAGCGCCGTGAGCACCGCGGCGCGGTCGTTGGCCTTGGCGCCCGCGCGCTTGAGCGAGTCGAGGGCGAGCGCCATCGTCTCGTAGCCGTAGATGCCGTACGGGTCGACGGTCTGGGTGTTGTACTTCTGCTTGTACTTGTCGAGCGTCGAGGCCGCGCTCGGCAGGTCCTTGACGCCGAGCGTGGCAACCGTGATCTTCACGCGCTTGGCGATGGAGGCAGGGATGCCGCCCTTCTTCGGGTTCGTGAACGCCTCCTCGGCCACGCCGTCGGGGCCGTAGAGCTTGGCGTTCGGCGCCGCGGCGGCGACGTCCTTGTAGACCTGCACGCCGTTCTCGCCCGTGACGCCGGCGAAGACGAAGCAGTCGGACTTGATCTTCGACGCGATCGAGCGGTAGTTGGGCGCGTTCTTGTCCGTGCCCTGCTCGTTCTCGATCTTCACGCCGGCCGACGACGCGGACTGCTTGATGTTGCGCGCGAGACCGGCGCCGTACGTGGACTTGTCGTTCCACAGCGTCGCGGTCTTGCAACCGTCCTCCTTCATGACGGTGGCGAGCGCTGCGCCCTGGATCTTGTCGCGCGGCACGACGCGGGCGTACGTGCGCTTCCCGGTCGGGTAGTACTTCTGCGGCTCGCCCGGCTCGGAGCCCGGCTCGATCGTCGTCAGGCCGATGTACGTGTTCGAAGGGCTGATCTGCGGGATGTTGGCCTTGTTGAGGATCGGCAGCGAGACCTTCGTACCGCCGGAGTTGAACTCACCCAGGTAGAAGATCGCCGACTTGTCGCGCACCGCCTGGCGGGCGTTCTGCGCGGTCTGGCCCTCATCTGCGGTGCCAGGGTTCTGCGCGGTCGAGTCGTCGAGCGACTGGTACTTGATGGTGAAGTTGCCGACCTTGTTGCCGACCTCTTCGAGTGCGAGCTTCTCGCCGTTGATGACGGCCTCGGACTGGCCCCGGGAGGTGCCCTGCAACGGCAGCGAGGAGTAGATCGTCAGCGTGGAGCCTGCGGTGCTGCCGCTGCTGGACTTGTTGTCGCTGCCGCAGGCCGCGACTCCGATGGCGAGCACGGGCAGCACCATGCCGCCCAGGATTGCTCGATTGCAACGCAAATGGATCCCTCCTCGTGAGGACTGGTACAAGATTCGGCCCGATCGTACACGGGTTAATGCGGTGTTCGCGCGGGTCGCCGGGAGCCCTTCAAACGCAAGTTTTCAGCGCTTTACCTTCAGCACCTTGTCCAGGACGAGGCCCGATCCCGTCACGCGGTCGCCGGCGAACGTGCTGAGGCTCGTGTCCCCGAAGCGGTCGATCGAGTACGTCCCGAGCACGGAGTTGCGGTTGCGGGTCGCGTAGAACGCGTCGGTCACGGCCGCGCGGTCGTTGCCCCTAGCGCCCGCGCCGCGGATCGAATCGAGGACGACGCGCGTCGCCTCGTAGGCCTGCAGCGCCTCGGGTGCAGGCGGGCGGCCGAACGTCCTGCGCAAGCGCGCGTCGAACTCGCGCGCGGAGCGAGGCAGCAGCTGCGGCGGAAGCACCGCCGTCGTGAGCCGCATGCGCCGCGTCACCGCGGGCGGCAGCGAGCGCACGAACGTCGTGTCGGCCAAGGCGCCGGGGCCGAAGAGCAACAGGCTCGGGTCGGCCGCCGCGACGGCGTCGTAGAGCCGCGCCGCCCCGGGAGACGGGTCGCCCGTGAAGAGGAACGCCTCCGGGTGGAGCATGGCGATCTCGGCGCCACGATCGCTGAAGTCGCGCTTGCGCACGTCGATGTCGCCGCGCTCGACGACCTGGATCCCCTGCTGTGGCGCGGCCGCGGCGACCTGCTCGGCGAGGCCGGCGCCATAGAGATCGCGATCGGCGAGCAGCGCCACGCGGCGCACGCCCTCCGTCTTCATGTAGCCGACGAGCGCGGCCGCCTGCACGTGGTCGGGAGGAACGACGCGCCCGAACGTCCGCTCTCCGGACGGGTAGAAGCGGTCGGGCTCGGCGGGACGGCTGCCGCCGGACCGCGTGAGCCCGTCGTACGTGCTCGCCGGGCTGACCTGGAGGATGTGTCCCTCGTTCGTCAGCGGCAGCGACAGCGCGGTGGCGGCGGAGTCGAGCTCGCCGATGTAGGCGATCGCGTTGAGGTCGCGCACGGCCGTGCGGGCATTGTCCAGCACGCGGTCGCTCGTCCACGTGCCCATCTCCGGCGTCGAGGAGTCCAGCGAGACGTACGTGACGCTCACCGGGCCGATCTTGCCGGCGGACTCCTGCAGCGCGAGCTTGATCGCGTTGACCATGTCGCGCGAGCGCTCGCGATCGGGCCCGTGCAGCGGCAGGCTCGAGTAGATCGTCACCGTGCTGGGCCCATCCTGCGAGGCGCCGCCGTCGCCGCCGTTGGCGCCGCAGCCGACCGCCGCGAGCGCCATCACGGTCAGGACACAGGCGCTCGCCGCCCGAAGCCCACCGTGCACGAGAGCTACTGCCGGCCGGGCAGGTACGGGGCGAGGATGCGGCTCGTGGCGCCGAGCAAGATGACGACGGCCGCGACCAGGAACGCGTCCAGTGCCTTGATGCCGATCGCCCAGAGGACGATCCACAGGACGAGTCCGAAGGTCGTGGTGAGGACGAGGCCCATGAGCAGTGGGGCAGCCTAACGGATGAGCCCGGCGGCAAGTGCCGCCACGACCTGCCCCGTCGCGGCCGCCGGATCGGCGGCTTCGGCCGCGGCACGGACGAGCCGGCTGCCCACGATGACGCCGTCGGCGCCGGCGCGCGCAGCCGCGGCGGCCTGCTCCGGCGTCCCGATCCCGAAGCCCAGCGCGACCGGCAGCGACGTGTGGGCATGCACACGGTCGAGGATCGCGCGGTACTCGTCCTCGCCGCTCGCGCGCTCGCCGGTCGTGCCGGTGACCGCCACCGTGTAGAGGAAGCCACGGGCGCGCGCCCCGATGCGCGCCAGGCGCTCCTCGGGCGTCGTCGGGGCGACGAGCGGCACGAGCGCGATC